>NZ_BAAAXV010000011.1:0-300000 GCF_039535785.1 Nonomuraea helvata
CTGCCGCCGAGCTCCACGTCCTCCAGCACGCCGCGCATACCGGTGGCGGCGACGGACAGGTACGCAGCAGCTCCTCCACGGCGCCGATGGCCAGGTCGGGGTCGCCGCGCAGGGCGGCGAGCTGGGCCGGGTTGCGCAGCAGGGCGAAGGCGCCGAGCGCGGAGCATGTTGGGCGGTGGTGTCCGAGCCCGGCGCCGAGCAGGAACGCGGCCACGCCGCCGAGCTTCCTCGTCGGTCAGGTCGCCGCCGGTGGCCAGGTCGCTGAGTCAGGTCGTCGGTCGGCTTGGCCCGCTTGGCGAGCGCGAGCTCCGCAGGTACGTGCCGAGCTCGACGAAGGCGGCGTACTGCGCCTCAGCGGTCCGGCGTCCGACAGGGCCTGGGTGGAGCTCTGAACTGGTCGCGGTCCTCGTACGGTACGCCGAGCAGCTCACAGATCATCAGCGCTGGAACGGCTGCGCGAAGACCTCGACGAGGTCGGCGGGCGGCCCTGCCGCTCCATCGCGTCGAGCCGCTCACGGGTGATCTCGGTGACCCGCTCGGTGAGCAGGTTCATCCTGCGGGCGGTGAACTTGCCCGCCAGCAGCCTGCGGAAGCGGGTGTGCTGGGGTGCGTCCATGCCGGTCAGGTCACCGACGGGGGCCGGCGGCAGGTGCCCGCCCGCCAGGGGGTGGTAGTGGGTTTCGTAGCGGGAGCTGAACCGTGGGTCGGCGAGGATCTGGCGGACCAGGTCGTATCCGGTGATCATCCAGACGCCGGGGGCGCCCTCGGGCACGGCCAGGCGGGCGATGGGTTGGCTCTGCGCGCAGGGCGGTGAGCGAAGGGGCGGGATCGAAGGGACAGGCGGGTGAGCGGTCGAGGGACGGAGCGACCGGCTCATCGCGATAGTACGTGTTCATCACAACTGAAGCTACGTTGCATTCAGAAATTATGTCAATCAGGTGAGGCACATCATCCCAGGCCAGAGCCGATAAATTGATGCGTTGACGCTGAAACTGAATGCAATGAAACATTGCATTGTGTGGCCCCCGAACGCAATAGTGGTGTCATGTCAGAAGGAAGGTTGACCCTGCAGGACCGTCACCGCATCGCGACCGGCCTCGCCGAAGGCCGCTCCTACGCCGAGATCGCCAGGCGGCTGAACCGGCCGGACCTCGACGATCAGCCGTGAGGTCGGCCGCAACGGCGGCCCCAGCGACTACGCCTGAGGCGGGCGCACCAGGCGACAGCGCGGCGGGCGCGGCGCCGGCACCCCGGCACGTTCGCGCCGAGGCGCGAACCCAGGACCGCAGGTCGTCGAGGTGCAAGAGGAAGCCGTCGAGATGGCGGTCGGGATGGGCCTGCCGAAAATGATGGCGCGCGTGCTCATCGGCCTGTGGCTGAGCGAGGACGGCAGGCTCACCGCGGCCGAGCTGTCGCGTGGGCTGAACGTCAGTCCCGCCTCGATCTCCATGGCAGTGGGCTACCTGACCCAGCAGGGGCTGATCAGGCGCGAACGTGATCCGCAGCGGCGGCACGACATCTATGTGGTCGACGACGACGCCTGTACCACTCGACGGTGATCAGCTCGAGGCAGACGCTCGAGGCGGCTGAGCTCACGAAGGCGGCGGGGCGGCGGCTCGGGCTCGACACACCGTGGGACGCCGCCTGGCCAGGGGCGGCGCGTTCCTGGAGCGGATCAGCCTGGACGCTCTGGAGTCGGCCGAACGCTGGCGCGACCTCCCGCCATGATCAGACCGCAGGCGGATGTCAAGTGCTGTCGTGCAAGAGCTCCCTCAATGCCCAGCGAGACCTGTTCGACCCGCGTAACGAAACCCCCGCTCCCAGCCGGAACCCCCTGCGAGGCTCCCGAATGCAGGCTGACCGTCAGCCGGCCTGCGACGGAACGTCGCCGCCGCTCCTGCTCAACCGCCTGCCGAGTTCGCGCGTCGGACTACGACGCGATCGCGGCCTACTCCGGATTGCCCGGCTGCGCGACATCCCCGCTCAGCGCCAGCCGCTGGCGACGTCCAGTCGGTACCTCGCCGTAGGGCGGGACGTGCTGCCAGAGCGCCTGCTCCGAGGGCTCGGAGAGGCGCGTGGGTGGGACAGCGGTCCGCCGCGCGGTCGCCGATGCTGGTGCTCTCGCGCTCGGCGAGTCAGCATGCTCCCGCAGTGCTGGCAGGAGTATGCGGTGCCACTCGACCGTCACCCCGATCTCGCGGTGGTGGTCGAGCAGTGCCTCCGCGCGCATGTCGGCCAGGAGTTCCGATCGTCTATGCCGTCGGCGTCGCTGTCCGGCTCCGGTTCGCCTCCGACGTGGTCGTAGTCGTCGTCGAATCCCATTTCCGCGAAGCCGGGGATCTGCAGGCGGAGCAACGGGATCAGATCATGCTCCGCCACAAGTGCGCCCTGCTGGTAGATCCGCAAGGATAACTCCTGGCCCGCCGACGCGGTCAGCTCGAAGCCGCCGCCCGAGCGGACGTAGTCCCGGATGGCCGACTCCGCCGCAGCCACGCTCCGGTGGACCCCCGCATACTCCGTCACCACGCTGCCCGACGTGTTCGAGCCTTCAACGAGAAGAAAACTGTGCATGGCAGCCATGCATACCAGGCGGGTGGGCGACGTCGCGAGGGAAGAGGGGTTCGATCAGCCATGATGGCAGAGCAGGCACAGGTCTCCTCAATGATCTCAGAGCGCTGCAACTCCATGATCGCCAAGCCCTGCGCCCGCTCAACTCCCTGGGTACTCCATCGCGCCTATCTGCGCGGCCTCTAAGGCACATCAGGAAGGGGTGGGATCTTGGCCGATACTTGCCCCCCACCTGGGGTTATCGTCCTCTGTGGTCCTCTGGAGTCCAGGGCCGTCCGGGACGATTGTCGCTCACTTAGTCACCCAGCATCTGGCCCGTGGGCTGGGGCTGCTGCCATACGTCACGGCCGTTGCTCCACAGCTCGGAAGCGTGGTACGCGAATCGGTCGAACAAGCCGTCGTCCTGGTACCGCCGCAGGTGCAGCATCGGCGAGTCGTGCCCCACTAGCTTGGCCAGGTGAGGCGTGACCAGCATCTCCGAGTCGAAACGGAACACGCTCATGGCGATGTGCTCGTCGCCGTACCGGGCCTCGATGCCGGGGACGTCGCGTAGCTGCTCGATCTCCGAGAGCGTGATCCGGATGCGCGTGGATACGGTCAGCGGGACGTTCTCCACCTCCTCGCGGCGGTGGGTGACCTCGCTGTCCGGGTCGCCGACGAGAAACCGGATCTTGCAGCCCTGCTGTGCTTTCCGCTTGAGAACCTTCGCCAGGTTCGGGTGTTCCAGCCACAGGAAGTAGTTCGTGTAACCGGCGAACACAATCTCGTTGCGCGCCGCGTTGATGAGGTTGCGCCAGATTGATTTCGGGCACGCGGAGCGATACGGATAAACCGTCAATACTTCCTTGTCCGGCCCTGTTTTCACCGTATTGCGAATTGCGTCTGGCCATAGCACGGCTGTCTCAACTCCTAGTGCCTCTGCGGCGGCCCACTGGTGCCGCAGGTGCGGGACACGAGCCTCGTCCTGCAGCCAGCGTTCCACCGTCTTGACGTCCACGCCACACCGGTCGGCCAGGTTTCTGGTTCGTGACCTTGGCGTTCAGCATGGCGCTGCGTAGGGCGACGTTGGCCACGGTACACCTCGGGACGGAGGACGTCAGGGACGTTTTTGAGCGTAACGCCATAACGTCCTGGACGTCTCTATAACGCGGTGGGTTCGTCACGCAAAGGTAAGCACGCTGATCCCATGTCAACCCCGGTAATTCTCGGAGACCTCCAAGCGGCTTTTCCCGGTTGGTGTATTTGGCGTAGTTCTGTGGGGCGTCTCTGGGCAACTCGAAACGGCCGACGTCTATCCCAGTACGAGGTAGACCACGGTCTCTGCCAGACGATCGACGCGGATGGCGTCGCTCAACTCAGCATGCGACTACCGGCTCGGCCTGTCCGACCACGAGAGGAACTCTGTACAGCATGCCGTACGGGCCAAGCAGAAGATCGGCTTGTGCGGCGAAGCAGTGAGCCCGCTGCCGACCCTTGGCTGGTGCTTGCCTTTCCTACCCACGGCTACGCGCGCCTGCCCGGCGTGCGTCCATCTGGCCGAACGGCCTGCGGAAGAGGGGGCGGTGCCTTCCACGGTCCCTCTTCCCTCGTCGTGATAGCCGCTCAACCGTGTTCCGGCTGAGCGGGCAGGTTGGTACTCACCTCGTACGCCGTCGACTCACCGCGTAGCGGCAGCGGGCCGGGGACGGAGTGTCAAGCCCGGCTTCGTGTGTACGTTCGCTGGTCGCCGTTCCTCGGTCATGCGTTGTCCTGCGGTCAGGGCCGGGTTTGATGCGGAGGAGGCGGGCTGCTGGGCTTGCCTGAGTCGATGGTGTGCGAGGTGACCACCTCGGTGCCGGAGCGCTCCCGCCGGAGGCATAGGGCTTGAAGAGTCGTCCCGTCTTATGTGAGCGGAGCGGCCGGCGCCCATGCGAAGCACCCGGAGGGCCGCGAAGTGGGTGCGGGCCGGCGGCAGAGTGGCGACGACGTCGCTGAGCCCGATAAGGGCTTGGTGCCACCCACCCTCGCAGGCATCATGGTCGCCATGCCAGAGTTCATCGATCCGATCGGCACGTTGCGGACGTCGTTTCTGGCCGCGGCGGCCGAGTTCCGTGCTGACCCTGACTATCCGGTTCCGTGGTACATCGACGATGTCGACCCGCAGGCTCTGGTGGACCCGGCGGCCTTCGAGGCGTACACCGCGCGAGTGGTCGACGAGCGGAACTCATGGGGTGTACGCCCCGGATTCGTGCCGATGACCACCCTATGGTGGGTCGACCGCGAGGAATTCCTGGGAAGATTGGCCATCCGTCACCGGCTCACCCCGGCACTGGAGAAGTTCGGCGGCCACATCGGCTATGACGTCCGCCCCAGCGCACGCCGCCAGGGTCACGCGACGGCTATGCTCGCCGCGGCGCTGCCGATCGCCCGATCTTTAGGCATCTCTCAGGCTTTGGTCATGTGCGACAAGACGAATATCGCCTCTCAACGGGTCATCGAAGCCAACGGCGGACGGCTGCTCGACATCACCGAGCAGAAGCGTCGCTACTGGGTCCCGACCACGAGGTCTTGATCCCCGCCACCGCCCCGAAAGGAGGGGGCTCGGCTTTGAGCGTTCACGCTTCCTATACGTCGCGCTCTGTCAACGTTCAGATCGCCGGGGTAGCGACTCCGCCTGCGGAATAGAGTGACGAGGTCGGGTAGCGGGGTACCTGCGTCGCCAGCAGGTCTTCCGTCAGCCGAAGTCCCGTCAGGCGGGTGGCCAGGGCCAGCGCGCAGCATAGAGCGAGTTGCCGTTTGCCGGGTGTCGCGGCGTAAATGTCCTCTTCTTCGTCTTCGTTCTCGTCTTCTTCAAGGTCGTCGTCGAAAGTTGGGAAGCCGAGATCCGCTATGTGGGCCGCGATGGTGTCGGGCGAGCGTCCGCGCCTGGTTGCCGGATCGTCAATGGTGAAGGCGGAGATCACCTCGCCGTTTTCCGCGTAGGCGAAGTAGACGTCGGTCTCGAATGTCCGTGAGACGCCGGCGGCTGCCGCGCCGGTGGACAGGCTCTCCATGATGGGGTGGAGGGCGCCCATGTAACCGCCACGTTCGACCGTGATGGTGCCTGCCGGATGAGCGTGGACGGACGCGATGAAAGGCCCTCCTGGAGTGAGCATGCTTGCCACATCCACTGGCGTACGTAGGTCCAGTGCTCCTAGCAGCGATGCACTATCCCGATCGCGCACGAAAATCACCGAAAATCCGGAAATCCGCAGCCCGGCGTAGCGTTCATGGGTTATCCATGCATATGAATCCGCCGTGGCTTCGCCAGGCATATCAGGTCCTTTCTTAATCTGTTCGTCCATGGCGGGTCCGGCGTTGCCCACCGTACCCGCCATGGTGGCGTATCAGCTTCGAGCACGTCCGGGATACAGCCGAGGATGACGGCAGCACCATTCGCGTGCTGACCTGCCGCCGGTGCGGTTCATGCAGGGCGGCGCCGTTTTTCCACCGACCCCCTCGGGTCGCCGAAGTCGTTTCACCCCTGCCTTTATCGGCGAGTTCTACTCAAGAAGATCAACAGAAGGGATTCTGGACCGAGCTCGGCGGCTCGGTCACGATGAGAGAATGGCGAAGAACGGATCAGCGCAGCCGCCGGGGGCGGGCGGAGGAGCAGGATTGCGCCTGAACTGGCCGGCTGTGAGCGCTCTGGCGGGTGCGGTCGCCGCCGTCGTCGCGCTGGTCGCCTACCTCATGCCGCCGGTCTCGCCTCAGCAGCCCCAGTCCGACGCGGTAGGCCCCACCACGGCCGCGCAGTCATCGTCACCAGATCCGATCACCACCCGGCCCGTACCGCCAACCCCGAGTCCATCGCCTGAGTCCAGCACGCCCCAGCCACCGATGCCAAGCCCCACGCGACCGGTTCCGGTTTCCTCCGCACTGCTGTCAGCGGTCCGTCCTGGCGGCTGCGACGAGGCGGCGGCGGCGCTGACCGCATACCGCCGGAACGCCGGGACCGTCCGCAGCAGCCAGGCAGCAGCGGCTCAGCATACGTACCACGACCTGATGGGCGCAGTCCTCAAAGCGGAAGGAGTGGTAGGGGCGAAGATCAGCCGGCTGGCCGCCGAATTCCAGGAACTGAACTTCCGCTTGAACGGCATGACCGGCGGCGATCCCAACCAGGTGATCGCGGATATCGATACAGACGTCGCGGAGCTCTACAGGCTGTGCGGATCCAGCTGACCTGATCACACGTCAAGGCGCACAAGCCCGATCGGCTCGGCTACGCCGGTCGGCGAGTCCTGGTTTCCGCAGGTGGTCCAACAAGACCCTGGCCGAGCAGAAGCAAGGCCGCCGCGCCTGGGTCCTGGAAGCTCTCGGCCGGACCGACCAGGACCAGACCCCCAGCGCTACGTGGTAGACGCCGCTGCCGAGTGATTCGCCCGCGAGCAGGAGCGGGCTCGTGACAGGTGAGGTGTTGTCCACGCAACTCGGTGATCAGGAGCCTGCGGTTGTCTGTCTACACGTCCGCGCTCTTGAGCGCCACTGGTTGTACCTCGCCTCCATCCAAGACCGCGACGGCGCGCACCCGCTGCCGGAGAAGTGCTCCACCATCGCGCCGGAAGCCCGTGATCTGCCTTCCTTCTTTCTGATGGAACACCCGATCTGAGGTTGAGCTGAGGCCGGATACCGGACCCGCCGGTGGCCTCAGCATGAGCACCCTGTCAAAGGTCTTCAGGCCGAGGTGCGGAGGAAGTCGTCCGCGTGGTGGGCGGCCCACTGGGCGTAGGTGTGCGCCGGGCGCCCGGTGACCTTCTCGACGGTGGGCAGCACCTCCGCCGGCCGGCCGACCGCCGAGGCGAGCGCGTCGAGCAGGAGGTCGGCCACCTGCGGGGGGAACTGACCGATCATGCGTTCCCTGGCCTGCTCCCTCGACAGCTCCTCGAACCGTAGCTCGCGGCCGATCGCCTCGCCGAGGATCCGCACTCGCTCGATCTGGGTCAGCGACTCCGGCCCGCCGATCAGGTGCGCCTCCCCGACCTGCCGGTCGAGCAGGGCGCGGACGGCGACCGCGGCGATGTCGCGCTCATCGATCGGCGCCGCGGCCGCGCCCCCGTACGGCGCCCGAACCACATCGCCGGTCGCGATCTGCGCGGCCCAGGCGAGGTCATTGGCCATGAACATGCCCGGCCGCACATGGGTCCACGACAGGCCGGACTCCTCTACCGCCCGCTCGCACTCGAGGTGCCGGTCCCCGATCCAGTTGGGTGTCAGTGAGGTCACCGCCGCCGAGGAAAGCAGCACGACCTGCTCCAGCCCGGACTCCTTGCCGATCCGGAGGAAGTCGTCCAGCGAGCCGAACACGGGGAAGAGGAAGGCCTGCTCGACCCCGCGCAGCGCGGCGGGCAGCGTCTCGGGCCGGGTCAGGTCGCCGGGGAGCACCTCGACGCCGTCCGGCAGCCCGGCACTCTCGGGATGGCGAGTGATCGCCCGCACTTTCTCGCCCGCGTCGAGCAGTTGCCGTACTACGTTGTGGCCGACTTTTCCGGTTGCGCCGGTTACCAGAATCATGATGAGTATCTCCTTGGTGTGGGCGTGTCCCCTGTGCGGGACTGTCGAGTCGGAATGTTTCAAAGGATCTCTGGCGGGCCGTGGGAGAGGCCGTTTCGGGGTCGTGCCGGTCCATCGCTCGCCGGAACTCTTCCGTCCGGCGATGAGGGTCGCCAGGCAGAGGAAGGCGGCGCCCGCTGTCCGTTCGCGCCGAGGCGGCGCATGCGCGGCCCAGACGATCTGCGGGGTGTCAGGTAGGTCCGGTCACGAGTTGGCATTTTCGGTGGGTCTTGCGGTGCTGCGCACTCTGGCTGCGACCCCGTCAAGCACGCAGGCGAGGCCGAAGTCGAAGCGCTCGTCTTCGGTGGCGTCTTCGGCGTCGAGGACCCGGCGGGCGAACTGCGGGTAGGCGCCGCCGGCGATGACATCGCGGATGTAGGGAGCGACGCTGTCTCGCCATTGGTCCTCGGTCAAGCCGGATCGTCGCCGTGCCTGGTCTTCGGCGAGTTCTCGGGCGACCGCGCCGAAGACGTACGCCAGGACCGTGTCGACCACCTTGGAGGCAAGGGTGATGTCAGAAGTGAGCGCGGTGGCGGCGGTGAGCGCGACGTCGTGCTGGCGTAGCGAGTTCGCGCCGAGAGCCGGGCGGCCGGCGAGCTCAGGGCCAAGCCACGGGTGGCGAAGCAATGTGGCGCGTACGTGGCCGGCGACGCTGGTGAGGTCGGTCCGCCAATCGCGGGACAGCGGCGGCGGATCGGTTTCGCCCTGCACTGTGTCGATCATCAGATCCAGCAGGTCGTCGCGGCTGGCCACATACCGGTAGAGCGAGGCCGTCCCGGAGTTGAGATCGGCGGCGACGCGACGCATCGACAGC
The DNA here is from genome assembly GCF_039535785.1 of Nonomuraea helvata. Lineage (NCBI taxonomy): Bacteria > Bacillati > Actinomycetota > Actinomycetes > Streptosporangiales > Streptosporangiaceae > Nonomuraea > Nonomuraea helvata. The sequence continues at coordinate 8,951 of NZ_BAAAXV010000011.1, forward strand.
GCAGACAGCCCTTCGGCATCGGCGATCACGATGGCGGTGTGCACAATCTGCTCCACGCTCGGGGCCTGACGGCGGGGGGTGCGCCGGTTCTTGCTCCACACCAGGACAGGTGCGGGCTCCTTCGCCGGATCGGTCATTGCGAGGCCCCTCCTCTTGCGAACAGCGTATCGGCACTGGCTACGTTGTAGCCGATTGCGAACAGTGTAGCCACAAAGGGGGAGAACCACATGCCCTTTAACGAGAAGGCAGCACCACCGTGCTGTTGCCAGGGCTCACCGCGGCGTCCACATGGCGGGTCTGGGCAGGACACGGCTGCGTTCCGCGAGTGGCGGGCCATGCTGCTCGGCTACAGCAACGGCAACGGCGAGTCCGAGGCAGCCAAGGCCGGGCCGAGATCGAGGGGGCTCGTCGAGTAACTGGGGGTCGAGGACAGCCAGCCACCTACCGGAAGCAGGGCGATACGAACATCTTCGACATTGTGTCGCCAGCGAGACAATATGGGCCCTGATCGGGTCAATCCGGTCAACACGTGTGCCTCTGGAATGCTTGCTTGCGCTTGCTAATGGCACGTTGATGGCACGAAGCCCCGTTTCCATGATCGGAGACGGGGCTCTTCCTGCTGGTGGGCGGTACTGGGTTCGAACCAGTGACCCCTCGCTTGTAAGGCTCGCCGCGAGAAGGTGGGACCTCGGGCGATTCGGGGTCTCACCTCGGCGAACGTTCCGCCCTGGTCCTCGATCGTCCACGCTCGTCCTGGGCCGTTGTCACTCAGATAGTCACTCAGTGGGAACGGCCTCGCCCTGCTCCAGATAGACGGTCTTGCCAAGCTCGCGTGCAGTGGCGGCGGCCTTGACGCGACGAGCAAGCCGCTCGATCAACAGTCCGTCCAGTTCCTCGACGGGATGAAACTCGTAGGCGCTCAGCTCGTTGTCCACGAACCTGATCTGCTTGAGCAACTCGCCGTCCAAGGTGCCTCCGTCGAACACGAACAGGACCTTGTCGCCCTCCTTAGGGAGAGGCGCCCAATCGACCACGAGGAGGCGACCGATGGCCGGCTGAATGCCCAGCTCCTCTTGCACCTCTCGAATGCACGCCTCGTACGGGGTCTCCCCCGGCTCGACGTACCCGCCCGGGATGTCCATGGAAGGCTTGTACGTAGGACGGACGAGAAGCACACGGCCACTGTTATCGAAGAACAGCGCACCGGCGGCGGCACGGGCCTGGGCGAACGGCGGAGCCTCCTGATCGTTCACAGCCCCGACCTTACGCCACAGGGACTGCCTTCACACGATGTGCAGTCGCCGGGCGAGAGCTGCGAGCTGGAAACTGGGTTTGCCCTTCTGCCTTCTGATCCACGACATCGTGAGCTGGCGGCTGAGGTAGTGATGGCGCACCTGCTCGGGAGCGATGGTCTCGGCCTCCAACAGCGCGGTCATCGCGTCGTCGGTACGGTTCCACAGGCTCAAGGCATGCGCCACGGCCAGGCCGTGACGAGCGCGACGTTCGATCGGAAGCCCGCTGGTATCCAGCTTCGGCCCGAGCTCCACAGCCACCTGGATGTCACCCAGCTCGATTGCCGTCGCCACTTGATGGATGCGGACGTTCGTCGGCCCGAACGCGGTCCAGACATGGTTGGCGTCACTACCAAGCCGCACTGCCGCTTGCTCCGCCTCGGCGATGAACGCGCGTGTCGTGCTGCGGTCGTCATCTCGCGCCGCCGCCATCGACCCCGCGAGGTACAACGTGCCGTACACCGAAAGCAGCTCAGCCGTGGCGTGCGGGAGGTCAGGAGACAGCAGGTCGGCGGCGTCCATCGTGAGCTGCTTGGCTGCCTCGTAACGGCCATTGGACAGAAGGGCGTGGGTCACGGAGCGAAGCAATGAGGCCGTCACGAGCTGATCACCGGATTGCCGTGCGAAGGACAGTCCCCGCTCAGCGGCGATCCACGCGAGGTCAGCCTCACCTACCTTGGTCAGGATGCTGGCAGCGACGTGGTAGACCTGCCCGAGCACTCCCGACGCCGCCATGCGCGCGTCACCGTCCGCAGCGCGTGCAGCATGATGCGCCTCCCCCAGGAGCCCAGGCAGAGTCCGAATCACGTAGCTGTACCGGGCTCCCTGGTACGCCCGCCACACCTCGGCAAGAGCTCGTCGCAGGTCGGCCTGACCGGAGGGTTCCGCGCTCTCCACGAGCTCGGCCATTGGCGAGAGTTGCCGATAGTCGGTGATCGCGGCGCGCAGTGCGGGGATGGTCTGATCGCCGCTTCCGTCCGTCCACTCGAACAGGTGTGGCTCGGCCAGTAGATCACCGAGGGACACGTCCAATACGCTCGCCAGGGACTTGATGACGGACAGACGATCCAAGGTGATGCGGTCGTTCTCCACCTTGCTCAGCCAATCGGTGGTCCGTCCCACCAGCCCGGCCAATACGTCTTGAGACATCCCACGCCGTCGCCGGTACCAGGCCACGCGCTGGCCGATGGACAGATTGCTGGTCATTCCTCGCATGCACCTCATCCTCATCGGATGCCTACGACGGCCCCCTGAATTTCTTTCCGGCCTCACAGCTCAGCCGACACATACCGTCACGCTACGTCACTGCTGTACGTGATGGGAGGCCACTCATGCAACCGCCGAACCGACAGTTCACGCCAGAGAAGCACGCCGCCGATGCCCTGGCCGTCGCCCTCGCCGCTCATGGCGTATCCGCAGACGTGCATGACGGCTACGGCCTGAGCCTGGTGTCCGTGTGGGTCGGGCTCGTCGTCTGGTGCGACGGGGATTGGTACTGGTGGCGGGCAGGCTGGGACGACCGCCGCAAACGGGTGCTGTACGCCCGCCATCCGGCCATCGAACCGTCGAGAGCCGCGCGCCGGGTCGCCTTCCGCTACGCGGACCTCCAGCGACGACACCCCCTTTCGGAAAGGATCCGCGATCTAGGTGACTGGTGTTTTTTGATCTATCTCGCGTCGGTCTCGCCTGTTGTGCCATGGTGATCGGTGTTGGTCACCGGGAGCGGGGAGAGACCGAGCGATGGCAGTGGGCCAGACTCCGATGCAGCCGGGGTTGCTGTCTTCCACGGTGAGTTTTGTCGAGGGTCGGCTGGCGCCGAACTCGATCTACACGGTGCTGCACCGTGAGTGCCGGAATCTGTTTCCGGACGAGATGTTCGCCGACCTGTTCGCTGAGGATGGGCGCCGGTCGGTGCCGCCGATGATCGTGGCGGTGGTGATGGTGCTGCAGCGGCTGGAGGGGCTGTCGGATCGCGAGGCGGTGGATCGGTTCGCCTTCGATGTGCGGTGGAAGTACGCCGCCGGCGGGCTGGACTTCGACCATCCAGGGTTCGTGCACACCGTGCTGGTGGACATGCGGGCCCGGCTGGCCGCCTCCGACCGGCCAGACCGGATCTTCGAGCGGACCGTGGAGGTGGCCGCCCGGGCCGGGCTGATCGGCCGCAAGCGGGTGCTGGACTCGGCACCGATCTATGACGCGGTGGCCACCCAGGACACCATCACGCTGATCCGCTCGGCGATCCGGGGCGTGCTGCGCGCCTCCGACCGGGAGTTGCGGGTCGCGCTGCGGGCGGTGATCTCCAGCGGGGACGCCTACACCGATCTCGGTAAGCCGGTCATCGACTGGACCGAACAAGCGGAGCGGGAGGCGCTGATCGACTCGCGGGCCCGCGATGGGTTCGCGCTGCTAGCCGTGCTGGACGGACGGAAGGTGGCTGAGGAGGTCGATCAGGCGGCACGATTGCTGGCCACCGTGCTCGGCCAGGACCTGCAGCACGGCGAGGACGGGGTGTTTCGGATCGCCCGCAAGGTGGCCAAGGACCGTGTCATCTCCACCGTCGATGCCGAGGCGCGACACGGCCGCAAGACGGTGGAGCGCTCGTTCGACGGATACAAAGGCCACATCGCCGAAGACCCCGACAGCGAGATCATCACTGCCACCCGGGTGACGGCAGGCAACGTGGGCGATGCCGAACCGGCCGCCGAACTCCTGGCTGACCTCCTGTCCGAGCAGGCCGAGCAGGCCGAGCAGGCCGAGCACGCCGAGCAGGCCGAGCAGGCCGAGCAGGCCGAGGTTTATGGTGATGCCGCCTACGGCACCGGGCCGATGCTTGCCAAGCTCGACCGGGCGCAAATCGAGGCGATGGTCAAGACGCAGCCCTCCAGCGCGCCCGGAGGTCGCTTCACCAAGGATGCCTTCACCGTCGATCTGGAGGCCGGGCGGGTGATCTGCCCGAACCAGATCGTCAAGGAGATCCGCTGGCATCGCAATGGCAGTGGCGTGGCGGCCTTCGGCTCCGCATGCGCGGGATGCCCGCTCCGGGAGCGGTGCACCACCGCCAAGGACGGCCGCGACATCAACCTCAGCCCGCACGAGGCACACTTGGCCCGGGGCCGGGCCAACAGTGCCGATCCCGGCTGGCTGGCCCGATACCGCGCCACCCGGCCCAAGGTCGAACGCAAGATCGCGCATCTGATGCGGCGACGGCATGGCGGACGCCGCGCCCGCATGCGCGGCACCGCCAAAGTCGACGCGGACTTTTCTTTGCTGGCCGCCGCTGTCAACCTGGCACGCCTGGCGGTGCTCGGCGTTACTTCCACCTCAACCGGGCGATGGGCAGCGACAATGGCCTGACCAGGGAGAACAACCGCACGCCACGGTTACGGAAGGCCAGCGGACACCCTTCGGAACCCCTGTGGATAACTCGGCAGAGCAGGGCTGACCCGAACCCCGCAAAGGCCGGGCCACCCAAGCTCGATCACAGGCCCGGCTCAGCAGATCGCGATCGAGATTCAACCGGCCGGGATCGACCGCTTAACACCAGCGACCTAGGCCGGGAGACCAGGGAAGCGAGCCCTCAGTGAAGGAAGCTCGCGAGAAGTTGGGATGTCGGGTCGAAATCGTGGCCATGCTCCACAGTCCCGCCCGCACTCGGGCCGTTGGAGATTTGTTGATCGGGCAGCGCGGAATGGTGGTGGAGGTCCTGCGTAGTGGCACTCTGGCGCTCGTAGAACTGGAAGCCGACTGGGCCGACCTTCCGGGCGGGGTGCGGCGCTGGCCAGTCCAGTGGGACGACTTGTTCATCTGCTCGGTAGAGGGCGAGCCAGACGCCGTTCACGCCGACTATCGCCTTGGCCTGTCTGGCTCAGGCCGCGAGGCGATACGGCATGCAGTTCCAGCGGACACCGAGGACAGTCTGTGCGGGCAGGAGGTGTACCCGCTGCCCATCTGCGGTTGGTCCGTCTCCTTTACCTCAACATCCAAGCGTGCTTGTGTGGTCTGCGCTCGGCTCGTGCTGGAACAAGCCAGCCCCTGACAGGTGAATCATCCACACGTCGTGGCCTACGACAAGGCTCGGGCGTTGCGGCTGCCGGTAGCCCAAGCAGGCTTCGGACCACGACGAAGTTCCAATGTCGATCAACGACGCCTGGAACTCTGGGGTGCACTCCTAGGCCGTGTTTCGAAAGATCACGTGTGTGAGGCGTGTCGGTGATCGTTGAACGAAGAGGTCTCCGGTAGGTGGTTCAACGACCAAGAAGAACGAAATACCGGAGACCTCGTGACCAGCGTAGTGGTGACGAGGCGGCACGACCTCACTGATGCGCAGTGGGCGGCGCTGGAGCCGCATCTGCCTGCCGCATCGGGCAAGGGGCGTCCGCCGAAGTGGAGCAAGCGTCAGTTGATCGACGGGATCCGGTGGCGGATCCGGACCGGGGCGCCGTGGCGGGACGTTCCTGCCTGCTACGGCCACTGGTTCACCGTGTATGGCTTGTTCCGGCGCTGGCAGCGGGAGGGGATCTGGGCGCGGATCCTGGCGGCCTTGCAGGCGTGTGCGGACGCCGCCGGGAAGATCGATTGGACGGTGAGCGTGGACTCCACCATCACCCGGGCTCACCAGCACGCGGCCGGAGCACGCCGGGACGGTCACCTGCAAAAGGAACCACCCGGCGGGGTGCACAGCGAGCCGGCCGATCATGGCCTGGGGCGCTCGCGCGGCGGGCTGACCACCAAGACCCATCTGGCTTGCGAGCAGGGCCGCAAGCTGCTGGCTGCGGTGGTGACCGCCGGGCAGCGGGGCGACAGCCCGCAGTTCATACCGGTGCTCGGCAAGATCCGGGTGGCCCGCCTCGGCGGTGGCCGTCCCAGGACCCGCCCGGACCGGGTCCTGGCCGACAAGGCCTACACCAGCAAGGCCAACCGGACTCATCTGCGCCGGCGTGGGATCAAGGCGTGCATTCCGAGCAAGGCCGACCAGGACGCTCACCGGCGAGCCAAGGGATCGAAGGGAGGTCGCCCGCCCGCCTTCGACCCCGCGTTCTACCGGCTGCGTCACGCTGTGGAGTGCGGCATCAACCTGCTCAAAGGCAACCGCGGCATGGCGACCCGTTACGACAAGCTCGCCGTACGCTACGAAGCCGTCGTCATCATCGCTGCGATCAACCAGTGGCTCAATGCCTTATGAAACACGACCTAGACGGAGCTGCCTGAGCACCAACTCCGTGAAGAGTAGCGTCCGTGAGACAGCTAGTACTCCAGTGACATTTCGCGATCATGGTTGGGATCTGCGCTGGTAGTGACAGCGTCGGGCGGTGGCTTGATGATGGCGGCGCCAGTGTGACCAGTGCAGAACGTGCTGGGTGGTGTGGTAGCGGGTCAGAATGAGCATGGCCAGCAGTCGGCGGATTTCGGGCATGGTCAGCGCGATGTGTTCCTCGTCGCATGGCCGTTGGTGGGCGGCGAGGGTAGCCAGGAAGGCCAGGGCGAGCATGGCCAGGGTGATGTGCCGGTGCCATGCCTTCCAGGTACGCACCTGGTAGTGGTCCAGCCCGACCTGGCCCTTGGCGGCCTGGAAGGACTCCTCCACCGCCCATCGCATGCCGGCGATCTTCACCAGGGCCGTCAGAGGCACCGGGGTGCGTGCGTAGCAGCGGTAGAAGGCAAGTTCGCCGGTGGCCAGGTTGCGGCGGATCAGCAGCCACCGATATCCGTCGGGTTCGGCTTCGTCGATGCGGGCCCAGGCCCAGGCGTACCAGCGCGGGCCCTTGACGCCTTGACCGGCGCGGTAGCGGTGCCAGTGGCGATCGGCCACGCCGGCGGCGATGTCGGCCGCGCTGCGGTCGATTCCGTCCAGGTTCACCCGCCGGTTGCCGGCAATGGCCAGCACGTAGCCGATCCGGCGCTGTTCCAGCAGGCCGCGCAGGCGCGGGTCTTGGCCGTAGACCTCATCGCCACTCACCCATCGCGCCGACAGCCCGGCGTCCAGCGCATCGGCGATCATCTCGGCCGCGAGGGCGGGCTTGGTAGCGAAGGCCGTCTGCTCGGGTACCCCGGCTTTGGCGCACCGGCCCCGGTCGGCCAACCAGGTGTGTTCGGGCAGGTAGAGCCGCCGGTCGAGCAGCGCGCGTCCCCGCGGTGTGGCGTAGGCCAGGAACACGCCGACCTGGCTGTTTTCGATTCGCCCGGCGGTGCCGGTGTATTGCCGCTGCACCCCGGCCGAGCCGCCGCCCTTCTTCAGGAAGCCGGTCTCGTCCACGATCAGTACCCCGTCCTGGCCGAGCTGTTCGATGACGTAGCCGCGCACGTCATCGCGTACGGCGTCGGCGTCCCAGCATGCGGTGCGCAGCAAGCGTTGCATGGCCTGCGGTCCGGTCAATCCAGCGTGCTCGGCCAAGTTCCAGCAGTTCTTGGCTTCGAGGTCGGACAGCAGTCCACGGACGTACGCGGTGGCGGTGCGACGTGGCTCGATGCGACCGAAACGGCTCGCGATCCGGCTCATGAGGTCGTTGAAGGTGACCATCCAGCCGTCAGGGTCTACAGTGTTGGCCACGGCCGTCACGCGATCTTCAGATGTCTTCACAAACTCCGAATGATCACGTGGTGGCCGTCTTCATGCCATCTCAGTACCCAATGTCGCTGTGCAGGGAAGCTGACCGTGATCGGCACCAACGAGCAGGGCGTTGACAACTGGCTTGAGGTGGGTTGAACGGCTTTTCGCTCAATCCACCTGTCATGTTCCTGGCGGAGCCATCGCATCACCGGTGCCCCAGACATCGGCCTCGATCAGGCGGTCTGACCGTGGCCGGACGTCTTGGGGAAGGGAACGGTCGAGTGCGGGTCAAATTGGCAGTCCGATCAGCCCCCACCCGCGACTGTCGGCTTCGCCCACCACCTCACCCCAATCGTTGAGCAGGTCGGCGAATTCCTCGAAGTTCTTGATCCAATGTCCTGGAGGGCGCGCGGCGTGCGTGGCGAAGGGCTCACGAAGTTCCTCAAGGCGCGGTGCGGCCCTGACCCAGGATTTGACTAGGGTAGGTACGGCCTCTGGAGGGTAGGCGAGCGATACGCCCGGGCTCCTGTCGATATCAGCAGGAAACAGGTCACCATGCACGTGGACAGCATCGTTGGCGGGGTCAGGCCCGTACCAGAACAGCCCTGACAAGAAGCCGTCCAGCGACACGCGCAGATCCGGGTCGGCAAAGACACGAATCTTCTCCCAGGCTTGGCCGGCCCAAAAATGTGCCTTGAACGAGCCTAGCGTGCGATAAAACTCGTACCTCGCGAACCATGGTGCGGCCAACACCGAGGGCCACACCCACCCGCGCTCGGGATCCTCAAGGTCCGAATCATCAGCCGAGCATGCGACGTCCATGAGCAGTTCCAGGCGCTGGTCGGGTGGGGCCTCCTTGACGTGCGCCCAGTCGACAATGAGGACCGTAATGTCCAATCCCATGTGAGAAGGCTAGGTCCAAAGCGTGATCAACACCGCGAGATCAACAACCAGCGGGCAGCTTCATGTCAACAGCCACCCCTGGTGAGCAACGACAACCAAGATCGCGAAGTGTCACTGGAGTACTAGGCCCATATGCTTCGTTTTAGGTGATTCGCCCAGCGTTCGGTTCCAGGCACCCGGAACCAGAACTCCACACGTTCGCGGGTCATGCCGAGACCCGAGCACCCAACTGCAAGCCGTCGCGAAAAGTAGCTGGTGTCTCGCTTCAGGTAGTCATACACTAGCAACCTATGTTGGACAAGCTCGAACTATTCCGCTACAAGGGATTCGAACGCTTCACGATAAAGTTCGCGCGCAAGAATATTCTTGTTGGCCCCAATAACGCAGGCAAGAGCACCGCAATCTCAGCGCTACGATTGTGTTCTGCGGCGGTTATCCATGCGAGAAAGAAAACGCCAGCACGGCAATTTCTGGATCCTGCGATCCAACGGCAAGTAGCGGGATTCCTTCTTTCTGATCTCGCGAAGCGTGAAGCAGAAGGCTTCATCTCAGAAAACGTACGTCATGAATTCCATCACGAAGAGACGAGTAAGCTAGAGCTTCACTTTTCCGGCAGGGGCATCCTATCCATAGTTTGGCCACCCGGCATGGACCCGCCCTTCTTTTATCTTGACAAACAGCGCGGTACTCTGGCTCGTACAACGACTGCGGCAGTTGCAGCGACTAGCATGGTGGGAATCGTCCCCATGCTGGTACCAATCGAGCATCAGGAAACAGTCCTCAGCGATAGCCACGTCGCCAGGCATCAACTGTCACGCCTAACCAGCAGGCATTTCAGGAACCAGCTCTACCACCTTCGATCACGCGATCAGGCCGCTTACGAAGCATTCACATCTTTCGTCCTGGATAACACTCCTGAGCTAGACTCCTTCCGGCTACACGTGAGCGATGGGATAAATCTGGACGTTTACTATCGCGAGGTCGGCGCCCGCACGGAGAAGGAGATTTTCTGGGCGGGCGACGGATTGCAGATATGGGTTCAGGTCCTATATCACCTCTGGCGCCAACAGGAGAGTGACACACTCGTCCTAGATGAGCCTGATGTGTTTCTTCATCCAGACCTCCAGCGCCGCCTAGTAGGGATAATCGAAGAGTCTCGCCAGCAGGTCATCTTCGCCACACATGCGCCAGAGATCCTGACAGAGGCAGCAAGAGAATCGATAATCTGGATCGATCGAACCAAACAAAACTCGAAGCGTGTGCACGATGAATCTCTCCTGAGCGATATAAACCTCAAGCTTGGAAGCGGATTCAATCTTGGCATGGCCAGGGCGCTTCGAAGTCGAGTAGCTCTTTTTGTTGAGGGCTATGACATGAGAGTGCTCCGCAATATGGCGCGTATCGCACGCGCGAAACGACTAGCCGGAGAGCGCGGAGTCACTGTTATTCCACTACGCGGCTTCACTAATTGGAGTCACGTTGAACCATTCGCGTGGATGACACGAGATCTGCTCGGCGAGGCTATTGAGATATATGTGATTCTGGATCGGGATTATCGCACCAATGAGCAGGTCTACGACGTTACTCACGCACTTCAATCAGCCGGAGTCCGCCCTCATGTATGGAGAAGAAAAGAGCTTGAGAGTTATCTGCTCGTCCCCTCCGCCATCGCCCGCCTTGTTGATATAGAAGCGGATGAGATAGCCCAAATTCTGGAGGCGGGTGTGGCGGATGCGCGGGATGGCGTGTTCGCCAACTTCGCCTATGAGCGGAAAAAGACCGACCCCAGCAAGCACGATGTGACTCATACGCAAGAAGCACTTAAGGAGTTCGAGCAGCTCTGGAAAATTCCAGAGAACCGCCTGCACATGAGCCCACCCAAGGATCTACTCAGCCATCTCAACCGTCATTTCGCGGCTAACAAGATAAAAACGATATCAACACGAGCGATCTCAAATCGCCTAAGACTCGATGAACTCACATCTGAGATGATTGACCTTTTCTCATCTATAGAAGAACACCTATAGATAGGCATGCCTAGACCTCAGCGTCGAAGGATATCTCAGATGATCACCTCGTACGCCGTCGACTCACCGCGTAGCGGCAGCGGGCCGGGGACGGAGTGTCAAGCCCGGCTTCGCGTGTACGTCCGCCGGTCGCCGTTCCTCGATCACGTGTTGTCCTGCGGTTAGAGCCGGGCTTGATGCGGAGGAGCCGGGCTGCTGGGCTTGCCTGAGTCGATGGTGTGCGAGGTGACCCCACCTCGGGGGCAGAGCGCTCCCGCCGGAGGCATGAGGGTCGAAGAGTCCCCCGTTCCTGGTGAGTGGAGCGGCCGGCGCCCATGCGAAGCACCCGGATGGCCGCGAAGCGGTGGGAGCCGGCGGCGGAACGGCGGCGACGGCGCGGAGATCGGTCACGGAAGGTGTACGGTGGCGCGGCGACCGTGCGGTGGTACGGCCCGAGCCGCTGCCGCCCGGGACCGGCCCCCAGACATCCCATGCGCTTAGATGTCAAGCCGCGATCTTGGATGTCTTTTCCGATCTCTGCCGGGGCTCGCCTTCCGTGCGATGCGACCAGGCGGTTGCTTCGTCGTATTTGGTGCGTGTTTTCAGGCATCCGTGGAGGATCCCCACGAGCCGGTTGGCGAGTTGGCGCAGAGCTGCGTGATGACCTACGTCGCGTGTTCGCAGCTCGTCATAGTAGGCGCGGGCACCTGGTGAGGCGCTCAGCGCGGCGAATGCCTGAGCCCCCAGGGCATCGATGAGCCTGTCGTTGTGCACGAATCGTGCCAGCACGACCTTCTTCTTGCCGGAGGCCCTGGTGATCGGGCTGGTCCCGGCATAGTTCCTGCGGGATTTGGCGTTGTCGTACCGGTCGGGGTCGTCGCCGAACTCACCCAACACCCGGGCACCGAGTAGGTGTCCCAGCCCAGGTTGGCTGAGGTAGATCTCAGCGTCCGGGTGCCGGCCAAAATGTGCCTCGACCTGGTCTTCCATGGTCTTGATCTGCTCGTTCAAGGTAGCCAGGATCGCTGCTTGGGCGCGCACCGAGGCGGCGTATGCGGCAGTGACGACCTCAGGCTGGCTCAGATGGCGAGCCTGCAGAGCCACCTGTATCGCCGCTGCCTTGTCGGCCACGTTACGCCGCCGGGCTCGCCTGAGTGCCGCGCTGATCTGCTCAAAGGTCAGTTCGGCCGCCGAAGCCGGATCTGGTGCCGTAACCAGCAGTTCCAGGGTGTCTGCCCTGGACAGATCATCGAAGGCGGCCAGAGCTGCGGGAAAGTACTCTCGCAGTGCATGGCGTAGCCGCTGCACGTGGCGGGTGCGCTCCCAGACCAGCGTCTTATGCGCCCGGGCCACCACCTTGATCGCCTCCCCCTGAGGAGTATCACCGGCGATCACGCGATGCTGGTGCCGATCGGTTCGCACCATGTCGGCCAGTGTGCGCGCGTCCGCGGCATCACTCTTGGCCCCCGATACGCTGTGCCGCTCGCGGTAACGTGCCACCGACAACGGATTCACCGCATACACCCGGTAGCCCGCCGCGATCAACGCCTGCACCCACGGACCTCGATCGGTTTCAATGCCGATCACCACCTGATCCGCCTCTACGCCCTCAGCCACATGCCGGCCGATCAACTCATGCAGTTTCGCGATCCCGGCAACGCCTTCCTCCAACCGCGCCTTGCCCAGCCGTCGCCCCGTCTCGTCTTGCAACTCGACATCATGGTGCTCCTCAGCCCAGTCATCCCCGACGAACAGCACCTCAGTTCCTCCTACCCATGGACGGCAACCTGGTTCAGCAGCTCGCGGGAGGACTGTCCCAACCTAATGATCTAGTGCTCAAGACCGACTGCCTGGCACGACATCCCATCAGCGATCAACCCTCCCGACCACCGACAGGGGCACGATCTGGGGGTAGAACTCCCGAAAGGTCCCGGCCGCACGAGTGCTCACCTGCCGACGGCTACTGTCACCGAGTCTGCCCCAGCTCGAAGCCGACCCGGTAGCTCTCATTAGGCCGCACGCCCGGACGGCGAGCGGGCGCGGGGCCGTGCGCACGGCGCGGAGCGCCGTCGCCTTGAACCAGTAAAGAAACTCTGAGCCACTCAGACCTGTGCTGTCTGAGCTGTGCTGTCGAGTCTCATGCCCCACACCGAAACCTCAGTAGTGACCTTGAGGTTGCCGAGCGGGTCAGCCCTGATCAGCTCCTCCACGAGCGCCTCCGGAGAGAGGCCGGGCGGCCCATAGTGGGCGTACCACTTCTGACCATCGATTGTGGAGACGGAGATGCGTTGCTCATCGTCGATAAGAGTCGCTTCGCGTACCTTGCCTTCACGCGCCTTCTGAAGAATGAACGAGATATCACGCTTGTCGTAAGGGTCGTATGTTGCGAAAGCCACACACGCACCAGCAAGTACATGCGCAATGACCAGCATCGTCAGCAGCTTGACTCTTGGCCTAGAAGGGCTGCGCTCCAATAAGGGATTGACCACGGCACCTCTTTCGTTCGGCTGGTCACCCATGCCATGCACCTTCGTCGCAAAACGACGAGGATTGCACTGAGACCGTTTAGGAAGGCCAAAAGTATCCCACGGCTGGCAGTGACAACTAGATCACGAGGTCTATGCCGTTGTCGCTGAGTTCCTGCGGTGTGAAGTCGGCTTCGGCGTTGTCGGCGAGTTCGCGGTGGTAGCCGATCTCGTAGCGGTTGGCGGGGGCTTTGACCTCGGTGACCTCAATGGGGTGGCCGTTGGGGTGGGCCATGGTTCGGCGGATGATGAGGACGGCTTCGGCGTAGTCCATGCCGAGGGCGGTTCGTTCGTCTTCGTAGGCGATGCGGGCGGTGGTGAGGGTCATCCATCGGATGGGGCCGTGTTCTCGGATGAGGGACTGGTAGAAGAGGCCTGGGCGCTTGCGGTACTGGGCGTGGCGCTTGGGGTCGTCGTAGTCGGCGAGCATGTCGGCGTTGGTGTAGGAGTTGATCTCCAGGCGGGCCGATGCGCCGTGAATGGCGGCGGTGTGGCCTCGGTGCCACATGCTGCGGCGGTGGATGACCGGGTGGCCGGGGCGGACGCTGAGCATGATCGCGACGTCGCGGTTGGCGGTGGTCTTCTCGCCGGTGAACAGCGGGGTCTCCTGGTCGCGTTGGGCGAGGTCCCACCCGAAGGCTTGGACATCCGGGTGGTTGCCGGGGGCGGCGAGGTCGGGCCGGTCTCGGTCGGTGATGAGGATGGTGCGGCGTTCGGGCATGGGGCGGACGAAGGAGCCACGTCCGCGCATGACGTAGGCCAGTCCTTCGGAGACGAGGGTGTCGATGGCCTTGCGGGCGGTGGGGCGGGAGACGTCGTACTTCCTGACGAGTTCGGGTTCGCTGGGCAGTGCGCCGCCGGGGGGATAGCGCCCGTCCAGGATGGCGGCTCGTAGGTCGGTGGCGATGACGCGCCAGCGGGCATCCTTGTCGTCGGTGGCGATCTCCATGGTGGCCTTCCTCGGTAAATCCTCACGACTACTTGTACTACAGGTTGACGAGCAAGCGCCATGTCTGTCAACCTGTAGTACAAGTGGTCCTATGAAGGAGGTGGTGCCCTATGAGCAAGGAGGAACAGCGCGACGATCAGCCATCCGGCGCCGAGTGGATGGCCGATTTGGCCCGCCTGGTCAACGCGCCGGGCTATGGGCGGTGGCGCTCCATGGTCGCGGCGACCGGCGGATGCGCCCATCCGGTGCACCTGGCCGGACAGTCGATGATCGTGGACGCGAGCACGGGTGAGATGCTGCATGCGTACACAACCGATGGTGAGCCTTCGGGGCATCTCCTGGTGGCCTGCGGCAACCGGCGCGTCTCGGTGTGCCCGGCATGCTCGCAGACCTACCAGGCCGACACCTTCCACCTGATCAGGGCGGGCCTGTCTGGCGGCAAGGGCGTGCCCGAGACGGTCAGCGCGCACCCCCGGGCGTTCGTCACCCTGACCGCCCCCTCCCTCGGCCCCGTCCACTCGCACCGCGACGGCCGTCCCTGCCGTCCCCGCAACCGCGACAGGCTGTGTGAGCATGGGCGGCCGGTCGGTTGCCACCTCCGGCACGACTCACACGACGAACGGCTCGGCCAGCCGATCTGCCCCGACTGCTACGACTACACGGGCGCGGTGCTGTGGCAGGCACACGCAGGCGCGCTGTGGCACCGGTTCGCCCTCGGCCTCAGGCAAGAGCTGGCCGTCCAGACCGGGATGAGTCGCCGTGCCTTCGCTGAGCAGGTCAAGGTGTCCTTCGCCAAGGTAGCCGAGTATCAACGGCGCGGCCTGATCCACTTCCACGCCATCATCCGCCTCGACGGCGCCGCCGGACCGAGCCAGCCGCCACCCGACTGGGCCGACCACCACATGCTCATCCAGGCGATCCCACCCGCCGTGCGGCATGTCACCGTGACCACACCGCCGAGCGATCTCGGGCGATGGACCCTCACCTGGGGCGACCAGCTCGACATCCGCCCCATCCTGATCGACTCCAGCGCCGACGGGCTCAGCGAACGAGCCGTCGCCTCCTATATCGCCAAGTACGCCACCAAGGGTGCCGAAGCCTCCAGCACCGTCGATCACCGCCTGTCCTGCCGGGCCTGCGCCGGACGCGGGCGGCTGAGCCTGATGGCCGCCTGCGGACACTGCCACGGCACGGGCCTCAAGCCCGGCCTGAACCTGGATGCCTTGCCCGTCACCGAGCACGCGCGGCGCATGATCCGCACCTGCTGGGACCTCGGCGGACGTTCTGAGTTCAGGGCGCTCCGGCTCCGCCCTTGGGCGCACATGCTCGGCTTTCGCGGCCACTTCTCCAGTAAGAGCCGCGCCTACTCGCTCAACCTCACCGACCTGCGTAACGCTCGTGCCGCCCATCGCGCGGCCGAAGCCCGCGAGCGTCACGGCCTGCCCGCCCTCGGCGACGCCACCACGCTCGTCCTGGGCCACTGGCGGTTCGCCGGAATCGGCTACACCCCCGGCGAAGCGATCATGGCCGAACACATCCGCCAGCGTGTCCAGACCGCCCGCAAGATCGCGGCAGATCAGGCGGATGGATGACCCCACCCCTACCCGCCCACGACCGGCGGCTCTACCGCGTCTGCGAGGCCATGTACCTGCTCAGCCTCAGCCGAAGCGTGATCTACGAACTGATCCGCTCAGGACGTCTCCGTTCCGTGACCCAGGGGCGTACCCGGCTCATCCCCGCCTCAGCCATAGAGGACTACATCTCCCTACTCGAACAGGAGGCTTCATGACCGAACGACGCAGCCGAGGAGACGGCGGCTTGCACTGGGACGAGCAGCGGCAACGCTGGATCGCCTCGGTGACGGTCGGCTACACCCCGGCCGGCAAGCGCATCGTCAAGAAAGCCAGCGGCAAGACCAAGACCGAAGCCAAGGCCAAGCTCAAAGAGATCGTCCGCGACCATGAGGACGGCCTCGCCATCGCGCCCACCAACTACACGGTGGCCAATGCGGTCCGCTACTGGCTTCAGCACGGCCTCGGCGGGCGTTCTCCCGCAACCGTCAAGATGTACAACACCTACGCCGACACGCACGTGATCCCCGCCCTCGGTGCCCGTAAGCTGCGGGATCTGTCCGTGGAAGACGTTGACAAGTGGCTGGCCAGCAAGACGGGCGAGCTGGGCACTCGGTCACTCAAGCTGATCCACGGCATCCTCAACCGGGCGGTCAAGAGCGCGATGCGTCGCGACAAGGTGAAGCGCAACGTCGTGGACCTCTGCGACATCCCGGAGGGGCGCGCGGGTCGTCCGTCGAAGGCCCTGACGCTGGCTCAAGCTCTCGCCGTCCTCACACAGGCCGAGGGGAGCGGGGAGCGCATGCGGGCCTACATCGTTCTCTCGCTGCTGATCGGCGCTCGTACGGAGGAACTGAGGGCGCTGCTCTGGTCGCACGTCGTGGCCTACGACGAGGCTCGGGCCGCGTGGCTGCCGGTGGGGGAGACGGGCTGGGAACACGAGGAGTTCGCGATCTACGTCTGGCGGTCCGTCCGGCAGAAGGGCGACACCAAGACGGTGAAGTCCCGTCGGTCGCTCAAGCTGCCCCGGCGCTGCGTGGAGGCGCTGTGCCTGCTCAAGGAAGCCCAAGAGATCGCGCAGGAGAAGGGAGGAGATCGCTGGAAGGGTTCGGATCTCGTGTTCTGCACGCGGACCGGCACGCCCGTCACGGCCCACAACGTACGGCGTGACTTCCGGAAGGTCGTGGAGGCGGCCGGGCTCAGCGGACGGGAGTGGTCGCCTCGCGAGCTGCGGCACAGCTTTGTGTCCGTGCTGTCAGACTCCGGCGTCCCCATCGAGGACATCTCGCGCCTGGTCGGGCACTCCAACACGGTGGTAACCGAGACGGTCTATCGACACCAGATCAGGCCCGTGATCATGCAGGGAGCTGCGGCGATGGGCAAGATCTTCGGGAGTTAGTCACTCACTTAGTCACTCAGACGCCGTTTTCAAGATCAGAGATCAAGTGTTTACGCAGGTGGGCGGTACTGGGTTCGAACCAGTGACCCCTCGCTTGTAAGGCGAGTGCTCTACCGCTGAGCTAACCGCCCCTGATCGGCACTACACCTTACGACACCACAGGGCCCGATCGCACATCCACCACCCACCCAGGCCCCAGTTCGGGGCGGTCGGCGGCGCGCCAGCCCAGGAGGGCGGCTCCGAGCATGCTGGCGTCCACCCCGAGCGCCGCCGGGACCAAGGGGGGTGCGTCGCGGAAGGCCAGGCGCTTGACGAGGCGGGTGCGTACCGGGTCGAAGAGGGCGGGGCCCGCTTCGGCCAGGCCGCCGCCGAGGACGATCACCGAGGGGTCCAGCAGGAGCGTGTACGTGGCCAGGGCCAGCGACAGGGCCTCCACAGCCTCGTCCCAGACCTCGACGGCGATCGGGTCGTCGGAGGAGACCACCTGCTCCGCCTTGACGCCTTCCACGCCGGCTCGCTGGCTGTAGCGGCGTCCCACCGAGGCCGCCGAGGCGTACGTCTCCAGGCAGCCGAACTGGCCGCACGCGCACTGCTCCCCGTCCGGGAAGACCGGGGTGTGGCCGATCTCGCCGGCCCAGCCCGAGGAGCCGCCGTACGGCTCGCCGCGGATGATCGAGGCACCGGCGATTCCCGTGCCGATGGGGAGGAAGAGGAAGTCCGAGAGCCCCCGGCCGGCGCCCAGGATGCTCTCCGCGAGGCCGCCGGTTCGTACGTCGTGGCCGAGCAGGACCGGGATGTCGAGGCTGGTGAAGCTGGCGGCGGGGACGTCGCGCCAGCCCAGGTTCGCCGCGTAGACGGCGGCGTTGTCGGACACCAGGCCAGGTACGGCCAGGCCGACGCCCGCGGGGATGCCGTCGCCCGAGGAGGCCAGGTGGCTGATGAAGTCGGAGATGGCGGCCACGACCGCCTCAGGGCCCTCGGCCCGGGGGGTCGGGCGCCGCTCGCTCAGCAGCACCGCGCCGGACTCGCTGACCAGGCCGCCCTTCATGGACGTGCCACCGACGTCGAGCGCGACTACGAACGAACTCATTGCGGACACGGAAAGAGACGATAGCGCAGCTCAGTAAATGTCTGGAAAGGGTCTGCGGTCCGTTGTCCGGACTTCCCGGGAGTTCCAGCTACTTCTCGGCCTTGGGTTCCAGCTGCCCCAGGGCTCATGCCACGGCCGTCCGCGCCTCCTGGGGGCCTCATGGTCCCGGGCCGCTCCACCGGCCATTCCCGGGAGAAGGCGGTCGGAGCCGCTCAGGCGCGCCCCAGCACGCGGTTGAGCGCCGCCTCGACCTCCGCCGAGAGCCCCGGAGGCGGCGCCACGGCAGGGGCCGTGAGGGCGTCCGAGCGGGCCGTCCGTACGGCGCCGCAGGACCGGCACTCCACCTCGCCCAGCCGGCAGATCAGCGCCGAGGACCCGCACGTCGAGCACGAGTCCAGGTCGAGGTCGTGCAGTCGTTGACAGTCCGGGCAGATCAACACCTGGGTCTCGTGGCGCACCCCGCGCTGCCACGGGCTGGCGCCGCGCACCGGGTCGGTCTGCCGGGCCCCGCAGCGGTAGCAGGGCATCGTTCCCTCCGAGGTCAAGATCCGAAGTCAAGAAATGTCGGCGAGTGCCTTCACGTAGTCGGCGACGTCACGTGCGGAGGAGATCGGATTGACGACCGACCACCGGATCACGCCCTCGCCGTCGATGACGAAGGTCCCCCGAAGGGCGAACCCCTTCGCCTCATCCAACACACCGTACGCCCGCGCGACCTGTCCGTGTGGCCAGAAATCGGAGAGCAGCGGAAAGGTGTAACCCTCGCGATCCGCCCACGCACGGTGCGTGAACATGGAGTCGACGGAGACCGTCAGCAGCTGTGCGCCCTCGAGAGGCTGGTCGCGCAGGGCGGACAGCTCGCTGTGACAGATCCCGCTGAAAGCAAGCGGGTAGAAGACCAGCACGACCTTGGAGCCCCGGAACTGAGACAGGCTCACCGGGGTGCCGTGCTGGTCCTGCAGCTCGAAATCCGGAGCCAGGGCGCCGACCTCGGCAGGATGCGCTTTCACAGGCATCATCCTGCCGCATGGAAGGCGCTCGGACCCCCTACCGTTTGCCCTTGGGCGTGACGAGCCTGGTGCCGGACCAGTCGGGTGCGGCGGAGATGCTGCTGGTCTGCGAGAGCCCCGCGGTAGCGGCATCCTCCCCAATGTCGCTCGGCTCCACGTGGCCGTCGCGTCCGGCCTTGGGAGTCAGCAGCCAGATCTGGCCGCCGTCGGCGAGTGCTCGCATGGCGTCGCTGAGGGCGTCGAAGAGGTCTCCGTCGCCGTCGCGCCACCACAGCAGCACAACGTCGACGACGTCGTCACTCTCCTCGTCCAGCAGCTCGTTGCCGGTCAGGTCCTCGATGGACTCGCGAAGCTCGTCGTCGACGTCCTCGTCCCAACCGATCTCCTGCACCACCTGACCCGGCTTGAGGCCGAGCCGTTCGGCCAGGCCGCGCTCGCCCTGCGCCTGACCCGCGGTCGCGCTCACGTTTATCCCTCCTGCTTGAGTGGCCCCGCTTATGCGGTTTATCGCTTCGGCACAGTCCACACGCTGTGACCCTCAGTCGTCAACGGTCGCCACGGGTGCGGCCGTAGTCGGCCAGAATCAATCAGACAAAAACGACAGGCGAACCTGGCGTTGCGGGTTGTCGACGTTCAGGTCGACAAGTGCGATCGACTGCCATGTGCCGAGCGTCAATCGCCCGCCCAGCACGGGCACCGTGGCGTACGGCGGGATCAGTGCCGGCATGACATGCGACCTTCCGTGACCCCGCGAACCGTGCGCGTGACCCCAGCGGTCATCGGGCGGCAGCAGCTCGCGCAGTGCGGCGAGCAGGTCGTCGTCGCTGCGCGAGCCCAGCTCGAGCAGGGCGACACCGGCCGTCGCATGGGGCACGAAGATGTGCAGCAGCCCGTCGCCGCCCTGCGCGCGCACGAAATCGGAGCATTCGCCCGTGATGTCGTGCACCGTCTCTCGTGACCCTGTGGCCACAGAGATGATTTTAGATCTCACACGGAAATCCTACTTATGCACCACGACGGCATCCGGCCCGGGAAACACCAGTCCGGTGTGCCCGTCGTCGAAGCGCACCATGTACGGAGGTTCGCCCTCGGGGCCCTGGACCTCCGTGATCACACCACTCCGGTCCCTTTCGCCGACGATATGCCCGTGCACCAGGAGCCGGTCTCCTACCGCAGCATTCATACATCCCACATTGGTACGCGGAAAGCCATACGAAAAGAGCGATTCGCAACTTTTGCTCCCCCTGCAGGGGGAGGAAGAAAAATGACCGAAACGTTACCCTTCGCTGATGTGGCGTTTCGGGCTCCGCGGCCGGATGGCGATGTCGTACGTGCTGGTCACGGCCACCGCGGTACTGCTGGTCGAGGCCGTGATCGTGGCCCTTTACGTGATCCCGCAGGCCAGCGCGACCGACCTGGCCTCGGTGCTGCGGGACCAGGCGGGGCGGGACGCCAAGGCGCTCAGCCAGGACGCGGCCAGGCGGCCGCCACCGCTGCCCGACGCCTCGGGCCGCGATCTCCTGCAGAGGGCGATGTCCACGGCGGAGCCGCGAACCCTCCTGAGCGGCGTCAGGCCGCCCGAACCGGGCTTCGCCATGCTGGAGACGCTCGTCGACACGGAAGGCGTGATCGTCGGCAGCTCCGCGCCCGAGATCTACGGAGTGGGCACCGGCCTGGACGTCCCCCTGCCTGGCCGCGAGGGAGGCGGCGGCACGGCCAGGACCAGGACGGGCGCGACGGTCTGGCACTTCAGCCCCGTGACCGTGAAGACGCCCGTGGGTCTGCAGATCCTCGGGTACGTGTACGTCCAGGCCCCGGCGGAGGCCGCACCCGCCGCGCCGGTCGTGGGCTCGCTCGCGCCCTTGCTGGTGCCCGGTCTGCTGGCGGTGGGGCTCGTGGTGCCGGTCGGGCTGGTGTTCGGCCTGCTCAGCACGCGCCGGCTGACCACCAGGGTGCGCCGGCTCGCCGGCGTCACGACGGCCGTGGCCTCGGGCGACTTCCGGCCACGGGTGGCGGTCACGGGGAGCGATGAGGTGAGCACGCTCGAGCATTCGTTCAACCTCATGACCGACCGGCTCGGCGCGGCGGTCGAGGCGGCCAGGCTGACCGCGCGGGCCGAGGCCCGCCAGGCCGAACGCGGCAGGATCGCCAGGGAGCTGCACGACTCGATCTCCCAGGATCTGTTCTCGCTGAGCCTGCTGGCCGGGGGCATGCGCAGGGCCGCGCCGGACGCCCTGCGCGAACAGGCCGAGGCGATGGAGCGCACCGCCGCCCGCGCGATGCGCGAGATGCAGGCGCTGCTGCTGGAGCTGCGGCCGGTGGCGCTGGAGGACGCGGGCCTGCTGCCCGCCCTGGAGGAGCTCTGCCACGCGTACGAGACGCGGCTCGGCGTCAAGGTCCGGGCCGAACTGGCGGAGGTCGTGCTGTCGCCCCCGGCCGAGCACGCGGTGCTGCGCCTCGTCCAGGAGGCGCTCGGCAACGCGATCAAGCACGCTGAGCCGACCAGGATCACGGTACGGCTGGGCCGCCACGACGGCCCGGTCACCGTGGAGGTGTCGGACGACGGCCTGGGCTTCGACCCCTCCGGCGTGGCCGCCAAACACGGCATGGGCCTGGCGCTGATGCGCGAGCGGGTGGAGGAGCTCGGCGGCCGATGGGAGATCCACAGTGACGGGAGCGGCACCACAGTGAGAGCGAGCCTGCCATGACCATCCGCGTCCTCATCGTCGACGATCACGAGGTGGTGCGCCAGGGGCTGCGGTTCGTCCTGGAGCAGGAGGAGGGGATCGAGGTCGTGGGGGAGAGCGGCGACGGGGCGGCGGCGCTGCACGCCGTCCGGGGGCTGCGGCCCGACGTGGTGCTGCTCGACCTGGTCATGCCCGTCATGGACGGGCTCGCGGTGCTGGAGAGGCTGCGCGGGGAGGCGGAGCGGCCCGCGGTGATCGTGCTGACCTCGTTCCAGGAGGAGGACAGGGTGGTGGAGGCGGTACGGCTCGGCGCGCTGTCGTACCTGTCCAAGACGACCGCGGTCGACCGGGTGGTGGAGGCGGTGCGCGCGGCGGCGCGGGGCGGCAGCGTGCTGGAGCCCGGGATCGCGGCGCTGCTGCTCGGGCGGGTGCGCCAGGGCGGCCGCCCGAGACCGCTCGACCTGCTGACACCCAGAGAGCGGCAGGTGCTGTCGGCGATGGCGAGGGGGCGGTCGAACTCGGAGATCGCCAGGGACCTGCGCATGGGCAGGGAGACCGTCAAGACGCACGTCTCCAGCATCCTGGCCAAGCTCGGCGTGGCCGACCGCACCCAGGCCGCGATCTTCGCGCTCCAGCAGGGCCTCGTCCCGCTGGACGAGGCCCTGGGATAGGGCCCTGAGGTAGGTGGGCCGCACCCTCGGGAGCCGCCCCGGGAGGACGGCCGTTAGACTCCCTCGGTCACATCGCGCTGCCGCGGGTGAGAACCTCTCCTCTTCGGGGGAGAGAGGAGAGTACGGGCAGCGGTGGCAAGGGAACATTCGAGCGAAATTTCGTCTGTTTTCCTGTCTTGTTAAATTGCTCCCGGGATGTAACCTTTGGGGGCGATTCGTCCTACCATCGGTGGTCTAGGCCATCTGATCGTCTCTGCCAGCAGGGACGCCTCTGGTTACCGGCCAGTAGAGATGCGTTTTCTACGGCTAGCGACCAGGATGGAAGGCGACCGCGAGGGCTAGACACCCAAAAGACCAGACATCAGTCATCCTCGGAAGGCGAGACCCAGTGGCTTCCGGACGCCAGCGATTCTCGATCATCAGCGACGGCCTACCCAGCCAGCTGCCTGATGTCGACCCCAGCGAGACCAACGAGTGGCTCGAGTCTCTCGACAATGTCGTCAAGACCGAAGGCCGCACCAGAGCCCGCTACCTCATGCTGCGCATGCTGGAGCGGGCCCGCGAGCACCAGGTCGGCGTGCCGGGTTTGCGGAGCACCGACTACATCAACACGATCCCGCCGGAGCGCGAGCCCTGGTTCCCGGGTGACGAGCACGTCGAGCGCCGCATCCGCGCCTACATCCGCTGGAACGCGGCGATCATGGTGTCCAGGGCCAACGCCCGCACCAACGTCGGCGGCCACATCGCCACCTACGCCTCCGCCGCCTCCCTCTACGAAGTGGGCTTCAACCACTTCTTCCGCGGCAAGGACCACGGCGAGTCGGGCGACCAGGTCTTCTTCCAGGGGCACGCGGCGCCCGGCATCTACGCCCGCGCCTTCCTCGAGGGCCGGCTCAACGAGGCGCAGCTCGACGCGTTCCGGCAGGAGCTCTCGCACGGCTTCCACGGCCTGCCCTCCTACCCCCACCCGCGCCTCATGCCCGATTTCTGGGAGTTCCCGACGGTCTCCATGGGCCTCGGCCCGATCGGCGCGATCTACCAGGCGCGGTTCAACCGCTATCTGCTCAACCGGCAGCTCAAGGACACCAGCCGCAGCCACGTATGGGCGTTCCTCGGCGACGGCGAGATGGACGAGCCCGAGTCGCTCGGCGCGATCGGCCTGGCCGCCCGCGAGGAGCTCGACAACCTCACGTTCGTGATCAACTGCAACCTGCAGCGGCTCGACGGTCCGGTACGCGGCAACGGCAAGATCATCCAGGAGCTGGAGTCGTACTTCCGCGGCGCCGGCTGGAACGTGATCAAGGTCGTGTGGGGCCGCGACTGGGACCCGCTGCTCGCGGCCGACGTCGACGGCGTGCTGGTCAACCAGATGAACACGACCCCCGACGGCCAGTTCCAGACGTACTCGGTCGAGTCCGGCGGCTACATCCGCGACAACTTCTTCGGCGGCGACCCGCGCCTGCGCAAGATGGTCGAGCACCTGACCGACGACGACATCCGCAAGCTGTCGCGCGGCGGCCACGACTACCGCAAGGTCTACGCGGCGTTCAAGGCGGCCCGCGAGCACGTCGGCCAGCCGACCGTGATCCTCGCCCAGACCATCAAGGGCTGGACGCTGGGCAAGGACTTCGAGGCGCGCAACGCCACCCACCAGATGAAGAAGCTCACCAAGGCCGAGCTGAAGGAGTTCCGCGACCGGCTCTACCTGCCGATCCCGGACTCGGCGCTGGAGGGCGACCTTCCCCCGTACTTCCACCCGGGCGAGAACGACCCCGAGATCCAGTACATGAAGGAGCGCCGCGCGGCGCTCGGCGGCGTGCTGCCCAAGCGGGTCATGCGCGCCAAGCCGGTCAAGCTGCCCGGCGACGAGGTCTACAGCACCTTCCAGAAGGGCTCGGGCAAGCAGCAGGTCGCCACCACGATGGCGTTCGTGCGGCTGCTGAAGGACCTCATGCGCGACAAGGAGATCGGCCACCGGTTCGTGCCGATCATCCCGGACGAGGCCCGCACGTTCGGTCTCGACGCCATGTTCCCGACGGCCAAGATCTACTCCCCGCACGGCCAGACGTACGAGGCCGTCGACAGGGAGCTGCTGCTGTCGTACAAGGAGGCCGTGCAGGGGCAGATCCTGCACGAGGGCATCAGCGAGTCGGGCTCGATGGCCTCGGCCATCGCGGCCGGCACCGCCTACGCCACGCACGGCGAGCACATGATCCCGATCTACATCTTCTACTCGATGTTCGGGTGGCAGCGCACCGGCGACCAGATGTGGCAGATGGGCGACCAGATGGGCCGCGGCTTCCTGCTCGGCGCCACCGCCGGCCGCACCACGCTGAACGGTGAGGGCCTGCAGCACGAGGACGGCCACACGCCGCTCATCGCCTCGACCAACCCGGCCGCGGTCTCCTATGACCCGTCCTGGGCGTTCGAGGTGGCCCACATCGTCAAGGACGGCCTGCGGAGGATGTACGGCGACCAGCCGGAGGACGTCTTCTACTACCTGACCGTCTACAACGAGCCCTACCTGCAGCCCGCCCAGCCCGCCAACATCGACGTACAGGGCCTGCTCAAGGGCCTGTACAAGTTCGCCGACGGGCCGCAGATCCAGGGGCCGAAGGCCAACATCCTGGTCTCCGGCGTGGCGGGCCCGTGGGCGATGGAGGCGCAGCGCCTGCTCGCGGAGGACTGGGGCGTGTCGGCCGACGTGTGGTCGGCGACGTCGTGGTCCGAGCTGCGCCGCGATGCCATGGCCTGCGAGGAGCACAACCTGCTCAACCCCGACGCCGAGCAGCGGGTGCCCTACGTGACCCAGGTGCTCTCCCACGCGCAGGGCCCGTTCGTGGGCGTCAGCGACTACATGAAGGCCGTGCAGGACCAGATCGCGCAGTGGGTGCCGGGTGACTGGTCCTCGCTGGGCACCGACGGGTTCGGTCTGTCCGACACGCGCTCGGCGCTGCGCCGCCACTTCCACGTGGACGCCGCCTCGATCACGCTGGCCGTGCTGACCAGCCTGGTCAAGCGGGGCGAGCTCGACGGCGAGGTGCTGCGCGAGGCCATCGCCCGCTACCACCTCAAGAACGGCGTCACCGAGGCCGGCGGCGCCGAGAGCAACGACACCCAGTCGATGGGCGTCTGAGTCATCCACGGACGGCGCTCCCGCGAAGATTCTTTCGCGGGAGCGCCGTCATTTCAGCGCCCACGCCGGTTGGCCTGTGAGGCGGCACGTCGAGGAGGGGTACGGGCCGCCTCACGCGGGTATGGTGCGGCGTCACGTATTGTGGGCACTACTTCCCCCTGAGAGACGAGGGGAAATCAGTTTCATGCGACGCGTCCTAGCCGCCGCCCTGCTCATGACGGCCGCCGCCGCCGGCTGCTCCACCGTGCCGGCAGCGGAGCCCGCCACGAAGTCCACGGGGGGCATCGATACGATCAACTGGGGACCGTGCACCGACATCAAGCGCCCTGACGGCGAGCCGCCGGCCCGCCAGGACGCGTCCGTACGATGTGGGAAGCTCGCGGTGCCCCTGGACTACGCCAAGCCCGACGGGGAGAAGATCGACCTGGCGCTCATCAAGCTCCAGGCCACGGGCAAGGCCAAGAAGCTGGGCTCGATGGTGTTCAACTTCGGCGGGCCCGGCGCCTCGGGTGTCGACACGCTCGACCAGGCCGGCAAGGCGCTCACCGCGCTGCGCGACCGCTACGACCTGGTCAGCTTCGACCCGCGCGGCGTCGAGCGCAGCGCCGGGGTGCGCTGCGGTGACAACGCCGAGATGGACAGGTTCACCGCCCTGGACACCTTGCCGGTCGACAACAAGACGCATCAGGAGGCCGCGCAGGCCAACAAGCAGTTCGCCAAGCTCTGCGAGCAGAACTCCGGCAAGATCCTGCCGTACATCGGCACGGTGAACGCCGCCCGCGACATGGACAGGATCCGTGCCGCGGTGGGCGATCCCAAGCTCAACTACGTCGGCATGTCGTACGGCACGCAGCTCGGCGCCGTGTACGCCACCGAGTTCCCCAAGAACGTGGGGCGCATGGTGCTCGACGCGCCGCTCGACCCGACGGTGACGTTCGAGCAGCGGACGCTGGTGCAGACGCGCGGGTTCCAGCGGGCGTACGAGAGCTTCCTGCGGGCGTGCGTCAAGAACAAGTGCGACCTCGGCGCGGACCAGACCACCGCCGACGCGAACGTCGAGAAGCTGATGAACCAGCTCACCACGCAGCCGCTGAAGGTCGGCCAGCGCGAGCTCACCCAGGGTCTGGCCTCCACGGGCGTGGCGGCGGCGCTGTACTCGGAGATGACCTGGCCGTTCCTGGAGCAGGCGCTCAGCGAGGCGCTCAAGGGCCGGGGCGACGGGCTGATGTACCTGGCCGACTCCTACACGGGCCGCTCCGAGGACGGCTCGTACTCGACGCAGATGACCAGCTTCCCGGCCATCACCTGCGTGGACACCTCCGAACGGCCCAGCGAGGCGGAGATCAGGCGCACCGAGGCGGCCGCGATGAAGATCTCGCCGCTGTTCGGCAGCGAGGGCTCGGGCGGGCTGTGCCGGGTCTGGCCGGTCAAGGGCAGCGATCAGGCGCGGCACGTGAACGCCACCGGGTCCGCACCGATCATGGTGGTCGGCGGCAAGGGCGACCCCGCCACGCCGTACGAGTGGGCGCCCAAGCTGACGGCCCAGCTCAAGACCGCAACCCTGGTCACGTACGAGGGCGAGGGGCACGGGGCCTACCTGTCGGGGAGCAAGTGCATTCAGGGGCTCGTGGACGGGTTCCTGATCGACGGCAAGCTGCCGGCGAGGGGCACCACCTGCCCGGCTGCCTGATGTGGCCCCGTCTGATGTGGCCCCGTCTAATGTGGCGCTGTGACGTACGACTTGCTTATCGAGACTGAGGCCGCGCGGCTCGGCGCCCTGGCCACGGACCTGTCCATCCCGGTGCCCACGTGCCCGGGATGGACGATGGCCGATCTGGTCACGCATGTCGGCCAGACGCATCGCTGGGCCGTCCACATCCTGCGTAACCAGGTCCAGGAGCGGATCTGGTCGCGCCAGGTGCCCAGCGGGCTGGCCGAGGGCCAGAGCGGCGACGCGGCCTGGCTGGCCGCCGGGGTGGCCGAGCTGCTCGACACGCTCCGCGCCACCGACCCGTCGATGACGGTGTGGACGTGGGGCCCAGACAAGCAGGCGTCCTGGTGGCCCCGCCGGATGGTCTTCGAGCTGGTGGTCCACCGGGCCGACGCGGAGCTGGCGCTCGGCGTCGACCCGGTGGTCCCGGCCGACGTGGCGGTCGACGGTGTCGAGGAGTTCCTGCACAACCTGCCGTATGCCGGCTGGATCACGCCGCGGCTGGCGGAGCTCGGCGTGGAGGGGGCCACGATCCACCTCCACGCGACCGACGCCGACGGCGAGTGGACCATCACCCAGGGGCCGGCCGGGAGGATCTCCTGGGAGCGCGGGCACGCCAAGGGCGCCAGCGCGGTCCAGGGGACGGCCCAGGACCTGCTGCTCCTGATGTACGGCCGGCGCTCGCCGGAGGAGCTGACGGTCTACGGCGACGCGGATCTCCTCGGCCGCTGGCTCACCACGGCCGCCTTCTGACTGGGCTCCTCGGCTTGCCACCGCCCTCGGCCGCCGGCTTGCCACGGCCCGCCTGCCGACTGTGCTTGGCCCTGGGCGCGCCGCCGCTCGGCGATCGGCGGCGTGCCCAGGGCGCCGGGTGAACCGCTGTGAAGCGACCCCGTCCGGATGCCGGAGGCCGCGGGGAAGGCGCTCGCTCCGGCCGTCGGACGGTTGATCACCCAGGCGTCGGGGTCACCTCCGGTGGAAGATCCCGAAGACGCTGCCCGACGTGTCACGGAGGTAGGCGAAGTCGGTGCCGGCGCCGTCGTCGATCACCTTCATGATCACCTTGCCGCCCAGCGACTCGCTCTTGGCGCAGGCCGCCTCGACGTCGGCAACCTGCACGTGGAAGATCGCGTGCGCGGGGAACTCGCCCTTGGTGTTGAACAGCCCGCCGGTGGGGCGCTCACCGTCCGGATAGCTGATCATCCGGTAGTCGAGCGGCCCCTCGTCGTCGCGGGCGAACGTCCAGCCGAACAGCCCGCCGTAGAACGCCTGAGCGCCCTCGGGGTCGTCGGTCGCCACCTCGAACCAGGTCACCGTGTTGTCCATCGTCGTCTCCAGGTCGTATTTCTCGAACAGGACAACGATCTAACGTGATGGCGACAACCCTATGTCGGTGTTTTCCATTGACTAATCGAGCACAGTGCCGTGAACAATCATCTCGGGCACGTCGGGGGCGAAGCCTTCGAGCGGGCGGTCGGGACAGCGCTCGGCGGTCACGGTCGCGGCGGCGATCCGATCGAGGCGGAAGACCCGCACGTCATCGCGGAGCCGGCACCACGCCACGAGATACCAGAACCCGCCCCGGCCGCCCAGGAACACGCCAGGCTCGACGTCGCGCGAGGTCAGCATGCCCTTGGCGTCGGCGTAGTCGAGCCTGAGCACGCGCCGGCGCAGCAGCGCCTCCTCGATGGCCCGGGAGATCCCCTCGGCGCCGAGGGGCCGGCTCTGCGCTCCGGGCTCGGGCGGCTGGTGGATGAGCTGCACCCGCCGCGCCAGCTCCCTGGCGAGCTCGCCCTCCGAGCCCGGCATCGCGGCCACCACCTTGCGTAACGCGCTGCGCGCCTGCCGGCCGAACGGCTGGTCGCCGGCCCGGCTGAGCGCCACCGCGATGGCCACCGCCTCGGCGGGGGTGAAGTTGAGCGGGGGAAGGGTCATCTTCTTGTCGATGGCATAACCGCCCTTGCGGCCCGGCTCGGCGTAGATCGGCACCCCTGACTCCTGCAGGGCGGTGATGTCGCGCTCGATCGTGCGCACGCTCACCTCGAACCGCTCGGCCAGCTCGCGTGCGGAGCGGCAGCGGGGGGCGATGGCGCGCAGATCCTCGACGAGCGCGTAGAGCCGGTCGGTACGATTCACAGCCGCGACGCTACGCGCCGCCACCGACAATCGCGGCGCGTCCGCCGTCCCCGCAACCCCTGCCTCACCGTACGGCCACAGGGGTCTCACGGCGCCGAGAGAGGCAGGGCGCGTGGTCCCTGAGCCGTGCGGCGCCTGCGGCGTTTTCCGCGCCGAATAATGAGATGTGATCCGGCGCGTTGATCGCTACCGTTGGAGACAGTTCACGGGACAAGAGGGAGGTGCGGGTCGAAATGGTGTCGGTTATCTTTTTCGAGAAAAGAACCCATCCGGCGCCGGGCATACATCCGCACCCTCTGGGTCCATTCCAGCTGGTCAGGTCCGGTGCCGGCACGGGTCGAATCTCGTCGGTTATCGACTGATAATCGGGTTGTTGCGGGTTCGAGTCCCGCCGCGGATCTCGCGTCCGCGTAGCTCAACTGGCAGAGCACCAAAACGGCCGGTGAGTCCACCATATCCGTGCCGGTTCCAGATCTGATCTCCCGTAGTCCCCAAGGAGCGCAGGCAATGGCTCATGATCCCCTCGCAGCGGTCTCGGCGTTCGCCACCCCGCAGACGCGCCCCATCCCCGGCCGTGCCGACCAGGTGCGGAACGCGGCGGGCGGCTACGTCTTCGGCAAGGACCTGTGGCGCAAGCTGGAGGACTTCCTGATCCTCGGCACCACGGGCGGCACCTACTACGTCACCGAGGACAGGCTGACCGCCGACAACGCCGGCGTGCTCTTCCAGGCGATCGCCGAGAACGGCCCGCGCGTGGTCGAGCTGCTGACCGCCGTCTCGACGGCCCGGCCGCCGCGGGCGCCGAAGCAGCGCCCTGCCCTCTTCGCCCTGGCCGCCTGCTACGCCAAGGGCGACGCGGACACGCGGCAGGCCGCGAAGCTGGCGCTGGCGAAGGTGGCGCGCACCACGGACCATCTCGCCCAGTTCTTCGGCTACTACAAGAACCTGGGCGGTAAGGCGACGGCTCGGGGCACCGCTCCCGTCGCCGGCCGATCTATGCGTACGGCGCTCGGCTCCTGGTTCCTGACCGGGAGCCCGGACGATGTGGCGTTCAAGGCGTGCAAGGCCCGCCGGCGCAAGACGCCGCAGGGCGAGGCGTTCGACCTGCGTGACGTGTTGCGCATCGCCCACCCGGCCGCGGACGACGAGCAGCGCGGGACGCTGTTCGGGTGGATCGCGGGGAACGTGGCGGACGAGCGGGCTCGCGAGGCGCTGCCGGCCGTTCACCGCTTCCTCACGGCGAAGGCCGTCACGAGCGCGGACGAGGCCGTGCGCGTGGTGACGGAGTCGCGGGTGCCGTGGGAGTTCCTGCCGGACGCGATGCTGCGCGAGCCGGAGGTGTGGGAGGCCCTCGTCGACACGATCGGCATGACGGCCCTGCTGCGCAACCTCGCCAGGATGACCCGCATCGGCGCGCTCACGCCGATGGGCGACGCCACCCGGCGTGCGGTCGCCCGGCTCACCGACCGCGAGGCGCTGCTGAAGGCCCGCGTCCACCCCATGGACGCCTGGCTGGCCATGCGCGTCTACGCGTCCGGCAAGGCCCGGCCGAACCCGCGCGCCGACCTCCAGACCTGGCGGCCCGTGCCCGCCGTCCTCGACGCGCTGGAGGAGACGTACGAGCTCTCCTTCGGCGCGGTCGAGCCGTCGGGCAGACGGCTGCTGGTCGCGGTGGACTCGTCCGGGTCCATGTCGTGGGGCCACGTCCACGCGGGCGGCTCGCCGCTCGGCACCCCGTACGAGATCGGCTGTGCGATGGCCGTCATGCTGGCGCGCATCGAACGGGGCGACGTGCACGTCATCGACGTCGACACGGAGGTCCACGCCTCGAAGGTGACCCCTCGCACGAACCTGCGCGAGATCGCCTCCTGGCGGCCCTCGGGCGGCGGCACCGACCTGTCGCTGCCGTTCACCTGGGCGTCCAGGAAGCGGCTGCACGTGGACGGGACCGTTGTGTTCACCGACAACGAGACCTGGGCGGGCCGCTCCCACCCGGCGCAGGCCATGGAGGCCTACCGCCGGGAGATCAACCCGCGGGTCCGTGTCGTCGTCGCCGCGATGACCGCGGCCGGTTACTCGATCGGCGACCCGAAGGACGACGGCGTGCTCAACGTCGCCGGGCTGGACGCCTCGCTCCCGCTCGTCGTCAACGGCTTCATCCGCCCCTGAGCCCGCTCTACCAGCGGTGGTGGACCTGGGGGCGGATCAGGTCGTCGTAGATCTCCTGGACCGCCTTCATGGTCGCCGCGTCGAGCGCGGGCACGGCGGCCGCGGAGGCGTTGGCGGTGGCCTGGGCCGGGTTGCGGGCGCCCGGGATGACCACCGAGACGCCCTCCTGGTCGAGGATCCAGCGGAGGGCGAACTGGACCATCGTCACGCCCGAGGGCACCAGCGGGGCCAGGCGGCGGACCGCCTCCAGGCCTGTGCCGAAGTCCACGCCCGAGAAGGTCTCCCCGACGTCGAACGCCTCCCCGCGCCGGTTGTAGTTTCTGTGGTCGTCGGAGCCGAAGGTGGTGTGCTCGTCGTACCGGCCGGACAGCAGGCCGCTGGCCAGCGGGACGCGGGCGATGATGCCCACCCCTGCGGCGCGGGCGGCGGGCAGGACCTGCTCCAGCGGCTTGAGCCTGAAGGCGTTGAGAATGATCTGCACGGTCGCCACCCCCGGCCGCGCGATCGCCGCCAGCGCCTCCTCGCACGTCTCCACGCTGACCCCGTACGCCGCGATCTTCTGCTCGGCCACCAGCGTGTCCAGGGCGTCGAAGACCGCGTCCGTCGAATACACCGGAGTCGGCGGGCAGTGGAGCTGGACCAGGTCGATGGTGTCCACGTTCAGGTTCCGGCGGGAGCGCTCGTTCCACGCGCGGAAGTTGGCCATCACATAGTTCGAGGGGATCTGTTCGAGCCGGCGGCCCATCTTGGTGGCGACGGTCAGCTCCGGGCGGTCCTTGGCGAAGCGGCCGACGATCTGCTCGCTGCGCCCGTCGCCGTAGACGTCGGCCGTGTCGATGAAGGTGACGCCCGCGTCCGCGGCGGCACCGAGGGTGGCGACGGCGTCGTCCTCCGTCACCTGCCCCCAGTCGGCGCCGAGCTGCCACGCGCCCAGGCCCACGATGCCCACCTGGCGCTCTGTCCGTCCCAACGTGCGTTGTTCCATGGGTAACAGTGTCCTGGATGGTCAACGGGCCGCTAGCCCAGGGGCGCGACGGCGCTCACCGTGGTGCCTCCTCCCAGCACGCTGTTGATCTGCAGGATGCCGGAGATGTTCGCCAGGCCGGCCTTCATGACCCGCAGGCCCCGCCCCTCCGTCTCCAGCGGGAAGCCGACCCCGTCGTCGCTGATGGTCAGCCGCAGTCCCCGCGCCCCCGCGGTGACGGCGACCGACACGGTACGCGCCTTGCTGTGGCGCTCCACGTTGTCGAGCGCCTCCCGAACGGTGCTGAGGACCACCTCCGCGACCTGGGAGGGCACGTTCCTACCTGGCAGCGCCCACACCTCCACCGCGATCCCCGTCCGGTCCTCCCACTGCCCGAGGTAGTCCTCCAGGAGCTGCGAGAGCCCTCGCTGTTCGTCCAGATGAAGCTGCATATAACCCCCGTCTCGATCTTTCACCTGTTTGATTCACATAACTGGTGAAAGGTTCCGTCCGCTCTCTCCCTGGGATGACCGATACTGAACGGCATGATTCGACCTGCCACGCCCGCCGATGTGCCCCAGATCCTCAGCATGATCCGTGAGCTCGCCACGTACGAGAAGGCCGAGCACGAAGCGCAGGCGACCGAGCAGCAGCTGCACGCGGCGCTCTTCTCCGACCACCCCGCCGCGTTCGTCCACATCGCCGAGCAGGACGGCGAGGTGGCCGGCTTCACGCTGTGGTTCCTCACCTTCTCGACGTGGCGGGGCGTGCACGGCATCTACATGGAGGACCTCTACGTACGCCCCCAGCACCGCGGCGCCGGCCACGGCGTGGCGCTCATGAAG
Source organism: Nonomuraea helvata (assembly GCF_039535785.1). Classification (NCBI taxonomy): domain Bacteria; kingdom Bacillati; phylum Actinomycetota; class Actinomycetes; order Streptosporangiales; family Streptosporangiaceae; genus Nonomuraea; species Nonomuraea helvata. The sequence goes on from NZ_BAAAXV010000011.1 coordinate 42,562, forward strand.
GAGCTGGCCCGCATCTGCGACGAGCGCGGCTACCAGCGGCTCGAATGGTCGGTCCTCGACTGGAACGAGCCCAGCATCGCCTTCTACGACAACCTCGGCGCGGTGCTCCAGGACGAGTGGCTGAGGTACCGGCTGACCGACGAGCCGCTCCAGCGCCTGGGCGCCCGCCAGGACTGATGGTTACGTACCGTGACAAAGGTGACGCCCACGTTTCGGCGGGCAGCAGTTGATCATTACGAGCATGTTTCGTCAGTGACGCTTGTGCGTGGCTTGTTACAGCGGTGAATCACACGTAACGAACGCACGGCCACGGATTGTCAAAGTGCGTAACGCGCGCTTCCTACCTTGGAGATCCCCGGACACCGAGCGTAGGAGAGAGTTCGATGGCGCGCTGGATCGCCGAGTGGCACCCCGATGACCCAGCCTTCTGGGAAAGTTCAGGCAAGCGTGTCGCACGGCGCAACCTGATCTTCTCGATCCTGGCCGAGCACCTCGGTTTCACGGTGTGGACGCTGTGGAGCATCGTGGCCACCAAGATGGGGGCCTACGAGTTCTCCACCGACCAGCTCTTCTGGCTGGTCGCGCTGCCCAACCTGGTCGGCTCGGTGCTCCGCGTGCCCTACACGTTCGGCCCGGCCAAGGTCGGCGGGCGCAACTTCACGGTGATGAGCGCGATGCTGCTGCTCATCCCCGCCGTGCTGCTGGGGGTGGCGGTCAACAACCCGGCCACGCCGTACTGGCTCTTCCTGGTGATCGCGGCCCTGGCCGGGTTCGGCGGCGGGAACTTCGCCTCCAGCATGGCCAACATCACCTACTTCTACCCCCGCAACAAGCAGGGGGTCGCGCTGGGACTGAACGCGGCCGGAGGCAACATCGGCGTCAGCTCTGTCCAGCTCGTCATGCCGCTGGTCATCGGCGCGTTCGGCCTGGCCGCCGCCGGGTGGTTCTGGATCCCGTTCGTCGTCGTGGCCGCCGCCTGCGCCTGGTTCTTCATGGACAACCTCACCAGCGCCAAGGCCGACCCGCGCCAGCAGCTCGCCGTGGCAGGCAAGGCGCAGACGTGGATCATGTCGTTCCTGTACATCGGGACGTTCGGCTCGTTCATCGGCTACTCGACGGCCTTCCCGCTGCTCAGCAAGAGCCTCTTCCCCGAGGCCCCGTTCGCCGCGGTGGCGTTCGTCGGGCCGCTGCTGGGCTCGCTGATCAGGCCGGTGGGCGGCTGGCTGGCCGACAGGCTCGGCGGCGCCCCCGTCACGCTCTGGAACTTCGCCGGGATGGGCGGCGGCGTGCTCCTGGTCTGGCTGGCCAGCGGCTCGGGCAACTTCTGGCTGTTCTTCCTGGCCTTCCAGCTGCTCTTCGTGACCGCAGGCATCGGCAACGGCTCCACGTACCGCATGATCCCGGCCATCTTCCAGGCCAAGGCGATCGCCGAGCGCGGCGAGAGCGAGGAGGCCCTGATGTACGGCAAGCGCCAGGCGTCGGCGGCCATCGGCATCATCTCGGCGGTCGGCGCGCTGGGCGGATTCCTCATCAACCGGGCGTTCGGGATGGCGTTCGCCGCCGCGGGGACCCCCGCACCCGCCTTCCTCGCCTTCGGGGTCTTCTACGTGTCCTGTTTCGCCCTGACCTGGTGGTGCTACACCCGCAAGGTCGGCGCCTCGGTCGTGGCCAGCCTCGCCTATGCCCGGGTCTGAAGTGACGAAGACTCACTGCCCGTACTGCGCGCTCCAGTGCGGCATGGAGATCGGCCCCGGGGTGGCCATCAGCCCCAGGACCGACATCCCCGCCAACGCCTCGGGCGCGCTGTGCCAGAAGGGCTGGACGGCGGGCGAGCTGCTCACCAACGGCGAGCGCCTGACCGCCCCGCTCCTCCACGGCGAGCCCGTGGAGTGGGACGTCGCCCTCGATTACGTGGCGGAGCGGCTGGCCGCCATCCGCGCCGAACACGGCCCCGACGGCGTGGCCGTGTTCGGCGGCGGCGGGCTCACGAACGAGAAGGCCTACACGCTCGGCAAGTTCGCCAGGGTCGCGCTGGGCACCAGCCAGATCGACTACAACGGCCGGTTCTGCATGTCGTCGGCCGCGGCGGCCTCGATCAAGGCGTTCGGGATGGACCGGGGCATGCCGTTCCCGATCACCGACCTGGCCGAGGCCGACATCGTGCTCCTGGCCGGCGGGAACGTCGCCGAGACCATGCCGCCGTTCGTGCGCCACCTGAGCGGCCCGCGCATGATCGTCATCGACCCGCGGCGCACGCAGACGGCCAAGCTGGCCTGGCTGCACCTGCAGCCCATGCCCGGCACCGACCTGGCGCTGGCGCTCGGGATGCTCCACCTCGCCATCGCGGACGAGCTCGTGGACGAGCAGTACGTGGCCGCCCGCACCACCGGCTTCGAGGAGGTCCGCACGTCGCTGGCCGCCTGGTGGCCGGAGCGGGTCGAGCGGATCACCGGCGTGCCGGTCTACCGGATGCGGCAGGCGGTCAGGGCGCTGGCCGCGGCGGGCAACGCCTACATCCTGACCGGGCGCGGCGCCGAGCAGCACGCCAAGGGCACCGACACGGTCACCGCGTTCATCAACCTGGCCCTGGCGCTGGGGCTGCCCGGCCGGCACGGCTCCGGCTACGGGTGCGTCACCGGGCAGGGCAACGGGCAGGGCGGCAGGGAGCACGGCCAGAAGGCCGACCAGCTCCCCGGCTACCGCAAGATCGACGACCCGGCGGCCCGCGAGCACGTGGCGAGCGTGTGGGGGGTCACCGCGGACAGCCTCCCGGGGCCGGGGCGGTCGGCGTACGAGCTGCTCGACGCACTCGGGACCCCGGAGGGGCCGCGGGCGCTGCTGCTGTTCGGGTCCAACCCGGTGATCTCCGCGCCGGCCTCCGAGCACGTGGCCGAGCGCATCGCCTCCCTCGACCTCCTCGTGACCTGCGACTTCGTGATGTCCGAGACCGCCGCGCTGGCCGACGTGGTGTTCCCGGTGACGCAGTGGGCCGAGGAGAGCGGCACCATGACCAACCTCGAGGGCCGCGTCCTGCTCCGCAACCAGGCCGTCGCGCCGCCCGAGGGCGTCAGGAGCGACCTCGACGTGATCGCGGCGCTCGCCGAACGGCTCGGGCACCGCTTCGAGACCGAGCCGGTCAGGATCTTCGACGAGCTGCGCCGGGCGAGCCGGGGCGGCCTCGCCGACTACTCGGGCATCACCTACGAGCGCATCACCGCCGAGAAGGGCGTCTTCTGGCCCTGCCCGGAGCCCGGGCACCCCGGCACGCCGCGCCCGTTCCTCGACTCCTTCGCCACCCCGGACGGCCGGGCCAGGTTCGTGCCCGTCCAGCACCGGCCCGCGGCCGAGGAGACCGACGAGGACTACCCGATCTACCTGAGCACCGGCCGGGTGCTCGCCCACTACCAGAGCGGCGCCCAGACCCGCAGGATCGCGCCGCTCGTCCAGGCCGTCCCCGAGCCGTACGTCGAGCTCCACCCGGACCTCGCCGAGCAGCTCGACATCTCGCCCGGGGACGTCGTACGGGTCAGCAGCAGGAGGGGCGAGAGCAAGGCCGTGGCCAGGATCAGCGACGCCATCAGGCGCGACACCGTTTTCATGCCCTTCCACTGGGAGGGCGCCAACCGGCTCACCAACCCGGCACTGGACCCGACGTCGAGGATGCCGGAGTTCAAGGTCTGCGCGGTCAGGGTGGAGAGGGACTCATGATGAGGCTCGTCGTCGTCGGCAACGGGATGGCCGGGTCGCGCCTGGTCAGCGAGGTACGCGACAGGGACCCGCACATCAAGATCACTGTTTTCGGCGCGGAGTCGCGCCAGCCCTACAACCGGGTGCTGCTGTCCAACGTGCTGGCCGGCAGCTCGCGCCCCGAGCAGGTGCGGCTGCTCGACTCCGCGTGGTACGACGCCCACAGCGTCGAGGCCGCGTTCGGCGACGCGGTCGCCCACATCGACAGGGACACCAGGCACGTGGTGACCGAGGGCGGGCGGCGCGAGCCGTACGACCTGCTGGTCCTGGCCACCGGCAGCGAGGCGCTCGTGCCGCCGATCCCCGGCGTGGAGCGGGCCATCCCGTTCCGCACGCTCGACGACTGCGAGCGCATCATGGAGGTCGCGCAGCGGGCCCGCAGGGCCGTGGTCGTCGGCGGCGGCCTGCTCGGCATCGAGGCGGCCCGCGGGCTGGCCGGGCGCGGCCTGCCCGTGACGCTGCTGCACCTGGCCGGGCACCTCATGGAGCGCCAGCTCGACGTCGAGGCGGGCGTGGTGCTCGGCGAGACGCTGGCCGGGCTAGGCGTGGACATCCGCACCGGCGTCAGCGCCGAGTCGGTCCAGGAGGACGGCGTCCGGCTGACCGGCGGCGAGCTCGTCGAGGCCGACCTCGTGGTGCTGGCCTGCGGCGTCCGCCCCGTCACCGGCCTGGCCGCCGACGCGGGGCTGGAGGTGCGGCGCGGCGTCGTCGTGGACGACGAGCTGCGCACGGACGACCCGTCGATCTTCGCCATCGGCGAGTGCGCCGAGCACGACGGCACCGTGTACGGCCTCGTCGCGCCCGCCTGGGAGCAGGCCACCGTGGCCGCCGACGTCATCACCGGCGGCAAGGCGCTCTACCGGGGCTCCCGGCTGGTCACCAGGCTCAAGGCCAGGAGCGTCGAGCTGGCCGCGATGGGCGAGACCCAGCTCACCGAGGAGCACGCGGAGGTGGTGCGCTTCAGCCACCGGGCCCGCGGCACGTACCGCAAGCTCGTCATCCGCGACGGGCGGCTGGTCGGCGCGATCGTGCTGGGCGAGAGCGACGCCGTGGGCACGCTCACCCAGCTCTTCGACCGCGGCGCGCAGGTGCCGGGGGACCGGGCGGGGCTGCTGTTCCCGGGGCTGTCCACGACACCGGTGGTCGACAGTCCGACGCTGATGCCGGACGCGGCCAAGATCTGCCAGTGCAACAACGTGACCAAGGGCCAGATCAGGGCGTGCTGGGAGGCCGGGGCACGCGACGTGGCCGGAGTGGCGGCCGCGACCAGGGCCACCACCGGATGCGGGACCTGCCGCGACGCCGTGGAGGGCATCGTCGGCTGGCTGTGCGAGCAGGAAGGGATCTCCGTATGAGCAGGATCGTCGTCGTGGGTTACGGGCCGACGGCCCACCGGCTCGTCGAAACCCTCGTGAACAAGGGCTTCGACGGCCGGATCACGGTCATCGGGGAGGAGCCGCGCCCGGCTTACGACCGGGTGGCCCTGACCTCCTATCTGTCGGGCATCACCGCCGAGGACCTCACCTACCAGGTGCCCGTGGGCGTCGTGACGAGGCTGAGCAGCCGGGTCACCGGCATCGACAGGGATGCCCGCCTGGTCACCACGGCGGACGGCGGCACCGAGCCCTATGACGTGCTCGTGCTGGCCACCGGGTCGGCGCCGTTCGTGCCGCCGGTGCCCGGCGCCGAGCACGCCTTCGTCTACCGGACGCTCGAGGACCTGGACGCGATCAGGGTGGCCGCCAAGGACGCGGTCGAGGGCGTCGTGGTCGGCGGCGGGCTGCTCGGCCTGGAGGCCGCCGACGCGCTGCGTGCGCTCGGGCTGAAGGCGCACATCGTCGAGATGAGCCCCTGGCTGATGCCGCGGCAGGTGGACGAGGGCGGCGGCTCGGTGCTGAAGTCCCACATCGAGGGGCTCGGTCTGAGCGTGCACGCCGGAGCGGGCGTGAAGGAGATCGTCACCGGCGACGACGGCCAGGTCACCGGCCTGCGCAAGCCGGACGGGACGCTGGTGGAGGCGCAGGTCGTGGTCTTCTCGGCGGGCATCAGGCCGCGTGACGAGCTGGCCAGGTCGTCCGGGCTCGAGGTGGGCGAGCGGGGCGGCATCGTGGTGGACTCCGCGATGCTCACCTCCGACCCCTCGATCTACGCGGTCGGCGAGTGCGCGCTGGTCGGCGGCATGGTCTACGGGCTCGTCGGGCCGTGCAACACGATGGCCGAGGTGGCGGCCGACCGGATCATGGGCGGCGCCTCGACCTTCGAGGGCGCCGACATGTCCACGAAGCTCAAGCTGTTGGGCGTCGAGGTGGCGCAGTTCGGGGCGATGACGGGAGCGCTCGACGTCACCTACATGGACCCGGTGGCCGGCGTCTACAAGAAGCTGTTCATCAGCGACGACGCGAAGACGCTGCTCGGCGGCATCTGCGTGGGCGACGCCTCGCCGTACACCTCCCTGCGGCCCTTCGTGGGCAAGCAGCTGCCCGCCTCGCCGTCCGACCTGCTGTTCAGCGGGGCCGGGGCCAGCCTGGACCTGCCGGACGAGGCGCAGGTCTGCTCGTGCAACAACGTCTGCGCGGGCGACGTCCGCACGGCCATCGCCGACAAGGGCGTCACCGACGTCCCCGGCATCAAGGCCTGCACGCGCGCCGGCACGACCTGCGGCAGCTGCGTGCCGATGCTCAAGCAGCTGCTGGAGAAGTCGGGCGTCGAGGTCAGCAAGGCGCTGTGCGAGCACTTCACCTACTCGCGGGCCGAGCTCTTCGACATCGTACGGGTCCGCAAGATCACGACGTTCTCTCAGCTCATCACCGAGCACGGGCAGGGCCGGGGCTGCGACATCTGCAAGCCGGCCGTGGCCTCGATCCTGGCCTCCCTGCACAACGGCCACGTGCTCGAGGGCGAGCGGGCCGCGCTGCAGGACACCAACGACGCCTATCTCGCCAACATGCAGAAGAACGGCACGTACTCGGTCGTGCCGCGCATCCCCGGCGGCGAGATCACCCCCGACAAGCTCATCGTGATCGGCGAGGTGGCCCGCGACTTCGGCCTCTACACGAAGATCACCGGTGGTCAGCGCATCGACCTGTTCGGGGCCAGCGTCGACCAGCTCCCGGAGATCTGGCGGCGGCTGGTGGACGCCGGCTTCGAGTCGGGCCACGCGTACGGCAAGGCGCTGCGCACGGTGAAGTCGTGCGTGGGCTCGACCTGGTGCCGCTACGGCGTCCAGGACTCGGTGGGCCTGGCCATCGCGCTGGAGCTGCGCTACCGCGGCCTGCGCTCCCCGCACAAGCTCAAGTCGGCCGTCTCCGGCTGCGCCCGCGAGTGCGCCGAGGCCAGGTCGAAGGACTTCGGCATCATCGCCACCGAACAGGGCTGGAACCTGTACGTCGGCGGCAACGGCGGCTTCAAGCCCCGCCACGCCGACCTGCTGGCCACGGACCTGAGCACCGACGAACTGATCAGGACCATCGACCGATTCCTCATGTTCTACATCCGCACGGCCGACCGCCTGCAGCGCACAGCCGCCTGGCTGGAGTCGCTGGACGGCGGTCTCGACTATCTCCGCGAGGTGATCATGCAAGACTCGCTCGGCATCTGCGCCGATCTGGACGCGCAGATGGAGAACCACATCGCCACCTACGCCGACGAGTGGGCGGCCACCCTGGACGACCCCGAGAAGCTGAGCAGGTTCGTCAGCTTTGTCAACGCCCCCGGCGTGCCCGACCCGTCGATCGTGTTCGCCAGCGAGCGCGGCCAGATCAAGCCGGTGATGGCCCGATGAGCACCTGGACGCGGATCTGCGACTACGAGACCATGCTGCCGGAGCGCGGCGTCTGCGCCCTGGTCGAGGGCCGGCAGGTGGCGATCTTCCGTACCTACGACGGCAAGCTGCACGCGCTGGACAACCTCGACCCGTTCAGCGGCGCGTACGTGCTCTCACGCGGCATCGTCGGCACCAGGAAGGGCGAGCCGACCGTGGCCTCGCCGCTGCACAAGCAGGTGTTCTCGCTGGTGTCGGGGCAGTGCCTGGACGAGGAGGCGGTGGCCGTGCCGGTCTATCCGGTACGGGTGGCGGACGGCGGAGTGGAGGTCGGTCTCTAGCTCTGCGGGGAGATGCTGCCCGGCGCTGCCGTTATGGCATATCGGCTGCGCCGGCGGCCCATCGGCGGCTATGCTCCAGTCTCCACCGGGGGATAGACGTGGGGGCTCCGATGAGCCGCCGGCAGCACGCAGCGCCGTTCTGCGTCGACGCTGTCGCAACGTTCGGCGTCCTCGCGCTGGGGGAGAGGTTCGGGGTTCGCCTGAATTCGCGGCACCGGAGGGACGCTATCGGCGGCGCCAGGTGATCTGGTTGCGGAGCGGCAACGATCAAAGCTCTGACCGGTCTCACCAAATCCCGTGAACCGTTACTGTGAGTAACACCCGGCACAGGCAAAGGCGTCGTGCTGAGTGGCCAAACCCGCATTCGCTCAAGACCTTCCGGGGCATCAAGCGGCCATGAGCAAGATTTTTCAGCGCAGAGGGCTCCTGCTGGCGGCGGTCATCCCGGCCTTCCTGGTCGCGGGCTGCGCCGTGGGCGGTAACGGTACGCAAGCGATGAAGGGGGAGGCGGCCCAGGAGACGCCGACGGAGGAGACGACGGAGGAGACCTCGCCCGGCGAGACCGAGTCGCCCGAGAGCGGGCAGCCGGAGGAGACGGGGAGCGCGGGCGCCACGCCGACCGCGACGAGCAGCGGCGCCGGGCTGCCCCGCTCGGCCGTCGAGGACTTCTTCTCCGCGCTCAAGTCCGGCAACCTGGACCAGGTCGTCAGCGCGTTCGCCGGCACCGCCGTGGTCGAGCTGGACGGCGCGCCCACGGCGGAGAGCACCGACGCGATCCGCGCTCTCGTCCAGAAGGTGCTCCAGGGCGAGGGCGCGAAGCAGGCCACGTACACCGTCGACGACGTGCGCACGATCGGCGACAAGAACGCCGTCGTCCGCTCGACGAGCAAGGTGGGGAACAGCACCCATCGTGAGCTGTTCCTGCTCATGAAAGACGGCGCCGAGTGGAAGATCACGGAGCTGATGAACAACAGGCCGTCCTGAACCCGGTCGCGCACATCAGCATTTACCGCGAAATTGTGACGGGCTACGTTTGCGGGGTGTCGCCGGGAATGCGCGGAGTGATACGGCGCTGGTCCACGAGCGCCAGATACACGGCGAAGGCGCCACGCGCCCACATTTCCGCCTGTCGCGTGGTCAGCCGGATCTCCTCGCCCTCGTGCGAGACGATCATGTAGCCGACCCAGGGAATCCTTCGCCCACGCGACCAGGACGTTCTCTTGACCTGCTCTCCGCCCTAAAGGGACGGAGATTCCCGTGCCGCTAACGCGGCAGCTCGTGCCGCTTGCGCGGCTCGTGCTGTGGAACGGGGTGCTTGACGCTTCACCGACCCGGATGGGTCTCCACGCCCTGGGACGGCAAGCCCTGCCGTCCGATATCTGGCTAACGTGTTCTTCGCCCCCACGATGTCGGCGTGCTCGGCGTGCCCGCAGGAGGTGCAGGAGAAGACCGCTTGGCTCTCGCGACTCTTCTCATCCACCTTCCCACAGGCAGCTGCCGGGCACGTCTGGGACGTGTACGGGGCCGGGACCTTCGCGACGACCGTCCCGGTGTAGCGGGCCTTGCTCCGGAGGGCGGTCTCCAGGCCGTACCAGCCCTTGTCCAGGATCGCCTTGTTCAACCCGGACTTCGCCGCCGCCCCATTACGCAGGTATCGACCCGCCTGGTCGGGGTCGGGCTTGGGCCGGGCGGCGGTGGTCATACCGTCGATGTTGAGGTTCTCCAGGACCACGACGCCGTAGCGGCGGGTGAGGCGGTGCGCGGTCTGCGCGTTGAAATCCGCGCGACGCCACCGAACGCGGCGCATGATGTCGCCCATCGCCGCGACGACCTGTTTACGCCGCCGGGAGCCCTTCTTCGACCGGGCAAGCCGCTGCTGGAGCCGCAGATAGCGTTCCGCCTCCCCCGGAGCGAGGAACCCGAGATCGGTCCGCCTGTCCTGTTTCCGCTCAGGGAGCGGCACCAGGCTGGACACGCAGTCGGGTCCGGCGTGGCGGCGGTCGAAGAACTCCCCGTCGGAGGTGACCGCGGCCGTGACCACACCCCGGTCCACCCCGGCGTGCGCGTCGGGATGGATGTGGTGTTCAACCTGAGTGAGGCCGTCCTCCACCAGGAACGAGATAAACCAACCCTTGCCGTCACGGGAGACGGTCGCGGACTTCACCACCCCGCCCAGCGGACGTGACATCCGCAACTTCACCCACCCGAATTTCGGCAGGAACACCCGGGCCCACTTACGGTTGATCCGCTCGACGGGGGTGTGTTTCGCGGTCGGGAACCGAAACGACGGCTTCCCAGCCGCTCGGCGAACACCCGTTGCCCGAAGTCGAACTCCAGCCGGTACCTACGACCTGCCAACACGATGGAACCCCCCCTTCCCCGTACGACACCCACCTCTCATCAACTCGAACATATTATCGTCTGGTCTATGAGTCAGGAAGTGAATCCCGACGAGGCAGGCATGTGGTTTCCGCGATGCACGTCCACCTGGTCTTTGTGACCAACTACCGGAGAGCGTGTTCAACGACGAGATGCTGCGCCGCTGCCAGGGCATCATGATCGAGGTGTGCGACAGCTTCGAGGCCGAACTGCGCGAGTTCAACGGCGAGGACGACCATGTCCACCCCACCGAAGATGGTGGTCTCCAAAACGGCCCGCGGGAAGAATTCTCTTCAGGGGGCCGATGATTACACCCCCGCCGCAGGGGCAGATGGTGCCATGCCCCGTGCCACGAGGCCGCTGAGCGGGGCTTGGGTAGATCGCCGGGGTGTGCTCTGCGACGCCGCTTTCCCGAGCGGCACCGCGTCGCGGCTCACCCCGGCTTTCGCTGCTCTGCCGCCGAAGTGCATACGACCGAACCACGCCCGGAGGTCGTCCTGCCGGCGCGTCAGAGGTGGCGTTCCTGCTGGTCGAGGATGGCGACCGACACGGCGACCGCCCGGGTCACGTCAGCGTCCTCGATCGCGCGCAGCAGGTCGTCGTGGGAGCCGTCCAGGTCGAGCTCCGCCTGCTCCTGAGGCCTGATGCTGTCGCGCAGGGCGTCGCTCATGCTGCGGTAGAGGTCGGCGAGGAGCGCGTTGTGCGCCGCGTCCGCCACCCGCACGTGGAACTCCACGTCCGCGTCCGCGAACCCGTCGAGATCGCCCGCCCGGCCGGCCGCGTCCCTGCGGGCCAGCGTCTCGCGCATCGCGGTCAGGTCCTCCTCCGTGCGCCTGCCGGCGGCCAGCCGGGCCGCGACGAGGTCGAGGCCGCGGCGCACGTCGATGATGTCCATGGCGGCCGCCGTGTCGAGCCGCCGGCGCAGGGCGACCTTGGACTCGTCGGTGGCGGTCACGTACGTGCCGTCGCCCTGGCGGGTGTGCAGCAGCCCCGCGTGGGCCAGCACGCGGACCGCCTCGCGTACCGACAGCCTGCTCATGCCGAGGGTCTGCGCGAGCTGGCTCTCGGAAGGGATCTTGGTGCCGACCGGCCACACCCCACGCGCGATCTCCCTGCGGAGCTCGTCGATGGCGGCGTCCACCAGCGAGGTCCGAGCGACGTTTCGCATGCACCTTCTCCTCATCGGCTGGAGAGGATCCAGCCTAGACGCCGACCCGGCGGCCTGGACACGATGTGGCCTGCGTCACCCGGCCAGCTCCGAGGCGAGGCGGTCGATCGTGTCGCGGCCCTCCAGCGGTCGCAGCCAGGCGGCGGGCAGGGCGGCGACGCCGTGGAGGGCGCCGAGCAGGTTGCCGCAGACCGAGCCGGTGGAGTCGCTGTCTCCCGAATGGTTGACGGACAGCAGGAGCGCGTCTTCCACGGAGAGTTCGGCCAGGGCGCAGTACACGCCGATGGCCAGCGCCTCCTCGGCCACCCACGCGCCGCCCAGCGACTCGACCTGCTCCGGCGAGTGCCCGCCACCGGCGGCCAGCGCCACGGCCGCGCGCAGGGCCGCGGTGGTCTCGTCGTGTGCCGGGTACGTGGCCAGCAGTTCCAGGGTGCTGTGGACGGCGGGCTCCAGCGCCTCACCCGCCGCCAGGTGCGCGATGATCGCCGCGAACGCCCCCGCGGCGAGGTAGCCGGTCGGGTGCCCGTGCGTGATCTGCGCGCACGCCGCCGCCACCTCGAACGCCTCCCTGGGGTCGTGCCGCGCGATCAGGCCGAAGGGGGCCGAGCGCATGACGGTGCCGCAGCCCTTCGAGCCCGGGTTCACCGGGCCGGGCTCGCCCAGCGGGGACGGGCCGGGGAACGGCCGGTGGAGGCCGGACAGGCAGGCGTTGCCCGGGGCTCTGCGCGAGTACAGCCAGCCCTCCTCGCGCAGCCACCCGCTGCGGTGCGGGCGGTCCGCCGGCGGGGGAGTGTGGTGGTCCTGGGTGTCGAGCCAGCGCAGGTACGCCTGCCGCACCGCGTCCACCACCCGCGCCGCCCCGCCTCCGGGGGCGCCGTCAGCCCCTGGGCCGGTACGGGCGCGGAGGAGGCCCTCCACGGTGAAGAGGGTCATCTGGGTGTCGTCAGTGATGAGGCCGGATTTGCCGCGCCAGGTCGCGACATATCCGCTGATGCCCTCCACCCCGTGATCCCTGCGGATCTCCCGCAGCGACTGGAACTCGATCGGCGCCCCCAGCGCGTCGCCGATCGCGCCACCGAGGAGGCAGCCCCGGACTCGATCCACTACATCCATACGGGAAATCTTGTCAGCTATCGGGCGGTCTGAGAGATTGCGGTGTATTTGGCCAACTGTCCCGGAGGTCACGCGTGCCACAATTACGACCGGCCGTGCTCGCCGTCGCCCTCGCCCTGGCGATCGCGACCCCTGCCCAGGCGGCAGCCGGACCAACCATCACCGTCGAGAACGGCCGTACGCAGCCGGTCTTCTCGTACGCGGACGCCGTCCGCGAGCACGTGTACGTCGAGTCCACCGTCGACAGCGACCTGGACGGCAGGCTCGACAAGGTACGGGTGGACATCATCAGGCCCAAGGAGTCCGGCCCGGGGCTCAAGGTGCCGGTGATCATCGATGAGAGCCCGTACTACGACAACTCAGGCCGGGGCCAGCCGAGTCAGACGGGTGCCCGTGAAGACTCAATGCAGGAACTTTGGTGACGAAAGCCAAATGTGCATGTAAGACAAAAGGCAGTGTCTGCCGGTTCTGATATCGCTGTTCTCCGCTATAAACCAACAACCTCAAGATATGATCGGCTTGTGCAGTTGCGGTACTCCTACCGGATCGACCCGACAGCGGGCCAACGGATCGCGCTGGCCAAGGCGTTCGGGTGCGCGCGCGTGGTATTCAACGACGCGCTTCGTCTGCGCAACGAGGCTTACGAGCATGGCCGGAGATTCGTCACGGATGCCGCGTTGTCGCGTCGGGTGATCACAGAGGCCAAGAAGACCCCGGAACGGGCGTGGCTGGGTGAGGTGTCGGCGGTGGTGCTCCAACAGGCGCTGGCCGACTGCACCAGGGCGTTCGGTAACTTCTTCGCCTCGGTCCGTGGTGCGAGGAAGGGGCCGAGGATAGCCCCACCCCGATTCCGGTCCCGTAAGGATGCCCGGCAGGCGATCCGGTTCACCAAGAACGCGCGCTTTGCCGTCACGCCGGGTGGCAGACTCTGCCTGCCGAAGATTGGCGAGGTGGCGATGCGGTGGTCGCGTCAGCTGCCCGCCGAGCCGTCCAGCGTCACGGTCATCAAGGATGCCGCTGGGCGGTACTTCGCTTCGTTCGTGGTTCAGGTAACCGAGTCCGTCTTGCCCGAGGTGGATACCGAGACCGGGATCGACCTGGGGCTGGGCCACTTCGCTGTGCTGGCGGACGGCCGGAAGATCGATTCTCCGCGGTTTCTGCGCCGCGCGGAGAAGAAGCTCCGCAAGCTCCACAAGGCGCTGTCTCGCAAGGAGAAGGGTTCTGCCAACCGGGTCAAGGCCCAGCTCAAGGTCGCCAGGCAGCATGCCAAGGTCGCCGACGCGCGCCGCGAGTTCTGTCACCAGACCTCCACCCACATCGTTCGCGACAACCAAGCGATCTATGTGGAGGACCTGGCCATCAAGGGGCTCGCCCGGACCAGGCTGGCCAAGAGTGTGCATGACGCCGGATGGTCGATGTTCGTCGGCATGCTGGAGTACAAGGCCAGGCTGTATGGCAGGTATTTCGCCAAGGTCAGCCGGTTCTTCCCCTCCTCCAAGCTGTGCTCGGGGTGCGGGGCAGTGGCCGAGAGCATGCCGCTGTCTGTCCGGTCGTGGACCTGCTCGTGCGGGGCGGTCCACGATCGGGACGTCAACGCCGCGATCAACATCCTCGCCGCCGGACGGGCGGAGAGGCTAAACGCCTGTGGAGGGCCGGTAAGACCACTGCTTGCGGTGGCACAGCCCGGTGAAGCAGGAAGCCGCAGAGGTGCCGCCGCATGAGGCGACACGGACTGAATCTCTGGCGTTCACGCCGGGGAGCGTGTCAAAAGAAGGTTGTCACGAACGTGGCCACCCGCCCGCTGGAGATCGTCGCCCGCGGCTGGATCGACGTCCAGAACCGCGACTCGCCCAGCCAGGCCACGCCGCTGCCGCCGGACACGTACGGCACGGTCAAGTGGCTGACGCTGCCGCAGGACTACACGTTCAAGAAGGGCCACCGGATCGGTCTCGTCGTGGCGGGCACCGACTCGACCTACAGCGGGGAGACCGGCACCGGCGCGAACGTCACCATCGACCTGGCCAGGTCCGGCGTCGTCGTGCCGTTCGTCCTGGGCACCCCGCTGGCCGACGTGCCGAAGGACACGCGCACGTTCCGCGGCCCCGACCGGGTCGAGCTGCCGCGGCCCGAGCCCGAGTTCTCGTTCTTCTAGCAGCCTGAGAGGGCCTCGGGCACACGCCTGGGGCCCTCACTTGCAGCAGACGCCCTCACTTGCAGTAGACGACGCCGCGCTCCCTGTCGAGCATCGGCACGCCGTTCTTACCGGCGACCGTCCACGTCACGCGCATGGTCAGGGTGCCGCGCCCGGCGGTGGTGCCGCCGGTGGTCTTGCCGTCGCCCGTGGTCCTGCCCGCCCACCGTACGGTGATCCTGCCCTGCCGCACGGCCGGCCGCGCCGAGCAGCCGCGCTGGGAGAGCGGCGCACGCACCGTGAAGGCGGTCCCGGAGACGGCGATGCCGTTCGTGCCGGTGGCCGAGGTGATCTCGCAGTTCCCCGTGCACGACAGCGAGAACGTTCCGGTGCGCCCGGAGCCCAGCGACACCGACGACGGCGTCAGCCTCGCCACCGGCGGCGCGGGCCTGGGCAGCTCGGCCTTCCTGGCCTTGCTCGTCAGCACCGACCCTCCGACCGGGACGACCTCGGCCACCCAGGGCGAGCCGTTCACGTGGGGCTCCTCCAGCACGCCCGTCTGCGCGGCGGCCTTGGTGAGCGTCGCGGGATGCCGCTGGGCGTTCACGACGGCCCAGACCAGCCCCGCCACCAGCAGGCCCACACCCACGACGAGCCCGAGCCTGGCCACGGCCCTGATCGGCGGCCCGGCCTCCGGATCGTCGTCGTCCGGCCGCTCCCGCCAGAACTCCTGCACGTGCCCGTCGCGCAGCTCGACCAGGTCACCGTTCAGGGTGATCCCGCCGTACCGGATGATGGCCCCGTGATGGTGCTCGTGGCTGTGCCCGTTGCTCGAGCCCTTGACGGCGGTGCTGTAGACGAGCTTGTCGCCGTTGGCTCCGCCGCGGAAGGCCCGGGTGCGGCTCGGCGGCGTGAACGGATGCCGTCCCCGCACGACGTGCCCACTGGCTGGGGCCGCGGGAGGCTCCTGGTCGGCGGCAGCCGCGCCCGCCGCCGACCAGGGCTTTCCCGAGGTCGCCGTCGTGGGGTCGGCGACCGGGACTTGCGGCGTGGCGTCGGCGACCGGGGGAGCCGGGGAAGGGCCGGTCTCCACCAGGGTGCGAGCCTGCACCGGGAAGCCGTCAGCCCGCCAGAGTGGCCCCTCGCCGGGCAACGGCTGCGCCAACGCCAGCCGGTTGGGAAGCGTGCCGGGCAGCGTGGTGATCGGCAGCCGGCGCAGCAGCGCAGCCGCCGACACGGTCCTGGGCGCGGCCCGGCAGGTCGCACAGGACTGGATGTGCCGGCTGATCCTGGCTCTGGCCCGCCGGCCGGGTGCCGCGACCCACTCCGACACCCGCGCCGTCAGGTCGGGGCACCCGTCGTGTCCCCGAGCGGCGATGATCGCGGCGAACCACTCCTCCAGGGAGGCGGCCGCCCGGGTGACCACGGCCCGCACCTCGTCCTCGCGGAGCTCGAAGATCACGGCGAGCTCCGGGTCGGCCAGGCCGTGCCGCAGGGACAGGTCGAGCAGTTCGCGCTGCGGGCGGTCCAGGGAGAGCAGCGCCTCGGGCAGCAGCTCCGACATCCGGCCGGGCCGCGACCACGAGCCGATGCTCGCGGGCGCCGCCACGATCGCCCGGTGCGCGCGGGCCACCGCGTACAGCCAGGGCCGCCGCAGCGCCGGGTCGACCACGCGGTCGGCGTACAGGTGCGCCGTCAGTACCGTGCCGGCCACCGCCTGCTCGGCGTCGCCCGCGGCGAGCTCTGTGCGGCAGTAGTCGTAGAGGCGGGCTCCGTGCTTGTCGCACAGGTCCCGAATGGCCTGGCGAGCGTCGTCAGACAGGGTTCGCCACATCCGGCGCCACCTCCTCCACGGGTCGTCGTCACCTCTTCCCCGGCACGGTGGCCAGGGGTTTGCCAGGCACGGTGTCCAGGAGCGAGGCCTGCGCCAGGTAGGCGCGGGTCGCGTCCGGGTCGCCGGCGATGGCCCGCAGCCCAGCCATGGCCGCCGCCAGCCTGGCGCTGTCGTGCTCCCGCACGCCCGCCAGCCGGGTCTCGCCGCGCGGGACCACGCGTTGCAGCAGCACCGAGCGGCGCCGCCAGGCCCACGCCTCCAGCGCGGCGGGCGGGGCGAAGCCGCCGATCACGGCCGAGATCACCTGGCCCACCTCGGCGGCGTCGTGGATGCCCGCGTTCATGTTGAGTCCGCCGACCGTGGAGGTCAGGTGCGCGGCGTCGCCCACGAACAGCACCCGGCCGCACCGGTACGACGTCAGCACGCCCCTGGACAGCCCGAACCGGTCGGCGCCCGTCACGTGGATCGGCCCGCTCGCCCCCGGCAGGGCCCGGCGGACCAGCAGGGACAGGTTGGCGGGCGACAGCGGCTCGTGCGCGTCGCAGGGGATCTTGAAGATGATCCGCCAGTGGTCCGGCAGCCCGAGCAGGGTGCACGACTGCTGCACGTCCCGCACGTACGTCAGCGGCGCCAGGCTCGGCAGCAGCCGGTCCAGCGGCGAGTCGGTGAACACCCGCAGCGCCTGCGTCGGATAGGCGGACCTGGGGAACGGCAGCCCCAGCGAGCCGCGTACCGTGCTGTGCGCACCGTCGGCGGCGATCATGTACCGGGCCCGCGTCCAGGTGTGGCCGACGCGGACCCGGATCCCTGTGCCGCCTTCCGCCACGCCGTCCACGTGCGTGCCGAACCGCACGTCCACGTCCGGGTAGCCGCTCAGGGCGGCGAGCAGCAGCGGGGTCAGCGAGGCCTGGTCGGCGTGGATCCTGAACGGATGCCTGGTCAGGCCGTTGAGCCGGTTCATGCCCATCTCGGCCAGCACGATCCCGGACCGGTCGCGCCACTGCACGCGGTCGACGACGCGGCCCTTGGCGACGAGCTGGGAGGCCACGCCGAGGTCGTCGAGCAGGTCGAGCGTGGCCGGGTGGAACGTGCAGGCCCTGGTCTGCGTGCTGAGCTCGGTCCCGCGCTCCAGCACGGTGACCGGGATCCCCGCCCGGGCCAGCGAGAGCGCCGCGGTGAGCCCCGCGGGTCCCGCTCCCACCACGATGACGCCGCTCATGCCGCGCCTCCCATGTACCGGCGGTGCGGCACGCGGCCGAGTGTCACGTGCTGCCCGATGGCCCTGGACAGGGCCCACCAGGCAGTGCAGAGGTTGGAGGTCAGCAGGATCCGCTCGTTGCCGGCGCTGAGCCGCGACAGCACGGGCAGCGTGGCCATGCCGGTGCCGGTGAACAGCAGCGCCGCGTCACCGGGCAGCTCCGCCAGCTCGACCTGGCTGATCAGCTCGGGGGGAGTGACCGCGTACGAGGAGTAGCCGTTCTTCGCGCGTACCTGGACGACCTGGGTGACGTTGAGCCCGGCCGATTTCCAGAACCGTTCGGCCAGCTCCGTCAGCCACGGCTGGTACGGCGAGACCAGCACGATGTCGCTCACCTCGGCGTGCTCCATGGCCTCGCGCGTGGCCTGCGTGGCCGAGGCGAACGGCACTCCGGTCGCGGCCGTCAGCTCGGCGCACTGGTCGCGGTCCTCGTCGGGGGCGAGCAGGTAGCGGGGCTCGCTGCAGGCCATGACCATCGCGCTCAGCGGCAGGCCGTCGAACGCGTAGACCATGGTGGGCAGGGCCTCGTTGTAGCTCTCCAGCCGTTCGGCCAGGGACCCGGGACGTACCGGGAAGCGCGTGACGTGCATGTCGGCGCGCGACCCGAGCAGGCGGGTCAGCTCCGGCTCCGCCGAGGGGTTCGCGGGCGCCACGATCACGCCCACCCTCCCGCGGCTCACCGGATACTCCGGGCGAGGACGGTGCGCATATGGGTTCTCCTCCTGTGCGGGAAGGCTGGGGGTTCAGGAAGCGCGGTGCCGCAGTGCCTGGTCGATCTCGGTGATGGCCTCGACGGACACCTGCCGGATGCGGCGCAACCGGTGCACGGTGCGCGCCGGTGCCGGCGGCGGGGTGTCGTCCTGGTCCTCGCCCCAGGACGGCGGCGGCGCGTGCCGCGCCCCGCGCGCGTGAAACTCGTGCGGTTGTGACCTGTGCAGCTCATCGGTGAGCATGACGGCTCCTGTTCATCGCGGGTTGACGCGGCTCGGCGAGGAGCCGGCGACGCTCCGCCGGCTCCTCCTCCGCCGCATGTTGAGATCGAGATTCGGTCTCATGGCCCGACGCCCCGGCGACCCGCACCAGCGCCGCGGCGGCGAGCAGAACGGCGGCCAGGAGAACGGCCACCAGAACGGAGGCGCGCCCGGTCCCGGGCACCTCCAAGAACGGCCGGTCGATCAGCACCATGGCGCCCACCACGCTGATCGCCCCACCCAGCATCGCTCCTCCGCCCAGAGCGACGCCTCCGCAGTGGCCGGCCCGGACGAGCCCGACGCGGCGGGCGGCCACCAGGGCCGCCGCAGTCGCCGCGATCATGGCTGTCAGCAGCCCGGCCGTCTCCACATAAGGCGGCCCCATGACGAGCACGGCGAACGAGGCCGCGCCGGGCAGGCAGATCGTGCCCGCCACCCATGGGACACCGCGCCGCCGCCGGAGCCGCAGGTCGACCGCGTCGCCACGACGCCGCCACGAGGTCGCGGACGACCCCGCGGGCAGCACCGCGAACGCGGCCATCCGGCCCGGCGGACGCTGAGAAAGCCAGCCCCAGGCGCAACCCCTCGAGTCGGCCAGCACGCCAGCCGCTACCGCGCTGGCCGACAACACCGCGCCGACTGAGTCGGGCACGTGCCGCACGGTGCCGGGGGGGTGGGGAAGCGCCGGGGCCAGCCGCACACGCGCCGCCATCGGTCCCGCGGAAAAGGCGGGCCGGCCGTGCTCGGCCACCGGCCGAGCAGGGCCGCCTGATGGCAGCGCCGGCATTCCCGCCCCACCGCACGCGCACCGGAACGCGACGCCCCAGGGCCTGCGGCCGGTGGGCGGCGCGCCGAGCGGCAGCGCGAGCGAGGCGGGCAACATCATGACGACACCGAGGCCCTTCTGCTCACGTTGGGGACGCTGACGCAGACCATCCGCTCCGTCAGTCCGGCCCCTGGTGAGGACGATGTCGACGAACGCGCGCGCGACCTGGCCGGCACCGCACCACCGGCCACCGTACGCGCGACTTTGGAGGCGAGCGCGAGATGCTCGCCGCAGCGACGGCTCACCTTGGCCTCCAGCCCGGCCACCTGGGCCAGCCTGAGCCTCAGCGGCTCCAGCGACGACCGGCGTTCGAGGCCGTCGAGATCGGCCAGCCGGGCGGGCCAGCGCAGCGCGTCGCCACAGCGAGCTTCCACCTCGGCGGGGAGGTCGTCGACGGAGAACCCCTCGTGGCGCAGCCGGGTGGCGATCATGACGGCCATGAACGCCGTCTTGTCGAAGTCGGCCAGCCGTCCGGCCAGGGCCGCGCTCAGCATCCTGGCCCGATGGCTCAGGCAGACCGCACTCCACCCGAGCAGCACCAGCCGATCAGATCCCGTCTCCGTGTGCCATCCGGCCAGCCGCAGCTCGCGGGCCATCCGGTGATGGAAGCGCCAACGGTGGCGGGGGCTGTCCAGCCATACCTCGAGCCCGCCCAGCGGCAGGCTCGCGACGTGCACGCCGGCTCCCACCACCGGCCCCGCCACTCGCGCGCAGATCCGCTGGACCACCTGCTCCTGGCCGGTGGAGGCCGGACCTTCCTGGAACAAGGATTCCGCGGTCATGTCCGGTCACCTCCTCCCCGTCTGGCTGTTAAGCCTCAGTTACCACGCGCTCTGATAGTCCGCTTATATACAGGGCTATGTCAACTCACAGTTTGCGCATAAGTTGATACCTACGCGCGGGGCAGAGCTGGCCCGCATGGCAGGGGACAGTGCGGCCCGCGTCCCTTACGCTGGAAAAGTTCACGGGCGGTAGGAGGTGTGCCGTGGCGAACTTCGCCGAGCGGCTCGATCTCGCGCTGACCAAGCGCGGCTTCACCGGCGCGCAGGTTGCCTCCGCCCTGACGGAGGCGGGCATCCCCATCACCCGCGCCTACGTCAGCCAGCTGCGCACCGGCAAGCAGACCAACCCGACGCTCCAGGTGCTCAGGGCGCTGGCCTCTTGCCTCCAGGTGAGTGTGGGCTGGCTGGTCGGTGACGACTATCTGGAGTCCGGCGCCGTCGAGGACCTCCAGCTGCGCGCGGCCGCCGTCGGCCTGAACGCCTCGGGGCTGTCCGAGAGCTCACTGACCGTCCTGCGCGGCGTGGTCGAGCTGGCGCGCAAGGCCGAGGGCCTGTCCGAGGAGTCCGGGCCCGCCGCCGCCTCCGACATCCCCGACGCGGCCGCGCCGCTGAGCGGGCCGCAGCGCCGGGCGCTCGGCAAGCGGCTGCACGGCCTGCGCCTGGCCGCCGACCTCTCGGTCGAGCAGGTGGAGACCGCCATCGGGCGGGGGACCGCCGCGATCGCGGCCGTCGAGCAGGGCAGGATCGCCCCCGCTCCCATCTCCGTCGAGCGTCTGCTCACCCTCTACGGCGTCGTCGCGCCGCCCATCCGCGAATACGTGCTCTCGCTGGCCAGGGGCGAGCGCGAGGCCGCCTGGTACGACGCGCAGTCGGTGCCGGTCTGGCTGGCCGCCACGTACGCGCTCGAGCAGCGGGCCACCGTGATCCGCACGTACCAGCCCCAGTTCGTCCCGCCGCTGCTGCAGACCGAGGAGTACGCCAGGGCCGCCATCACCGCGGCCGGGCCGGGGACGCTCGGGCAGCAGACGGTCGATGAGGCGCTCGCCCTCGTGCTGGCCCGCCAGGAGGCCGTGGCCGGCGACAGCGGCATCGTGGTGTGGGCGGTGATCGACGAGAGCGTGCTGGCACGCTCGATCGTCGGGCCGCACGTCCAGCTCCGCCAGATCGAGCAGCTCCTCGACCATGCCAAGCGGCCCAACGTCTCGCTGCACGTGGTGCCGATGGAGGAGCCGGCCTACGTGCCGCGCACCGGCCCGTTCACGCTGTGGCGCTTCGCCGAGGCCTTCGAGCCGGACATCGCGTGCGCGCACGGCATCGAGTCGGACGAGATCGTCGCCGACACGGCCGCGGTGGAGGCGTACCACCAGGCTTTCACGAAGCTGTCGGTCACGACGACCACGCGCGAGGAGACCTTCGAGGTCCTGAATTTCCATCGCGAACGGCTTTCGCGTTCTCTCGGAAAGTGATCTCTTTCCCGAATGGGAGATCGTTATTCCCGGTAGAGGAGTTAGGCAGATATACCGAAAACTAATGGCTTTTCCGGTTGTCATCTCTCCCCGAAGGGGGATCATATGTTCTGGGTCATCGAGTGTGGGGTCCGAAAGGATCATCTTTTCCCGAGATAGTGGGCGAGGGGAAAGGGGCAACACTCAATGCGTCAGCGTGCCATCCGAAACCTGGCGAAGCTGGAGATGACCCAAGCAAGGATCACCCGGGTTCTCGACGCTGCCACGGGTGGAAAGAACAATTTCGCGGCGGACAGAGACACGGTGCGCCGCTACGATCAGGCCGCTCCGATCGTGACGACGGCCGCACGGGCCGTGCTGGACTATTTATGCCGTGTGGTCCGTCACCTCGCGACGGCGGGCGTGGACCAGTTCGTGATCGTCGGGAGTGGCGTGCCCAGCGGCCTGCCGGCGGGCAGACAGTTGCACGACGTGGCCCGTGACGCCCTGGGCGCCGCGGTCCCCCGTGTGGTCTACGTGGAGAACGACCCGATGGTGCTGGCCGGAGCCCGGGCGACCATCGAGCCCGTCACCGATCTCGTACGCGTCGTAGAGGGCGACGTACGCGAGATCGACGACCTCCTCGACGACCGGGTCATGCAGACGTTCCTCGACTGGGACCGGCCCATGGCCGTGCTGCTGCTGTCGACCCACAGCCTGAACGACGACGAGTACTTCCACTACGTGATCAAGCGGATCCGGCAGGTGGTGCCGGAAAGGAGCTACCTGTCGCTGCTGCAGACCACGTTCGACGCGATGCCACCGGAGCTGCTGCCGGCCGTTCACGATCTGCTGGCGATGACGCTGCCCGGTCACGCGATCCGGACCAGGGAGGAGGTTGCGGCGTTGCTCGAAGGTCTGGTGCTGCTGGATCCGGGACTGGTGTGGGTCCCGGAATGGCGGCCGAACGGCCTCGACACCGCCTGCGCCGATCAGCCGAGCTCCTCGGGGACGTACGGCGCCGTGGCCCACCTCCCGTGAGCGACGGCCCACCCCCTTTCCCTCAGGGGAGAGGGGGGCCGGGGTTCAGTCCCACCAGAACGACCAGGCGTGCTCGCCGATGATCTGCTCGGCGTAGCCCTCCAGGTCGCCGGGTCCCTGGACGATGTTGTCCGGGCAGAACGTCCAGTGCTCCGCGGCCACGTGTAACGCGTGCTCCGGATCGTCGGGCGGCGCGGCCACGCTCAGATCCAGCGTGTTGAACCCGACGCTCACCACCCGCGCCCCGAACCGCTCCTCCCAGCTGCGCACCACCGCCGCCATCGGAACCATCCACTCGTTGTGGTGCAGCGCGCCCTGCCAGCCCATCACGGCCAGCGCGTCGGCGCCCCGTGGCGCGGCAACCAGGCCGAGCGGCATCCCCTTGACGGACAGCTCCCGCGCGAGCCAGTCGGCGACCGCCTCGGGATCGGCCTTGAGCACGCCGGGCGGGGCAGGGCCGGGACAGATCGCCCCGTACGGCTCCAGCTCGTCCAGCGCGCCCTGCGGCATCTGGGCCACCCACTCCTGCCACACCTCGGTCATGAACCCCTCGGCGGTGAAGTGGCCGATCTGGCGTGGATCGTCCGGCACGATCTGCCCGATCCCCCAGGGCTGCGCCGACTCGTCCAGCAGCACCGGCCACAGGCCGCTGTGCGGGTGCCACTCGCGCACCCGCGCCCAGTCCTCGCCGCTCGCGGCCTCCTCACTCATCCAGAACGCCGGCCTGGCCGCCTCGCCCTGCCCGGTGTAGCCGGGGTCGGGCCAGACCACGTCCCCGGGCGGCAGCGCGACGGGCAGCCTGCGCCCCCCGCCGCCGTCGGCGAACAGCCGGCCCAGCTCGGGTGGCAGCCGGTGATCGTTCATGCCCTACCGTTCCGATACCGAATCCTGTCTCGGAGATGGTAGTGCCGCCGGTCGCCCCGGCACCTTGGGTGGCGCGCGAAAAGCGGATCGCTGTCAGAATGAGGGGCTGTGATCCCCTTTGACGCGGTTCTGTCTGATCTCGATGGAGTGCTCCGCCACTTCGACCACGCGGCCCAGGCGGACATCGAGGCCCGTTACGGCCTCCCGCTCATGAAGACGGCCCTCGACCCCGAGCTGATCATGCCTCCCACGCTCGGCCAGGTCACCGAGGACGAGTGGTTCGAGTCCATCGTGGCCGCGCTGGGCGGCGACGAGCGCGCCCGCCAGGCGGTCACCGAGTTCGCGCAGATCCGGTGCTGGGTGGACGAGGAGGTCAGGGCGCTGCTGGCCAAGGTGCAGCAGCACGTGCCGGTGGTGATCGTGACCAACGCCATGGACCGGCTGGAGGAGCAGCTCGACCAGCTGGGGCTCACGTACTTCGCGGACGACGTGGTGAGCAGCGCGAAAGTGGGCGTGGCCAAGCCCGATCGCCGGATCTACGAGATCGCGGCCGAGCGGGC
Source organism: Nonomuraea helvata (assembly GCF_039535785.1). Lineage (NCBI taxonomy): Bacteria > Bacillati > Actinomycetota > Actinomycetes > Streptosporangiales > Streptosporangiaceae > Nonomuraea > Nonomuraea helvata. The sequence continues at coordinate 66,782 of NZ_BAAAXV010000011.1, forward strand.
CGGTGCCGCCCCCGAGCGCTGCCTGTTCGTGGACGACCGGCTGCACAACGTGGAGGCGGCCAGGGCGCTCGGCATGACGGGCGTCCACTACCGGACGTACCAGGACCTGGCGGCCGTACTGACCTACTGACGGGCCCTGCCGGTGGACATGTCGAAGAAGGCCCGCTCCAACTCGACCGCGCGGCGGAACACGTGGAGCACCTCCGTCCGCCGCTGCCCGTCCAGCTCCGCGCCCAGGCGGTCGAGTTCGCCACGCAGGAAGGCCACCCACGCGCGGAACTCCGCGCCCTCGTGCAGTTCGATCCACTCGCGGTGCACGAACCTCTCAGGAAGCGGCTCCCCGGCCCGCGACGCCCATCCCAGGTAGGACCACTCGGCCACGCAGAGCACGGCCACGATCAGCAGATAGTCCTGCGACGCCCGCACCTCGTCCATGAGCCGCCTGAACGCCGCCGTCACCGGCTCCAGCGGCACCTCGGTCCGCCCGCCCAGCTCGGCCAGCGCCCGGTGGAAGTACGTCTTCTCCTCGGTGGTGGCGACCTGCCCGAGGAACCTCCCGTACGGCACCCGCGCCTCGAACGTGTCGGCACTCGCCACGGCCGCCCCGAGCAAGGCCGTGAACGAGTCCACGAACTGGAAGTCCTGCTCCAGGTAGCGCCGCATGTCCTCATCGGCCGCCGCGCCCGTCGTGATCGCCATGGCGAACGGATGCGTCACCACCGCCGTCCACTCGGGCTCGCACTGCTCCCTGAGCCACTCGCTGAAGGTCGCTCCGCTCACACTCCGACCGTACCGAAGTCTTGTCACCGAGGATGACCGCCGCCCCCAGCCTCAAGTCGGCGAGCTGCGCATCCCGCCAGGCTGGGGGCGACGGCGAGCGAGCGCCGGTCAGTACCCGCCGTACGGGTTCTGGGAGGACGGCGAGCTGCTGGGCGCGCTCGACTGGTGGCCCGACGGGTGGTTCGTCGGGGTGCCCGACGGCGTGCCGGTGGACGTCGGCTTGGTGCCCTGCGGGGCGATGATGCCGATCAGGCCGTGCTTGGTGCCGTCGATCCCTGCGGAGAACCACAGGGAGTTCTCGCCGCCGGTGGCGGCCGTCCCGGGCTCCAGGTCCCAGAGGCCGGGCAGCACGATCGGCTTGCCGTCGGAGGTGCGCAACGCGCCCAGGTGCCGCGAGTGCTTGTACACGTGTACGGTGCCGTCACCGAAGTTGCCGACCAGCAGCGCGCCGGAGTACTGACCCCAGCCCTTCGGCGCCGCGGTGATCCCCCAGGGGGCGTTGAGCCCGACTCGGGAGATGCGGCCGGTGACGCGTCCGCCGGCGTTGAAACGGCTCACGAAGCCCTTGCCGGTGCCGAAGATCGGCTTGCCGGTGGACTCGTCACGCAGGGCATAGGCCACCCAGATGCTGCCGTTGGCGACCGCCACGTTGTAGGCCTTGTACGTCCGGGGGACGCCCGGGTCCCTGAACTGCCAGCTCTTCAGGTGGATGGGCTGGAAGTCATCGTCGAAGGCGTGGATGCGCCCACTGGCGAAGTCGGCGGCCAGCAGGAAGGCGCTGTCGTCGGTCTCGACGAGCTCCAGCCCCTTGTAGTCGGCGCCGCGCGTGAAGGCCGCGATGATCGCGTTGGCCGGGTCGACCTCCGCGTTCCAGCCGCTGATGGCGCCGCTCGGGCTGGAGAAGATGAACGTGGCGGGCTTGCCCTTGACGGTGAAGCCCTCGCCCGGGTTGAACACCTGGCCCGTCGGGGCTCCGCCCGGGATGGCCACCTCGGTCTGCTCCTTCTTGCCCGTGCCGGAGTAGACGGTGGCGCTGCCGGTGCCGGTGTTCGAGACCCACAAAGTCTTGCCCATGGCCAGGCCCCACGGGTTGACGACCTTGGGGTCGGTAACAGGGGCTTTGCCCTTGATATCCGACACAAGGTTGATGACGTCGAAACGGTTCCTGGTGGTGGCGTGTGCGGGAGTGGTGAGAGTCGCTCCCAGAACGACCGCAACAGCGCAGAGTGTGATGATGCGTGGCCGCATCCGGTGCCTCCTAGTTAGCGCTTGTGACGCGAGATACGCGGAGGCGTGTGAGACAGGTTCACTCCTTCTGGAAATATCAGGCCGGGAATTTTTCCCGTCCTGAAGGGCAGAAGGGATTGGCATGAACGTGTTGGGCATTGACATCGGCGGCTCGGGAATCAAGGGCGCGCCCGTCGACATCGAGGCAGGCGAGCTGGTCGAGGAGCGTTTGCGCATCCCCACGCCCCAGCCGTCCAAGCCCGATGAGGTCGCCGAGGCGGTAGAGACGATCATCAAGCATTTCGGCTGGAACGGTCCCGTCGGGGTCACGTTCCCCGGCGTGGTCAAGGACGGCGTCGTGCTGACGGCCGCCAATGTGGACCACTCGTGGATCGGCGTCGACGCGGCGAAGCTTTTCGGCGGGGCCACGGTGCTGAACGACGCCGACGCGGCCGGCGTGGCCGAGATGACCTTCGGGCGCGGGCGGGGGAAGCAGGGCACCGTCCTCATGCTGACGTTCGGCACGGGGATCGGGAGCGCGCTGTTCACCGACGGGACGCTCGTGCGCAACACGGAACTCGGGCATCTGGAGCTCCACGGCAAGGACGCCGAGCACCGGGCGTCGGCGCGGGCGCGGGAGGAGCACGACCTCAGCTGGGAGAAGTGGGCCGAGCGGGTGGAGGAGTACCTCCGGCACGTGGAGATGCTGCTGTCGCCCTCGCTGATCGTCATCGGCGGAGGTGCGAGCAAGAAGGCCGACAAGTTCCTGCCGCACGTCCACATCGACACGCCCGTGGTGCCCGCCGCCCTCCAGAACGAGGCCGGCATCATCGGCGCCGCCCTGGCCACGTTGGGCGCCTCCCGCTGACCTGCTCAGTCCGTGCGGGGCCGGCTGGGAGCCACCCACTCGAAGTCCTTGGCCGCGTCCGGCAGGGTGTCGCCGCGGTCAGCACCCTGTCGGCGGCGTTGGCCAGCCACCTCAGGTAGAGGCGGCCCTGGACGGCGCCCAGCGGCGACAGCGCCATGACCGTGAGCCCGTACACGGAGGCGGCGGCGATCACCAAGGAGAGCGTCGCCATCGCGCCTTTGAAGAGCCGGAAGGCGCTGGCCACCCCTTCCAGGACGTCCCCCATCTTGGCGAAAGAGTCCCGCGTGGCCTCGGTGCCGGTGTCCGGCCCGCCGACGCGGTGCGACGGAAGCGGCGGCCTATGGGGGTGGCCGCCCGCCTCGGCGTGCTCACGACTCGGCGGGCCGAGCGGCCGATAGGCCGCGGCGTCGATGCTCGGCCGCCTTGGCCATGTCGCGGCCGAGAAGCTGGAAGAACCGGCTCGTCGTGTCGAGCCGGGCGCCGGCGGGAGTGGCGGCGCCGAAGACGCTGACTCCCTCCTGGGCGGTGCCCGCCCACATCTGGATGGACCGCGCGCTCGCCGACCACGCCCGATACCAGACGTCGTCGTACACGATGTAGCGCTCGCGCCGGCCTTCGCGTTCGCGCTTGACCAGGCCGAGGCGTTCGAGATAGCCGACGGCCTTGGAGATCGACGCCGGGCTGACGCGCAGCCGCTGGACCAGCTCGGCCGCCGTCAGGCCGCCGGTGTCACTGGTGAACAGGTTGACGAGCACCTTCGCCATCATCGGCGGGAGCCCGGTCTGGACCATCATCGCCATGAACCGGTGCTCGAAGGCGCGTACCGCCTCCGGATCGCGGCCGTAAGGGGTGTCGGCGGCGATCGGCTCGGCCGGGGGCTGCTGATCGCCGAGCGCGGCTACCAGGTGATCATGCAGAACTGCCGGGGCACCTTCGGGTCGGGCGGGGAGTACCGGCCGTTCCGCGACGAACGCGAGGACGGGCTGGCCACGCTGGAGTGGCTGGCCGATCAGCCGTGGTTCAGCGGCAAGGTGGCGATGTTCGGCCTGAGCTACCACGGGTACGCGCAGCTCGCCGCCGGGCCGGGCGCGCCCGGGTTCGTCGGGGCGCTGGTGCCGCAGATGGCGGCATCCCGCGTGTACGGCGTGCAACACGGGCCGGCCCTGTGCCTCCAGGGCGTGCTCACCTGGGTCTACCAGCAGTACGTCCAGCACTTCGAGGAGTCGTTCTTCGGAAAGATGCGGGTGACGGCCCGCCGCACGGGGTCGTTGGACAAGGGGTTCGCACACCTGCCGGCCGGCGAGGCGGATCGGGTGATCGCCGGGCGGACCGTTCCCCACTTTCAGGAGATCCTGCGGAACGAGAGTCCCCAGGACGAGTTCTGGGCCGCGATGGACCACGCGAAGCGGGTGCCGGACATCCAGGCGCCCGTGCATCTGGTGGGAGGCTGGTACGACTTCTTCCTGGCCGACCAGCTCGCCGACTACCAGGCACTGCGAGAGGTGGGCAGGAACCCGTACCTCACCGTCGGGCCGTGGCCGCACGCCTCGCTGGACGGCCTCAAGGCCGGGTTCCAAGAGAGCCTCGCCTGGTACGACGCTCATCTGCGGGGCAACCCCGACGCGCTGCGGCCCTCCCCGGTGCGGGTGTGCGTGATGGGCGTCGACGAATGGGTCGACCTGCCATCGTGGCCGCCACCCGCGACGCCGGTCCGCTGGTATCTGCGGGCGGGCGGCGGGCTCTCGCGCGACCACGCCGATGCCGCCGAGGCGCCTTCGCGTTACCGCTACGATCCGGCCGACCCCACGCCCAGCGTCGGCGGGGCGGTGGTGCTCGGCGGCGGGCCCAAGGACAACCGCAGGCTCGAGACGCGGGCGGACGTGTTGATCTTCACCAGCGCGCCGATGAAGCGCCGCACCACCGTCATGGGAACGGTATCGGCAGTGCTGTACGTGCGTTCGTCCCTGGAACACACGGACTTCTTCGCCCGCCTGTGCGACGTGGCGCCCAACGGGAAGTCGATCAACATCTGCGACGGCATCGTCCGGCTCACGCCGGGATCGCCGGTGGACCAGGACGGCGTCCACCGCGTCACGGTGTCCCTGTCTCCCACCGCCCACTGCTTCCGCGCCGGTCACCGGATCCGGCTTCAGGTGTCCAGCGGGGCCCATCCTATGCACAACCGCAACCTGGGGACGGGAGAGCCGATCGCGACCGCGACAGCGATCCGGGTGGCTGACCAGGAGGTGCTCCACGACGAAGGCCACCCCTCGGCCGTCGTCCTTCCCGTCTCCTGAAAGCCTCCGGACGTTCGACCCGATATTCGGATGCGCGTCACCGACACGGTCGGGCAGCATGGGCGGTTGGCTCCGGGGAAGCCGGGCTCAAATATCCTGAAAGCAGTATGGGAACGCCTTCGTTGTCCTCTCCACTGGCCGAGCTCCACTCCCGCCTGCCCGAGCTCATGCCGCGCGACCAGCGGCGGCTGCAGCGCAGGCTTGACGGCATGCGCCGGGTGCGCTCCCGCGACGCCCGCGACAAGATCGTCGCGGAGATCCTCGCCGACGTCGAGCGGGCCGAGCAGCGCCTCGTCCGGCGCCGCGAAGCCGTTCCGGTGGTGACATATCCAGAAAACCTGCCGGTCTCCCAGCGCAAGGACGACATCCTGGCGGCCATCCGCGACCATCAGGTCGTGATCATCGCGGGCGAGACGGGCTCCGGCAAGACCACCCAGATCCCCAAGATCTGCCTGGAGCTCGGCCGCGGCGTGCGCGGGCTCATCGGCCACACCCAGCCCCGCCGCATCGCCGCCCGTACGGTCGCCGAGCGCATCGCCGAGGAGCTCGGCACCGGCCTCGGCGAGGTGGTCGGCTACAAGGTCCGCTTCACCGACCAGGCGAGCGACCGCACGCTGGTCAAGCTGATGACCGATGGCATCCTGCTGGCCGAGCTGCAGAACGACCGCATGCTCGACCAGTACGACACGCTGATCATCGACGAGGCCCACGAGCGCAGCCTCAACATCGACTTCATCCTCGGCTACCTCAAACAGCTCCTGCCCAAGCGGCCCGACCTCAAGGTCGTCATCACCAGCGCCACGATCGACCCCGAGCGGTTCTCGCGCCACTTCGACGACGCGCCGATCGTCGAGGTCTCCGGCCGCACGTACCCGGTCGAGGTGCGCTACCGGCCGCTCGACGAGGACGACGACCAGACCCAGGGCATCGTGAACGCGTGCAAGGAGCTGATCGGGGAGGGCCCCGGCGACATCCTCGTCTTCCTGTCGGGTGAGCGGGAGATCCGCGACGCCGCCGACGCGCTCGGCAAGGCCGAGTTCCGCAACACCGAGATCCTCCCGCTCTACGCCCGCCTGAGCGCCGCCGAGCAGCACCGCGTCTTCCAGAGTCACACCGGCCGCCGCGTCGTGCTGGCCACCAACGTGGCGGAGACGTCGCTCACGGTCCCCGGCATCAAGTACGTCGTGGACCCCGGCTACGCGCGCATCTCCCGCTACAGCCACCGCACCAAGGTGCAGCGGCTGCCCATCGAGCCCATCTCGCAGGCCAGCGCCAACCAGCGCAAGGGCCGCTCGGGCCGCACCTCCGACGGCATCTGCATCAGGCTGTACGAGGAGGAGGACTTCCTCAACCGGCCCGAGTTCACCGACCCCGAGATCCTGCGCACCAACCTGGCCTCGGTCATCCTGCAGATGACCTCGATCGGGCTGGGCGACATCGAGGCGTTCCCGTTCGTGGAGCCGCCGGACCGCCGCCAGGTCAAGGACGGCGTCAACCTGCTGCACGAGCTGGGCGCGTTCGACGGCCACGGCAAGCTCACCGGCACCGGCCGCAAGCTGGCCGGCCTGCCCGTCGACCCGCGCCTGGGCCGCATGGTGCTGGAGGCCGAGAAGAACGGGTGCCTGCGCGAGGTCATGGTGATCGCCGCGGCCCTGTCCATCCAGGACCCGCGCGAGCGCCCGTCCGACAAGCAGCAGCAGGCCGACGAGAAGCACCGGCGCTTCGCCGACCCCGAGTCCGACTTCATGGCCTACCTCAACCTGTGGAACTACCTGCGCGACAAGCAGAAGGAGCTGTCGTCCAGCGCGTTCAGGAGGCTGTGCAAGGCGGAGTTCCTCAACTACCTGCGGGTCCGCGAGTGGCAGGACATCTACAGCCAGCTCCGCCAGTCGCTCGGCGCGCAGCCCAACAGCCAGCCGGCGCAGCCGTACCACGTGCACGTCTCCCTGCTGGTCGGGCTGCTGTCGCACATCGGCGTCAAGGACGTCATCGACAAGCAGCAGCGCGGGCAGGACGGTCGCAGGCCGATGCAGGAATATCTCGGGGCCCGCAACGCCCGCTTCGCCATCTTCCCCGGCTCCGCGCTGGCCAAGAAGCAGCCGCAGTGGGTCATGTCGGCCGAGCTGGTCGAGACCTCCCGGCTCTGGGCGCGGGTCAACGCCAAGATCGAGCCCGACTGGGTCGAGCCCCTTGCCCAGCACCTGGTCAAACGGACCTACTCCGAGCCGCACTGGGAGAAGAACCAGGGCGCGGTGATCGCCCTGGAGAAGGTCACCCTGTACGGGGTGCCGCTCGTGGTGGGCCGCAAGGTCAACTACGGCCGCATCGACCCCGACCTGTCGCGGGAGCTGTTCATCAGGCACGGGCTGGTCGAGGGCGACTGGGACACCCACCACCGCTTCCTCAAGGACAACCGCAGGCTGCTCGACGAGGTCGAGGAGCTGGAGAACAGGGCGCGCCGCCGCGACATCATGGTGGACGACGAGGCGCTGTTCGACTTCTACGACCAGCGGGTGCCCGCCGACGTGGTCTCGGCCCGCCACTTCGACTCGTGGTGGAAGAAGGCCAGGCAGGAGACCCCCGACCTGCTCACGTTCTCGCCGGACATGCTGGTCAACGAGGGCGCCGACGTCAGCGCCCGCGACTATCCCGACACGTGGAAGCAGCTCGGCCAGCGGATGAAGCTGACCTACCAGTTCGAGCCCGGCGCGGACGCCGACGGCGTGACCGTCCACGTGCCGCTCCAGGTGCTCAACCAGGTCAGCTCCGACGGCTTCGACTGGCAGATCCCCGGCCTGCGCGAGGAGCTGATCACCGCGCTGATCCGCTCCCTGCCGAAGGCCCTGCGCCGCAACTTCGTCCCCGCCCCCAACTACGCCAAGCAGGTGCTGGCCGGGGTCAAGCAGGGCGGCGAGCCGCTGCTGGCCGCCGTGGAGCGCGAGTTGCTGCGGCTCACCGGCGTACGCGTGCCGCACGACGCCTGGCAGCTCGACCAGGTGCCCGACCACCTGCGCATCACGTACCGGGTGATCGACGAGCGCAGGCGCACGGTGGCCGAGGACAAGGACCTCGACGCGCTGAAACGCCGCCTCGCCCCGCGCCTGCGGCAGACGCTCTCGCAGGCGGGCGACGACCTGGAGCAGACGGGCCTGCACACGTGGAGCTTCGGGACGCTGCAGAAGGTGTTCGAGCAGGGCCGGATGAAGGGCTATCCGGCGCTGGTGGACGCGGGCGACTCGGTCTCGATCAAGATCTACGAGACGGAGGCCGAGCAGCGCCGCTCCCACTGGCCCGGCGTGCGCCGCCTGCTCCTCCTGAACGTCACCAACCCGGCCAAGTCGCTGCTCGGCGGCCTGTCCAACCAGGCCAAGCTGGCGCTGTCACGCAGCCCGCACGGCGGGGCGGTGGCGCTGTTCGACGACGTGGTGAACGCGGCGGTGGACAAGCTGATGCTCGACGCCGGGGGCCCGGTGTGGGACCCGGTGGGCTTCGACCGCCTCTACCAGCACGTACGGGCGAACCTCTACGACACGGCGGCCGACGTGCTGTCGAAGGTGGAGCAGATCCTGAGCGTGTGGCACGAGGCCGGGGCCCGGCTCGACGCCCTGCGGCCCGGCGCGGCCACGGACGACATCCGCGACCAGCTCGGCAAGCTCGTCTACCGGGGCTTCGTCACGGCCACGGGCTACCGCCGCCTTTCCGACCTTCTCCGATATATCCGGGCAATCGACCGCCGCCTTGCCAAGCTCCCGGAGGAGCCCTGGCGGGACCAGGAGTGGATGGACCGGGTGCACAAGGTCGAGGACGACTATCACGACGTGCTGCAGAAGCTTCCCCCGGCGCGGAGAGGGGATGCGGACGTGGTGGAGATCCGGTGGATGATCGAGGAGCTGAGGGTGAGCTTCTTCGCCCAGACCTTGGGGACGCCTACGCCGGTGTCGGAGAAGCGCATCGCCAAGGCGATGGAGAAGCTCACACCGTGAAGATCGAGGTGTCGAGCTCGAAGTCGATGGGCGCGGGCAGCTTGATCGGCGTGCCCATGAGCGTCGTGTTTCGCACCTGGTAGGCGCCGTGCTTGATCTCGCTGAACACGGTCACGGCCGGCTCGTCGGCGAGCGGATCGATCAGCAGGTAGACCGGCACCCGGCCCAGGGCGTAGAGGCGCACCTTCTCCTTGCGGTCGATGTCCACACTGCTGGGCGAGACCACCTCTGCGGCCATGATCACTCCAGGCGACAGCAGCTCGTTACCCCATCGTTTACAGTCGGGCGACCACATAACGTAGTCGGGTTGGACCGAGTCCCGGGGCCCATCGATGCAGATGTGCGGACCATACGCTCCGTGCCAGCCGCGCTCCCCGCGCAACGGACGCAGAGCGTAGGCCAGTTCGTCGCTTGTCAAGAAATGCTCAGGGGTGCCCGACGGGCTCATGATCAGCTTCCCTTCGATGACCTCAACCCGGAAGCCGGGGAGGGGGGGTAGGACATCGAACATCTCGCGAGCGGTCTGCGGTAGATGCGGAAAGCTCGCGTAGGTGGATTCCGTCTGGTGCTTCTCTTCCATCATGGCGACCATGGAATCTTTCCCTTCGTATTCGAACGGACACGCTAAGTATTCCATCACACGCGCCCTCACGCCACACGAATCGGCCGCCCCGGAGGACGGCCGATTCACGTGCCAGTCACGCCGGGACAGCGCTCACGTCCCGCTCGTAGAAGCGGTGTCCGGCCACCGCCGTAGCGAACTTCTCCGCGATGCCGTCCCCCATCACCACCCCCACGTCGTTGGGCAGCCGCGCGGCCTCGAGCAGCTCCCGCCCGGACCCCACCGCGCCGATGGCCTTGCCGTGCTTGAACGCCTCCTTGACGAAGAACTGCGCCCGCCCCACCGGCGCCAGCGCGGCGCCGTCCGCGGCCACCACCGCGTCGTAGATGACGGAGTTCGCCGCGCTGAGCTGGCGGTCCACCGGGATGCCGGCGACGGTGCCCTCCGCCGGTGCGACCACCTCGCAGATGGCGCCCTTGGCCTCCAGGGACTCGCGCAGGGCCGTGACCTCGCCGGCGTCCGTCCCGTCCGCCATGAGAATCGCGATCTTGCGGGTGGCGACGCTCTGCGGCTGGCCGGTCATGCTGAGCGCGGGTGAGGCGTTCGAGTGGACCTGGGCCATCGGCGGCTCGGGGAGGCCCAGCCCCGCCGCCACCTGCGCGGCCAGGTCCGGGTGGATCTGGCCGAGGTGCCGGACCATGCCCTCCTTGATGTGCGGGCGCTCCACGTGTCCCAGCTCGAACAGGAACGCGGCGACGATGTGCTGCTTCTCCCAGTCGGCCATGCTGTTCCAGAACAGGGTGGCCTGGCTGTAATGGTCGTCGAAGCTGGGGCTGCGCTTGCGGATCTTGGCGCCGTCCACCCGCTCCTGGTAGTGCCGGTAGCCGTCGGCCGCCGCGGGGTGGCCGCCGCTGATGGAGTTCGGCGCGTAGCTCGTGCGCGACTCGTGGATCATGTGCTGGTGGAAGCCGTCGCGCTGGTCGTTGCGCACCTCGTTCACCGGCCGGTTGATCGGGATCTGCGGGAAGTTCGGCCCGCCCAGGCGCAGCAGCTGGGTGTCGAGGTACGAGAAGTTCCTGGCCTGCAGCAGCGGGTCGTTGGAGAAGTCGATGCCGGGCACCACGTTGGCGGTGTGGAAGGCCACCTGCTCGGTCTCGGCGAAGAAGTTCTGCGGGTTGCGGTTGAGCGTCATCCTCCCGATGGGCCGCAGCGGCACCTGCTCCTCCGGGATGATCTTCGTGGGATCGAGCAGGTCGAAGTCGAAGTCGTGCTCCCGCGACTCCGGCACGAGCTGCACGCACAGCTCGTACTCGGGGTAGGCGCCGCGCTCGATGGCCTCCCACAGGTCCCGGCGGTTGAAGTCGGGGTCGTTGCCCTGGATGCGCAGCACCTCGTCCCACACCAGCGAGTACGTCCCCAGCACCGGCCGCCAGTGCCACTTGACGAACGTCCCCTGCCCCAAGGCGTTCACCAGCCGGAACGTGTGCACGCCGAACCCCTGCATGGTCCGGAAGCTGCGCGGGATCGCCCGGTCGGACATCAGCCACATGACCATGTGCAGCGACTCCGGCTGCAGCTGGATGAAGTCCCAGAACGTGTCGTGCGCCGACTGCGCCTGCGGGATCTCGTTGTGCGGCTCCGGCTTGACCGCGTGCACGAAGTCGGGGAACTTGATGCCGTCCTGGATGAAGAAGACCGGGAAGTTGTTGCCGACGAGGTCGAAGTTCCCCTGCGAGGTGTAGAACTTCGTGGCGAACCCGCGCACGTCACGCACGGTGTCGGCCGAGCCGCGCGAGCCGGCCACGGTCGAGAAGCGGACGAATGTCGGCGTCGGCTTCGACGTGTCGTTCAGGAAGGCCGCCGTGGTCAGGTCGCCGAGCGGCTCGTAGAGCTGGAAGATCCCGTACGCGCCGGCGCCCCTGGCGTGCACCACGCGCTCGGGGATGCGCTCGTGGTCGAAGCGCGTGAGCTTCTCCCGGAAGTGGAAGTCCTCCATGAGCGTCGGCCCGCGCTCGCCGGCCCGCAGCGAGTCGTCCGTGTGGTCGACCCCGACGCCTTGGTCCGTGGTCATGGTGAGGTCGTCCGCCGGGACGCGGTGGGCGTCGAGCTGGCGGTCCTTCGTGTCGCGCTCTGATGGCATGAGAAAATCCCCCTTTGTAGGTGTTTGTCAGGCTTTACACCAGTGCCCCTATGGGCAGGTCGAAACAGGGGGATCGATGATCAAGGCTGTGGTGTTCGACGTCGGGGAGACGCTGATCAGTGAGGAGCGGATCTGGGCACGCTGGGCCGAGCGGCTGGGCGTGAGCGGGTTCGTGCTGATGGGCGCGCTCGGCGGGATGGCCGCGCTGGATCGTCCCCACGGCGACGCCTTCGAGCTCATCCGGCCCGGCTTCGACCTCCTCGCGGAGGAGGCCGCATGGGAGCGCGACGACCCCCACGGCCTGCGCAGCGGCTTCGACGCCGACGACCTCTATCCCGACGTGCGCGACGCGCTGGCCGCCATCCGCGCCGCCGGCCACCAGGTGATCATCGCGGGCAACCAGCCGAGCCGCGCCTACGACGCGCTGGTCGCCATGGACCTGCCCGCCGACTCCGTGCACACTTCCGAGGGATGGGGCGTCTCCAAGCCGGCCCCCGGTTTCTTCGCCAAGGTGGCGGCTGTCGCGGGGCGGGAGCCCGCCGAGATCCTCTACGTCGGCGACCGGCTGGACAACGACGTGCTGCCCGCCGCCGCGGCGGGCATGCGCACCGCGCTGCTGCGCCGCGGGCCGTGGGGATACCTGCACGCCGAGCGCCCGCAGGCGGAGGCCGCCGACGCGATCGTCGACGGCCTGCACGCACTGCTGCCCGTGCTCGAACGCCTCGCGTGAGGCGGCCACGGGCCTGACGCCCGCGCCGGGACCTCTCACGGAAGGTTCTCGTCGGGGTCGATGCGGATGGCACGCTCTTCCGCCGACAGGTCGTTGCCGTCGTCGTCGCCCCAGTCCGAGGCGATCTCCTCGCTCTCGGTGTCGGGCTCCAGCCCCTCGTCCGGCTGCGTCAGCCGGTGCTTGGGCCGGGGCTCGTGGAGCCGGTCCCTGGCCTCCCGGCGCAGGCGTTCGTCGAGCGTGTCTCTGTGCTGGGGGTCGTCCTCGACGACTTCGTGGTAGAAGCCGAGGTCGTCGGTCCACTCCTCGACCTCGATCTCCTGTTCGTCGCTGAGGCCGAACCGGTCCGGAGGTTTTTCGGTCATACGCGCCCCCTACCCAGCGATGAGCCCGAAATCCTCCTATGTGGAGTGCCGTAGCGCCTCGGCCAACTCCTTCTTGTCCATGTGGGATCGGCCGGGGATGTCGGCCTTCTTGGCCTTCTCGTACAGCTCGGCCTTGCTGGCCCCCTCGCGCGAGCCGGCCGGGGCCGCCTGCTTGGGGACGCCGAGCGCCTTGAGCTCCTCCGCCCTGCGCTCCTTGAACGCCTTGCCGAGCTCCTTCAGCTGCTTCTCGCCGACCGACTTCGCGAGGGTGGGCAGGATCTTGCTCTCTTCTTCCTTGACGTGGTGCGTGACGGACTCGACCAGCTGATCGAGCGTCTTGCGGAACTCCGGCGTGCCGGGCCTGGCCCGTACGAGCGCGTCGAGGAGGATCTCGGCCTCTTTGTGCTCCTCGACGCTGTGGTGGGCGTCGATGAGCGGATAGACCCGGTCCTCCTCGGCCCGCGAGTGGGCGACCAGGAGGGCGTGCAACTCCGCCACGGTGGCCGACGGGTCGCCTTCCTGCTTCTTGAGCCGCTCGAAGAGCCTCTCCACGGTCCGGTGGTCACTGGTGATCAGAGTGATGACGTCGGTTGCCATGGTGGCCACTGCTACCCAGGTGAACAGCGGCCAATCAAGGGGGAAGCCGGTCAGGCGTTCTCCAGGCGCGGGCGCAGCCGTACGGCCTGCCTGAAGGTCCGGCCGGTCAGGCGGGCCAGCCCGGCGGCGGCCAGGAGCGCGGCCGCCACGCAGGACACGCCGCCGATCTCCAGCGCGATCCGCGGTCCGAGCCCGTCGCTGAGCCAGCCGAGCAGCGGCCCGCCGAGCGCGCCCGATCCCGCGCTGACGATGGACAGTGCCGCGATGACCCGGCCGCGCATGGGCTCGGGGCTGTCGAGCTGGGCGCGCGCCGAGACGGTGGTGTCGAGGGCCACCGCGCCGGCCGCGATCGGCAGCAGCACGGCCCCGAACGTCCACAGCTCCGGCATCAGGCCGCTCACCGCCTGCGCCACCCCGGTCGCGAACGCCGTGATCAGCAGCAGCCGGATCGTCAGGTGGGGCCTGGCGGCGACCAGGAAGCCGCCGAGCACGGTGCCGACGGCGAAGACCGTGGACAGCAGGCCGTACCCGCCGGCGCCCGCCTCCAGCGGGCCGGCGCTCATGGCGGCCATGGTGACCTGATAGTTGCGCCCCACGCTGCCCGACACGAACCAGAGCGCCAGCACGACCAGCAGCCACGGGGTACGCAGCACGTACCCCAGGCCCTCGCGCACGGAGCCGCGCTGCCGCTCGGCGGGCGCGAGCCGGTGGAACTCCTCACGGCGCATGGCCAGCACCGCCGCGACCACCGCGAAGAAGCTGGCGGCGTTGATCACGAACAGCCCCTCGTTCCCCGTGAACGGCAGCAGCACGCCCGCCAGGCTCATGCCCATGATGCGGCCCGCGGAGCTGAGGATCGAGCCGAGCGCCATCGCGTTCGGCAGGTCGGCGGGCGGCACCACCTGCGCGCCGAACCGCCCGAGAGCGGGGCCGCCCAGCGCGGTGATCACGCCGCCGGCCAGCGCGACCCCGTAGATCGGCAGCACCGACCCGACGCCGCTCATCGTGATCAGCGCCAGTACGGCGGCGAGCGCGGCCTGCGCGAGCTGCGCCGCGATCACGACGGGGCGGCTCGGCAGGCGGTCGGCCAGCGCGCCGCCCCACATGCCCAGCAGCAGCGTCGGCAGCGCCTGCATGACGAGGCTCAGCCCGACGCTGGTCGCCGAGCCCGTCAGCGTCAGGATGAGCCAGTTGACACCGAGCACCTGCATCCAGGTGCCGGTGACGGAGACGAGGTCAGCTCCCGCCCAGAGCCGGTAGTTGTGGTGCCGGAGAGCCCTGAACGTGGAGGAAGAGAGAGACAAAACGGGTCCTAGCCTTGAAGATTCACCGGGGGGTCAAACACGGTGATCTCAGAGGCGGATTCCGGTCTGACCGGAATGTGAGGCAAGACACGTCTAATTGATGTTTAAACAAGCTCGAGCGGTTCGTCCCGACTCACCAGCGCCGCGTAGTGGCCGCCGCGCGCCATCAGCTCGTCGTGGGTGCCGCGCTCGACGATCTTCCCGTCGTCCAGCACGGCGATCTGGTCCGCGTCGCGGACGGTGGACAGCCGGTGCGCGATCATGATCGTGGTACGGCCCTGCGCCAGGCTGTCGAGCGCCTCCTGCACGGCCCGCTCGGTCTGGGTGTCCAGCGCGCTGGTGGCCTCGTCGAGGACCAGCACCGGCGGGTTGCGCAGCAGCGTGCGCGCGATGGCCAGGCGCTGCTTCTCGCCGCCCGAGAACCGGTAGCCGCGCTCGCCCACCAGGGTGTCGTAGCCGTCGGGCAGCGAGGCGATGTGGTCGTGGATGCGCGCCGCCCGCGCCGCCGCCTCCAGCTCCTCGTCGGTGGCCGACGGCCTGGCGAAGCGGAGGTTGTCCGCGATCGAGGCGTGGAACAGGTACGTCTCCTGCGACACGACGCCGACCGCCTCGCTCAGCGTCTCGAACGTCAGCTCCCGCACGTCCACCCCGTCGATCGTGACCCGGCCGCCGGTGACGTCGTAGAGCCTGGGCAGCAGGTAGCTGAGTGTGGTCTTGCCCGATCCGGTCTCGCCCACGATGGCCAGGCTGGAGCCGGGAGGGACCGTGAGCTCCACGCCGGTGAGCGTGGGGGCCTCGCCGTACGAGAAGTCGACGTCCTCGAAGCGGACCTCGCCGCGCACGTCGCGCAGCTCCCGCGTGCCGGGGTGGATGTCGACCGGCAGGTCGAGGTACTCGAAGATCCGCGCGAACAGCGCCAGCGAGGTCTGCACGTCCACGCCCAGCCGCAGCAGCGACACCATCGGCCGGAACAGGCTGGTCTGCAACGTCGTGAACGCCACCAGCGTGCCGACCGAGATCGCGCCCGTGTAGCCGACGGCCCAGTAGATCAGCGCGGGCATCGCGGCCATGACGAGCTGGATCGACGACTGCCGCCAGCGTCCGGCCATGCTCACCCGCACGCCGACGTCGGCCAGCTCGCCGGAGGCCCGCCCGAAGCCCTCGGTCAGCTCGCCGGAGCGGCCCATGGTGCGGCCCAGCAGGATGCCGCTGATCGACAGCGACTCCTGGACCATGGACGCGATGCCGGCCAGCTTGCGCTGCTGCTCGGCGGTGATGCGCTTGCGTTCGCGGCCGACGTTGCGGCTGATCCACACGAACACCGGCATCAGCAGCAGCGAGATCACCGTCAGCCGCCACTCGAGCGCGACCATGGCGACGATGGTGGCGATCACCGTGGTGAGGTTGGAGACGAGGGAGGCGGCGGTCGTGGTGACGACCGACTGCATGCCGCCGATGTCGTTGGCGATGCGCGACTGCACCTCGCCGGTCCTGGTGCGGGTGAAGAACGCCAGCGACATGCGCTGCAGGTGACCGTAGACGGCGAGGCGCAGGTCGTGCATCACGCGCTGGCCCACGGTGGTGGAGATCAGTGTCTGCAGCACGTCGAACACGTTGGTGGTGACCGCCACCGCGATCATGCCCAGGGCCAGCAGTGTGAGCAGGCCGGCGTCCCTGGCCGGGATCGCCACGTCCAGCACCTCGCGCAGCAGGAACGGCGAGGCCAGCGCCACCAGGGACGACAGGAGGATGAGGACGCCCACCAGGGCCAGGCGGCCACGGTAGGGGCGGAACAGTTTGATGATGCGCCCGAGAGGCGCGCGTGGTTCCTCCGCCAAGTGGGGCCTCCTTTCAGATGTCCACTCAAACAGAGGTTAACTCATATTTGTTCCGGCTAAACTTCGGGAGTATGGAAGAGACGGAGCTCGCCGAGCTCTTGCACCTGGTGGGGCGGCGGTTGCGGCACGGGTACATCCAGCGGCTGGGGCCGCTCGGGCTCAACCCCGGCCAGGCGCGCGCCCTGCGTGCGCTCGCCGACGCCGCGCAGCCGCTGCGCATGGTGCAGCTGGCCGACCACCTGCGGATCGTGCCACGCTCGCTCACGCCGGTGGTGGACGCCCTGGAGTCGGCGGGGCTCGTACGCCGGGAGGTCGATCCCGCCAGCCGCCGCTCCACGCTGCTGCTGATCACCCCGGAGGGCCGCCGCCTCGCCGCCCGCGCCCGCGACGCCCGCCGCGAGGAGGGGCAGGAGCTCTTCGCCGTGCTGTCGGAGGAGCAACGCGACCAGCTCCGGAACCTGCTGAGTTTGGTGGAGGAGCAATTCCGCTGACCCGCGCCGGGGGTTCCGGACGCTCCCGCCCGGCGTTCCTGCGCACGCCCAACACGGGGCCGGCGCGTTTCGGGGCGCGGCGTGGCGACGCGACGGGTGGGCGCGGGTGTGCCGAGACGCCGTGAGAGGGGCGGGGGTTCAGGCGGCGGGCGGGGTGATGACGGTGCCGCCGAGGACCGTGCCGAGCCAGGGTGGCTGGGCCACAAGAGCCGAGTACGGGTATCGGCCGCGGGCGTCGAAGACGGCGAAGTCGGCCCGGGTGCCGGGCGCCAGTGATCCGATCCGCCCCTCGCCCCGGTCCATCCCCAGCGCGCGAGCCCCGCCCAGCGTGGCCGCCTCCACCAGCTTGCCGTCCAGCCCCCGGGAAATGCGCAGCCCGAGCTCACGGGCGTTCCGCTTGATCGCCCCCGCGACCCCGAGCACGCCGCCGGGACCGGGGTGGGGGCCGGTGGCGAGGGCGAACGGGTTGCCCTCGTCGAGGAGCGCCGGCACGTCGGCCCCAGGCGAAGGGCCGGCCGGGTGGACGGCCACCACGGTCCGGCGCAGCCGCAGCAGCTTGCGCTCCCCGGGGTCCAGGGGCCGGGCGCAGGCGACGTGGCAGAGCCGCCCCAGCACCCCCGCCTCGTCCAGGGCCGCGGGGGAGTGCCGGTCCAGATCCGCCAGCAGTCGCAGCCCGAACGTCCTGGCCAGCACCGCCACGTCCTCCAGCACCTGCGGATCCGGCGTGTGCGCCGCGATCCCCACCGTGCACGGCCGCTCGACCTCGCGAATGGTCGTGATCAGGGCGTTCCGCCCGTACGCCTCCCACTCCTCCTCGCTCCGGCTGGTCACCTCGACGTACGAGATGCCGGGAACCCCGACGGGATCGGCCAGGTCGGACATCACGCCGGCCCGAGCGGTCACGCCGGCGGCGGGGGCGGCGCCGCAGGCGTCCACCAGTCCGGCCACGATCATCCCCGTCCACCGCACTTCGGTGGCGCGCCGGAAGGACGAGAGCACCGAGGCCCGCGTGCCGACCTTGACCACTCGGTCACCCCTGACCGCCACCGCACCGTCACGGATCGGATCGGTGCAGACAGGAAGGACGAGCGGGGCGGAATGGACGACGACGGGCGCAGGCGCGCGCCTGCCCAGAGCCGGGCCGGCGCGCATCGCAGACGGCATGAGATCTCCCGTCGGACTTCTCTTCAGGGCATTAAACGTGAGCCAGGACAAGTACGCAATCAGGACGAACAAGGCAATTTCCCGGTACGGATAAGTCACGACAGGGCGCTCATTTCACAGCACCTGATCGTTGATCTCCTTCAATAACGTCTATACCGTCAATCCGTGATTGTCCCGAAGAAGCTGTTGAAGGGGGTGCTGGCGGCCATCGTGCTGATCCCGGTGAGCCTCATGGCGACCCCCGCTTCCGCAGCACCCCCCACAGACCCCGAGTATCCGTGGCGGCAGAACCACTGGCCGCAAACGCAGCCCTGGCAGCTCGACGCACCCGCCGACGCCCAGGCCCTGCGCACCCGCCCGCCCGGCGGCATCAAGCCCATCGACCCGCAGAACTGGGCGAACCCCGACAGCATGACGTGGGCGGACTACAAGCAGCCGCCCGGCACCAAGTGGAACGACCCGGCCGTCAAGGGGTCGAAGCGCACGTTCAAGGGCGCCCTCGTGCTGCTCGACTACCCGAACCAGCCGTTCGTGGTCACGCAGCCCAAGGGCTCGACCATCTACGCGAACCCGAGCGCCGAGGCCCACGACATCCCGCGCGACCAGGTGGCCAGGTTCTACCAGGACTTCCTCAACACCCCGAACGCCCTCAACAAGGGGCACACGATCCACGAGTACTGGATGGAGGACTCAGGCGGCAGGTACGGGGTGGAGCTGACCGGGTTCGGGCCCTACACGCTGTCGGGCAAGGACCACGAGTACGCGATGGAGTTCCAGGGGGGCACCGGCTGCCCGTCCGGCGACAACTGCACCAAGAACCTGCGTACCGAGGGCAACGCCGCCTGGATCTCCGCCGTCGGCGAGGAGACGGCCAAGCAGTTCGACTTCGTCTTCTACCTGAGCGCCGGCCAGGACGAGTCGTCCACCTGGCAGGAGTTCGGGATGATGAAGTTCCCGACCAAGGAGGACGTGCCGGACGAGTGGGGCCCGCCGGACCCGGCGCTGCCCAACTGGGTGGCCACCCGCTACGTCGACTGGACCTCCTGGCAGGCCGGCTCCAACTTCTGGCCGAACGCCCGCTTCGGCATCGACTCGGTGCAGGCCGAGAGCTCCGGCATGGCCGTCTACGCCCACGAGCTGAGCCACATCATGGGCATCGCCGACAACTACAACAATCCGTACGGCGTACCGCCCAAACGGGCGTACACCGGCGTCTGGGAGATGCTGAGCCGCGGCAGCTTCAACGGCCCGGGCGGCCCGCACTCCCGCTGGCTGATCCCGCCGACGGCCGGCGCGTCCATGGGCGCCCAGCACATGCTCCGCAACAAGATCAAGCTGGAGATGGTGGACGAGCAGAACGTCTTACGCCTGTCGCGCGCGGCGCTCGACGAGTCGGGCCTGGTCACCGCCAGGGTCCTGGCCCGCGTGGCCCAGCCGGGCAAGAACGAGCTGGCCGGCGTCAACATCTCGTTCGACACCGACGGCGACAAGAGCTCGTGCGACAAGGCCGACCCGCTCTGCGACGGCGGCGGCTACGACAACTACACGGTCGAGGTGGTCGACCGCATGGGCACCGACTCGTTCACCCCTGACTCCGGCGTCCTGCTGGCCAAGACCAAGAACCAGGACAAGGCCCCGTTCGAGTGGGTGATCGACGCGAACCCGCAGGACATCAACATGACCGACTACGTCATGCCCGACGGGACCAGGGTGCCGATCACGATCGGCGACTACCGCCAGCTCGCCGACGCCCTCTTCCACGCCGGCACCGACTCCGGCAGCGAGTACGAGTACGTCGACCAGGCCAACCGCCTGCACTTCTACATCACCGACGTCAAGCGCGACCGCGACGGCCTCCTCTCCTACACGGTCGCCATCCGCTCCCTCGACGGCGCGGGCCCGCAGAAGCGCGGCGTCAAGGTGCTCCCGGCGGCCGGCCTGCCGACCGGCAAGGGCATCTCCAGCTGCAAGTTCCCGCTGTTCAACACCGGGAGGTCCGCGCCGGCGCAGGGTCAGCACCCGGAGGACGTCAGCGCCTACCTCAACTCCGACGTCTACCGCCTCAAGGCTGAGGTCCAGGGCAAGGGCTGGACCGCCCAGCTCCCGAACGCGCTGGCCTCCGTCGCGTTCGGCAAGGAGGATCTGGTCACCGTGAACGCCGTGCGCGCGTCCGGCGGCGACCGGCTGGCCAGGGTCAAGCTCACCGCCACCTCGGAGAGCGACCCCAGCAAGACGGCGACGGCCACCTGTCATGTGATCGGCTAGTGGATGAACGATGGGGTACGGCTGGCGCAAGCCGTACCCCATCGGTTTGAATCACCCCAGGGGGTGTTCGTTGACAGGCGAGCTGCCGGACAAGCCGAAACCACGACGGAGAAGGGTACGGTGGGCCGCGCCGGTCTCCGCGGGACTGGCGGCCGCCGCGGCGAGTGTGCTGACGGCGTCCATGGAGTGGGAGATCCCGGCGGGGGCCAAGATCGCCGTCACCGGGGCGGCGGCCGCCCTCGTGGGGCTAACCACCTGGGCCACCACCGAGCCGCGCGGGCCCAAGCGCCCGGCGCTGCCCGGCCCCGCCTCGCTCTCGCCCGACCAGTGGCCGCCCGTCCCCGAGCACTTCACCGGGCGCGCGGAGTCGCTCGCCGAGTTACGCGAGGTCTTCACCGAGCGCAGGAAGTCCTCGGACCTGTCGCCGCCCCTCGTGGTCTCGGTGTACGGCCGGGGCGGCGTCGGCAAGTCGGCGCTGATGACCAGGTTCGGGCAGGAGGTGGCCGGCTGGTTCCCCGACGGCAGGCTCTACGCCGACCTGCGCGGCGGCGTGGACGCCCCGGTCCGCCCGGACGAGGTGCTGATGGGGTTTCTGCGCGCGCTGGACGTGCGCCTGACCACCGACCCCGGCGGCCTCGACGAGTTACGCAAGCTCTGGCTGACCTGGACCAAGGGCCGCAGGATCCTCGTCGGCCTGGACAACGCCCACGACGCCGACCAGGTCAAAGCGCTGATCCCGGCCGAGCCCGGGTGTGCGGTGCTGGTCACGTCGCGTGCGCCGCTGTTCCTGAACGGCACCCATGACACGCGGCTCGCCGTGTTCAGCGAGGCGCACGGCGTGGAACTGCTGGCCCGGCTGGCCGGCGGCGCCAGGGTCGTCGAGGACCTCGACGCCGCCAAGGAGGTCGTGCGGATGTGCGACTACCTGCCGCTGGCGATCAACATCTGCGGCGCCCGGCTGGCCACCCGCGAGCAGTGGACCATGCGCGAGATGGCGGGGCGCCTGGCCGACACCCGCCGCCGCCTCGACCAGCTCGAAGTGGCCCCGACGGTCGACAAGAGCGTGCGCGCCTCCGTACAGCTGAGCTACGACGACTGCACGGGGATGCAGCGCCGCCTGCTGCGCCTGCTCAGCGCGCTCACCGCGCCGGACGTGCCCGGATGGGTGGCCGGCGAGCTCCTCGACATCTCCGGGCTCGACGGCGCCGACCAGCTCGAGGCCCTCATCGACGCCCAGCTCGCCGAGTGCTCGGGCACCGACCAGACCGGCGCGATGCGTTACCGCCTGCACGACCTGGTCAGGGTGTTCGCCGCGGAGCTGGCCGAGCAGGACGAGGCAGGACGGCGCAGGGCCGCCGTCGAACGCGTGCTCTACGGCTACCGCCGCCGCGCCGAGGAGGCCGCGCAGGACCGCTGGCCGCAGGACTGGAGCCGTGGCGGCCGCCGCGCCACGCCCGACGGGCAGGTACGGGCCGCCGACTGGCTCAACGCCGAGCGGCTGTCGCTGATCGCCATGATCCACCTGGCCCGCCAGCTCGAGCTGTGGGAGCTGACGTGGGGGCTGACCAGGGCGTTCTGCTCGCTGTGCCACTCGCTGCGCGCGTACTGGACCGACTGGGTGGCCGTGGCGGAGATCGGCTGCGAGGCCGCCGCGCAGAGCGGCGACCGGCGCGCGCTGGCCATCGCGCTGCTCGACAGCGCCTCCGTGCACGGCGGCCTGGGCCTGCGCGAGCGGGCGCTGGAGGAGGCGGAACAGGCGCTGGAGGCGTTCGCCGGACTGGGGGAGTCGTGGTGGGCGGCCAGGGCCATGCGCACGATCGGGATGACGCT
This sequence comes from Nonomuraea helvata, assembly GCF_039535785.1. NCBI lineage: Bacteria > Bacillati > Actinomycetota > Actinomycetes > Streptosporangiales > Streptosporangiaceae > Nonomuraea > Nonomuraea helvata. The sequence continues at coordinate 89,220 of NZ_BAAAXV010000011.1, forward strand.
GTTCAGCGACGGCCACCTGGACCGGGCGCAGGATTACCTCATCGGGGCCATCACCGCGTTCAAGGGCGAGGACGACCTGTGGTGGATGGCCCGCACCCAGCGCAACCTGGCCGAGATGCGCATGGCGGAACGCCGTCCGGACGAGGCCAGGGAGCTGCTGGAGGACGCCCTGGAAATCTTCAAACGGGAGGGCAACCGCTACTCGGAGGCCCAGACGCTGCGCGTCTACGGCGAGGTGCTGGCCGCGCAGGCGCGCGCCGAGCACGGGGACGGCGACCACCGGCTGGCCGTCAACCTGTTCACCAGGGCCGGGTTCAGCCTCGACCGGGCCGCAGAGATGTTCAAGCAGCGCGGTGAGCTGTGGGAGGAGGCGCGCTGCCTGCGGGCCGCCGGAGAGGTGGGCGATCCGGACAACGGGCTGCGCGAGCTCGAGTACGTACGGCGGGCCGATCAGATCCTCGCTGCGCTGGGCGACTCGTGGGGGGTGGCCAGGACCGCCGTGTCGGCCGGTCGGGCGCTGGCGAGGCTGGGACGGACCCAGGAGTCGGAACGGGAGCTGCGGCGGGCCGTGCGGGGGTTCGAGGAGCTCGAGGACCGGTGGTGGATGGCCAGGAGCCTGCGTTACCTCGGCGAGGCGCATCTGGACGCGGGAAGCAGCGGGGCCGCGGTGGAGCCGCTGGAGCAGGCCAGGGAGATCTACCGCAGCCTCGGCAACGAGGCCGGCATGCGCCGTACCCTGGAGCTGCTGAGACGCGCCGCGCGCTGATCCTTCAGGTGAGCGGGCTCCTGATCAGCTCGCCCGCCGCCTGCCTCGCCTGGAGGATGCTCTCCTCGAACAGCTTGCGCACGTGCGCCGCCTGATCGGCCAGCTCCCTGATGCGCTGGTGGGCCAGGTCGTCCCGCACGGTGTCGGCGATCAGCTGCTGGTACTCGGGGGTCTTGGCGGCCAGCGCCTCGAGCCGCCGGTGCGCGTGGTAGACCCGGTCCGCCTTGATCACCTGCTTGGCGTACTTCTCCAGGTGGCGTACGCGCCGCGACAGCGACGTCCAGGCGGCGTCCAGCGCGCTGGAGTAGGGCTTGAACGCGTCCTCCAGGCCCGGCGGCAGCTCGCGGGGGACGAGCTTGCCGTGCTCGGAGTGCATGGACGACAGCCGCCGCAGCCGCTGGGCGATCTGCCAGATCTCCTCGGGCAGCGACACCTGGTTCTCGATGCTGTCGATCAGGCCGTCCTTGTGGACGCGGGAGGCCATGATCGCGTCGACCGCGTTCTGGGCCCTGCGCAGCAGCATCTGGCAGGGGTAGTCCAGGTCCTCCGGGATGACGTAGTAGTTGGCATGGACCTGGGCCAGGCTGAGTTTCCGCCGAGTCGAGCGATAGGTGCTGTCCATCGCCATCCAGCGGATCAGGACGATCAGGCCGACTCCCATGCCCGCGATCAGTAGACCCTCCATTCCGGTCATCAGGCCGAGCATCGCCAGGAAGCCGGGGAGGATGAAGAGGACGGCGGGGTTCTTCGTGGTGTCCATGCGTGCACCCGATCGGGCCTTGCGGAGGATGTGCGGGGTCGACCGCAGCTCGACCGAGATCTCCGGGGGCAGCGATGGATCGATCACCAGCCGTGGAGGCAGAGCTCGTGGATCCATACGTTCATGCTGCGTTATGAACCTCGAATTCGCTCATATTTGGCGGACATATAGGGTCGCAATAATGGATGAGATGACGAGGTGGATAGACCTGGAAGGCGCGGTCAACGCGCGTGACCTGGGCGGACTGCCCACTCGCGACGGCGGCCGCACCCGTCGCGGGCGGATCTTCCGTGCCGACAATCTGCAGGGCCTCTCGCCCGCCGACGTGACGCTGCTGGTCAACGAGCTGAACCTGCGGCATGTCGTGGACCTCCGCTCGAACGCCGAGGTCTCTTTGGAGGGCCCCGGCCCGCTCACCCATGTGCCCGAGGTGCGGCACCACCATCTGACGTTGTTCGCGGAGGGCGGCACGTACACCGACGTCGAGGCGGACACCATCGACGGCGACCGGGTGCTGCCCTGGGCCGAGCGCGGCCTGGACGAGGAACTGCGGGTGACCGGCTTCTACTTCGGCTACCTGCGCGACCGTCCGGACGCCGTGGTCGCGGCGCTGCGCGCGATGTCGCTGGACGACGGGGCGGCGCTGGTGCACTGCGCCGCCGGCAAGGACCGCACCGGCGTGCTGGTGGCGCTGGCCCTTGAGGTCGCCGGGGCGACCCGGGAGGCGATCGTCGAGGACTACGAGGCCACGGGTGAGCGGCTGGAGCTGATCCTCAAGCGGCTGCGGGGCAGCGAGACGTACCGGGGCGACCTGGACTCGCGCCCGGCCGACGACCACATGCCTCGGGCGCGGTACATCGAGCAGTTCCTCGGGGTGCTCGACGACCGGTTCGGCGGGCCGATGGGGTGGCTGACGCGCCACGGCTGGACCGACGCCGACACGACCGTGCTGCGCGCCCGCCTGCGCGACTGACGCCGGCGGGGGCGTCAGGTCAGGTGGGCGACGATGCGCTGAGTGGCTGAGAGGCGGGCGGCCTCGATGACGGTCAGCGTGTCGATCACGCTCTCCGGGTCCACGGGCGGTGGCGCGCCCTCGCGCAGCGCCGCCGCCACACCCCGGTAGAAGTCCAGGTACGACCCTGTCTCGGTCCGCACGGCGCGATGGGCGTCCTCCGTGCCGAGCAGGCCCCAGCTCCCCTCGTCGTCCTCTCCGAACTCGGGCGAGTCGGGCGCCATCCCCGCCCGCAGCCGCTCCTCCTGCGGGTCCATCCCGAGCTTCACGTACGCCGCCGAAGATCCCAGCACCCGGAACCGGGGCCCGCGAAAGGCGGACACCGAGCTCATCCACAGGTGCGACCGCGCGCCGCCCGCGTGCGTCAGCGCGATGAACGTGTCGTCGTCGGAGGCCACGCCCGCACGCCGCACGTCACTCTCGCAGTAGACCTCACGGACGGGCCCGAGCAGCTGCAGGGCCTGGTCGACGAGGTGGCTGCCCAGGTCGTAGAGCAGCCCGCCGATCTCCTCCGCGCCCCCGGTCTCCCGCCAGCCGCCCTTGGGCGCCGGCCGCCACCGCTCGAACCTCGACTCGAACCGCAGCACCTCACCCAGCCGCCCCTCCTCGACCAGGCTCCGCACGGTCCGGAAGTCGCCGTCCCACCGGCGGTTCTGGTAGACGGTCAGCATGAGGCCGCGCTCCTTGGCCAGCCAGACCAGCTCGCGCCCCTCCTCGGCGGTCCTGGCCAGGGGCTTGTCCACGACGACGGGGAGACCGTGGGTGAGCGCGGCCGTGGCCGTGGTCACGTGGGTCCTGTTGGGCGAGGCGACCACGACGAGGTCACACCGGCCCCACAGCTCCTCCACGTCGGGCACCGGGGCCGCGCCGTACTTCTCGGCCACCTCGGCCTGCCGGGCGGCGTTCCTGGTCACGACGGCCGCCAGGCAGAGCCCTGGGGTGGCATGGATGAGAGGGGCGTGGAAGTACGCCCCCGCGGTGCCATAGCCGACCAGCCCGACCCGGAGTTCGCTCATTTGCCCAGGCTATCCCCGGGACGGGGGTCAGTCCTCGTCCCGCTCGGCGAGGAAGGCCTCGAACTGGGCGGCGAGCTCGTCACCCGTAGGCATCGGCGTGGTCTCGGCCATGAGGTTCTCGCGTTCGGCGCCCGCGGCGAAGGCGTCGTACTGCTGCTCCAGCCCCGTGATCGCCGTGGAGAGCTCGGTGGAGGCGCTGATCTGCTCCTCGATCTCCGTCGTCGTACGGCGGGCCGCGTCGCGCAGCGACTCCATCGGGAACACCAGCCCCGTCCCCCTCGTCACGGCCTCCAGGCCGGTCACGGCGGCGGTCGGGTATTCGGCCTGCGACAGATAGTGCGGCACGTGGATCGCATACCCCAGCGCGTCGCGGCCCTGCGCCCCCAGTCGCAGCTCCAGCAGCGCCGCCACGCTCCCCGGCACCTGGACGCGCCCGAACGCGCTCGTCTGGGCGTTGATCAGCTCAGGCCGGCTGGCGTGCATCGTGATGCCGAGCGGCCGGGTGTGCGGAACCGCCATCGGGATGCCGTGCAGCGTCACCAGCTTGCTCACGCCCAGCCGCGCCACCAGGTCCGACACGGCCCGGGTGAACAGCTCCCACTCCCGGTCCGGCTCGGGCCCGCTCATCACCAGGAACTCCGTCCCTGTCGCGTCTTTGGCGACGTGAACGGCCAACTCCGGGCTCTCGCACTCGACCCAGCGATCGGTGTCGAAGGTCATGATGGGCCGGCGAGAGCGGTAGTCGAGCAGCCGGTCCACGTCGAACGTCGCCACGACCCGGTGCTCCAGCTCGGCCAGCACATGGCCCAGCGCGAGGTGTCCGGCGCTCCCCGCGTCGACAAAACCGTCGAAGTGGTACAACAACACCGGATCGGGTAGCTCGGGCACGTCATCGGCGAGCTTGTAGAGATCCGTCGGGTCGAACACGGTTGGACAGCCTTTCCCTAGGTACTCATCTCCAGAACCTACGGCGCGTCGGAACGATTCCGCGTAGAGACGGACGGAACGATTCCGTGCAGGGCACCCTATCGAGGCACAATGGGACGCATGGACCGGGACCCGGAACTCGATGAGTCGGTGACCAGGATGTTCGACCTGGCCAGGGCGGGCGACACGGAGGCGCTGCGCGCGTGTGTGGAGGCCGGGGGGCCGGTCAACCTGACCAACGGCAAAGGTGACACTTTGCTGATGCTGGCGGCTTACTACGGTCACGCCGAGACTGTACGGATGCTTGTCACGTGCGGCGCCGATCCCAACGTGATCAACGGCCGCGGGCAGACACCGCTCGCGGGCGCGGTCTTCAAGAAGGAGTCCGCAGTGGTCAGAGCGCTGCTGGACGCGGGCGCCGATCCGAACGCGGGTGCGCCGTCGGCTTTGGACACGGCGCGAATGTTCGCAAATGACCAATTTATCCAGTGGTTCACGGCATCGTGATTCATAATATGAAATAAGCTTCAATGGTATTGAAGTTGTCGACTGTGGCCTTACGGGCAGTCTGTAGTCATGCTGGGGACGTGGTGAATTCTGCGCACCCCTTCAGTAGGCGACCACTCCACATTCCTCCGCTGCCGTGCCCGTTCCCCAATGAGATCAACGTCCATGCGGCGGAGGTCACCGTGGAGAGTCAGGCATGGGTGGCCGCCTCCAACATGCTTCCCAGCGCCGACTCCATCGAACACTTCAGCCGCTCGGAGCTCGGCCACCTTCCGGCACGGACCAACCCCACCGTTCCGCGCGACAGTCTCCGGCTGATCACCGACTGGTACTTCTGGCTCTGGGCCTTCGACGACGGGTTCTGCGAGAGCGAGCTCATGGGCCGTCGGACCGCCGCGGTCGCCCGCGCGCTGCCGTCGCTCCTGGAGAGCCTCGAGGGAAACAGAGGCCCGGAGCCCGGCGACGCGTTCGGCCTCGCCCTCAAGCAGCTCATGGACCGCATCTCCGCGATAGCCACCCCCGAACAGCTGGACCGGTGGAGGAGCGCGGTGAAGGAGTACTTATTCGCCCAGATCTGGGAGGCGGCGAACCGCGAGGCCGATCTGATCCCGACTCCCGAGGATTATCTCCTGATGCGCCGCACCACCGGCGCCACGTACACCTGCTTCGCGCTCATCGACATCGGCGGCGGCTACCGGATCGAGACCGAGGACTGGTACCACCCCGACGTGCGCGCCCTCTCCGACCTGGCATGCGACCTCGTCGGCTGGGACAACGACCTGCTCTCGTATGCCAAGGAGCGCCGCGCCGACAAGGCCCGGCACAACCTCGTGACCGTGCTGGCGACCCACAAGTCGCTCTCCCTGCAGGACGCGCTGCTCGAGGTCGCCCGCATGCACGACGAGGCGATCGCCGCGTTCGTCGACCGGCGCGCGGCCATGATGAGGTGGGCTCCGCCGCCGGTGCTCAACTATGTGCGCGGTCTCGAACACTGGGTCCGCGGCCACATCGAGTTCTCGTTCGGCAGCGCACGCTTCGTGCACGCCTGGCCGGACGACACCCGCTGGCCGCAGGCCGGCTGAGGCCCCAGGTCATTTGCTGTCGAGGGCGTCCAGCTCGCCCAGCGCGAGCGCGGACGCCTCCTCGAGGTCGAACCGGGCGCCCTCTTCGAAAGCGCTCTTGTAGGCGAGCTCACCCATCCGCCGCACGCACTCTCTGATGCACGCGTTGTGGTCGTCGGACAGGAACGGCGCGCCCAACTGCGGCAGGCCGGCCGATCTCCAATTCTGCTGCAGCGCCCCCAGCAGCCGGGCGGCCTGCGGTAGCCGGTCCAGGGTCACGAAGATCCGTGCCGCGGACTCCAGCGCCAGCAAGGTACCGAGAGTGTCGTGGAAGTGCAGTTTGATGCGCAGCCCCTCCCTGACGCTCTGCAGCGCCTCCTCGGGCCGGTTGGTCGCGAGCTTGGCGCCCGCCAGCGCCCACTGCGCGTGCGAGCTCAACCAGAGCTCGCCGCGCTCCCTGCATACCAGCAGGCAGTCCTGCAGCAGCGACTCGGCTTCGTAGAACTCCCCCTGGGCGGTCAGCACGATGGACAATTCGACGATGGCGGGCAGCAGGCCGGGGTTGAGCTCCTTGTTGTCGGTGTTGAACTCGATCGCCACGCCCAGCAGCGCGCTCGCCTTCTGCATGTCGCCCTGGAGCATGGCCGCGGTGCCCTGCATCTTGGAGGCCAGGATCACTGCCCGGGAGTCGCCCACCTGGACGGCCTCGGAGCTGCACTTCTCCGCGGCCGATTGGCCTCCGACGCTGTCGCCCTGGGAGTTGCGCACGTAGGCGAGCACCCAGAGCGCCTTGCACCGTTCTCTGCTCGGGCCGGGGTTGGCTTCCAGCGCCCGCTCGAGGTAGAGACGCCCCTCGCGGGCGAATCCGCAGCAGACCCACATGAACCAGAGGGACGACAGCAGCGTCAGGGCCAGCGACTGCTTGCCTGGCGTCTTCAGAGCGTAATCGAGGGCGATCCGGACGTTGTGGTGCTCCTGGCGCATGCGGACGAACCAGTAGATCTGCCGCGGCCCCGACCAGGCCTCCTCACCGCGCTTGGCCAGGCTGAGGTAGTACTCCAGATGCCGCTGGCGCATCTGCTCGGTCTGCCCGAGCTTGTCGAGCCACTCCTCGCCGTACTCGGCCAGGGTGTCGATCAGCTTGTAGCGCAAACCGGCTTCGTGGTTCCTGATCAGCAGGACGGACTTCTCGACCAGGTTCGAGATGAGCTCGGTGATGCGCTCGGCTGACAGGCGCCCGTCAGAGCAGACGAACCGGGCCGCGTCCAGCTCGAAGTCGCCCGCGAACACCGACAGGCGCGCCCACAGCAGCCGTTCCGCGGGCTCGCACAGCTCGTGACTCCACCCGATGGCCGCCCGCAGCGTCTGGTGCCTCGGCAGCGCCGTCCGGCTCGCGCCCGCCAGCAGGCTGAACCGGTCGGCCAGCAGCCCGAGTATCTGCTCCACGGACAGCGCCCGCAGCCGAACGGCCGCCAGCTCGATCGCGAGCGGGATCCCGTCGAGCCTGCGGCACAGCTCGGCCACGGGGCCGATGTTGTTCTCGTCGAGCACGAAGTCCGGCACGCTGGCCCCGGCCCGCGCCGCGAACAGCTGCACGGACTCGTTCGTGAACAGGCTCTCGCCCGGGTCGTCGCCCGGCACCTGAAGCGGCGGCACCGGCATGACGTGCTCGTACGGCAGGTTCAGCGACTGCCGGCTGGTGGCCAGCACCTTCAGGTTGGGCGCCGCCTCCAGCAGCTCGTGGACCAGCTCGGCGCACCCGGACACCAGGTGCTCGCAGGTGTCGATGATGAGCAGCATGTCGCGCTCGCCCACCCACTCGGCCAGCGACTCCGACTCCGCGCGCGAGGACTGGTCGGCGATGCCGAGCGCGGAGGCGATGGTCTGCTTGACCATGCCCGCGTCCTGCAGCCGCCCGAGATCGGCGAACCACACGCCGTCGGGATAATGCGAGCGCACCTGATGCGCCAGCCGCAGCACCGTGCGGGACTTGCCGACACCCCCGATGCCCGTCACGGTCACCAGGCGGGACTCGCTGAGGTGCCGTTTGAGGGTGGCGAGGAGACGCGTCCGGCCCACGAAGCTGGTGAGCTCCGCCGGCAGATTGCCTTCTCGCCGCCAGCCTGTCGGGGTGGACATGGGCAGCCTCACGGGGGGTAGGCGACACCTGCCTTCGCATCGTACCGCCGCAGCAATCGCCTGTCTTTGGACCTGTGAACACGCTCGGTGCAGGTTTGTGCGCCTGGGTAGCATGTTGGGCGTGAGCGAATTTCTACCGGAGCAGACGGCGGACGACACGGACGAGGGCTGGGGCGACTGGCGCGAGGCCGACCCGGACGCCTTCTACCTGGACAACAAGCCCCCGCACTGGGCCTAGGCCCCCCGGGCGACCATGACACGATCCCCCGAGCACGTCCTGCGCACCGCCACCCCCGCCGACTACGACGCCATAGCCGCCGTCGTCGACGACTGGTGGGGCCGCCCGGTCCTGCCGTCCCTGCCCAGGCTCTTCCTCGATCACTTCCACCGGACGAGCCTGATCGCGGAGAGCCCGGCGGGCATGGCGGGGTTCCTGATCGGCTTCCTCTCCCCCTCGGAGCCGGACGAGGCGTACATCCACTTCGTCGGCGTCTCGCCCGAGGCCAGGCACGCCGGCGTCGCCCGCACCATGTACGAGCGCTTCTTCGAGCTGGCCCGCCGGCACGACCGGCGCGTCGTGAAAGCCATCACCGCGCCCGTCAATCAGGCGTCCATCGCGTTCCACCGCCGCATGGGGTTCGAGGCCGGCGACCCGGTGCCCGGCTACAACGGCCCCGGGACGAGCCTGGTGACCTTCGTGCGTCACTTTGCGTGACGCTTAGCGCACGATCGGTATGCGTTCCCGGAATTGGGGGAATGGCAGACCACGATCACGTGCGCAAGGAGGATCGGGTGGCCGAACGTCCCCAGCAGTTGCGGCTGGCCGGTGAGCTGGTCGCCGAGTTCGCCGGGACCATGGTGCTCATCCTGTTCGGCGTCGGCGTGGTCGCGCAGGTGGTCGCCGCCAAGCTCGGCGACCACGACAGCATCGCCTGGGCCTGGGGGATCGGGGTCGCGCTCGGCGTCTACGTGGCGGGCCGGACCACGGGCGCGCACCTCAATCCGGCCGTCACGCTGGGGTTCGCGGTCTTCCGCGGGTTCGACTGGGGCAAGGTCGTCCCGTTCGCGCTGGCGCAGACGGCCGGGGCCTTCGCCGGGGCGCTCATCGTGCGGTGGAACTACACCGAGGCGCTGGCCATGGTGGACCCCGGGCACACGATCAAGACCCAGGGCGTCTTCTCCACCCTGCCGGGCAACGGCACGCTGCCGGTGACCCAGCTGGGCGCGCTCCGCGACCAGATCATCGGCACCGCCATCCTCCTCTTCGTCATTTTCGCCCTGTCGGACACCGCCAACATGGCCCCCAGCGCCAACCTCGGCCCCGTCGTCATCGGCCTGCTCATCGTCGGCATCGGCATGGCCTTCGGCGCCGACGCCGGTTACGCGATCAACCCGGCGCGCGACTTCGGGCCGCGCCTGGCGAGCTTCATCACCGGGTACGGCACCGCGTGGCGAGACCAGCGCGGCGGCCTGTACTTCTGGGTGCCGATCGTGGGCCCGCTGATCGGCGGGGTCATCGGGGCCGGCCTGTATCAGGTGTGCATCGCCCGGTTCCTCCCGCCGGGCATGGACCGCGACACCGTGAAGCCGTCGGACGCCTGAGCAGAAGCCCTGGGTCTAGCTCACCACGTCCTTGCGCCGGAACCGCCGGAAGGCGATCGCGATGAGGATGGCCGCGTACGTCACCGACACCGCCGCGCCCTTGGTCATGCCGCTCCAGTCCAGCTCCGGCGCCAGGGCGTCGAGCCAGGCGTTGTTCCAGAACGTGGGCAGGAACTCGCGCAACCCCCCGAGCGCCTCGACGGCCTGCAGGATGTTGGAGACGATCCAGAGGCCGACCGCGCCGCCCACCGCGCCCAGCGGCGAGTCGGTCATGGTGGAGATCAGAAAGGCCAGGGCGGCCACCACGAGCTGGCTGACGAGGGCGTACCCGATGACGATGCCGAAGCGCGGCAGCACGTCCAGCGCCGGGATCGTCTCGCCCGTGCCGGGCACCTGGATGTCGTTCCAGCCGAAGGCCAGCGTCCCCGCGAGCAGCGCCATCAGCGGCAGGCAGATCACCGCCGCGGCCGAGTAGCCCAGCGCCACGATCAGCTTCTGCCGCAGCAGCCGGTCGCGGGGGACCGGCGCGGCCAGCAGGTAACGCAGTGACGACCAGTTGGCCTCGCTCGCCACGGTGTCGCCGCAGAACAGCGCGACCGCCACCACCAGCAGGAAACTGGCCGACAGCGACAGGACGAAGGCGGCGAAGTTCAGGCCGCTCGCCGCCGCCAGGTCGTAGATGCGCAGCGACGACCGCTCCTGCTCGCTGGGCTCCGGCCCGAACTGGAACGCGATCACCAGGATCCACGGCAGCGCCAGCAGCAGCCCGAACATGACCACCGTCCGCCGCCGCTTGAACTGCCTGACGATCTCCACGCGCAGCGGCAGCGTGCGGTGGGCCGCGTAGCCCGTGGCGGCGGTCATGACTTGTCTCCGATGAGGTCGAGGAACACGTCTTCCAGGCGCGGCCCGTGCCCGTTCCCGTTCCCGGCGATCGTGGCCGCCGTGAGCAGCTGCGACACCGGGCCGGTGGAGACCAGCCGTCCCCGGTGCATGACCACCACGTGGCTGCAGGTCTGCTCCACCTCGGCGAGCATGTGGCTGGAGACGATCACGGTACGGCCGTCGCGCGCGTAGCGCTTGAGCACCTCGCGCATCTCCCGGATCTGGGGCGGGTCGAGCCCGTTCGTGGGCTCGTCGAGCACCAGCAGGTCCGGCAGCCCCAGCATGGCCTGGGCGATGGCGAGCCGCTGGCGCATGCCCTGCGAGTACGTGCGGACGGCCCGGTCCAGGGCCTTGCCGAGGCCGGCGATCTCCAGCGCCTCGTCGAAGTGCGCGTCGGCGGCCGGTCGCCCGGTGGCGGCCCAGTACAGCTTGATGTTGTCCCGCCCGGACAGGTGCGGCAGGAACCCGGGCCCCTCGACGAAGGACCCCAGCCTGGACAGCACGGGCGCCCCGGGCGTGACGAGGTCGCCGAAGATGCGGATCTCGCCGCCGTCCGGCTGGATGAGGCCCATCATCATGCGCATGGTGGTCGTCTTGCCCGCGCCGTTCGGCCCCAGGAGGCCGAGGACCTGGCCCTGCTCGACGCGGAACGACAGCCCGTCGACGGCCAGCTCACCGTTCCGGTACGCCTTGGTCAGCCCCGTGATCTCCAGCGGGACGTCCTTGTCGCCGATCGCCCGGCCCGGCTGCGGCTGCCCGTCGGTCACCGGAGCGAGGGGTGCCCGGGTGCGGCGGCCGGTGACCAGCAGGACGGCGGCGACGACCAGGGCGGCCAGCGGCATGGCCCACACCCACCACGCCACCCCGGTCGGGGGAGCGGCGAGCGTGCGCACCGTCGGCACGGCCAGCGCGGGAGAGGCGAGTGAGACCTGGTACGTGGCCGGCGCGGCGGGGGTCGCGTAGCCCATGTCCGTCGTGGTCACCACCAGGCGGAGCCGGTGGCCCGCGGCGAAGCGGTAGTCGACGGCGGGCAGGGTGACCGTGGCCGCCACGCTGCCCGCGCCGTCGGGGATGGTCACCCTGATCGGCGCCACCAGCCCGGCGGGCAGGATCGGCAACTGGGTGCCGTCGGCCACGTCGTAGAGCTTGGCGAACAGCGTCGCGTCGCCCTTGCCCGACACCTTGATCCTGACCGTGGAGCTGCCGGTGAGCTGGAGCGGGGTGGTGAGCGGCCGCGACTCGAACGCGGCGCTCTGACCAGGCATGTCGATCGACACGCCGGCGCCGCCCTGGCCGCCGCCGGTCAGCAGGCCGCCGACGCCGGGCACCGTCGAGATCGAGGCGGGCGAGCCGCCCGGCGGGTTGACGACGTTCTGCTCGGGGCCGTTCAGCTGCACGGTGGTGGTGTCGGTGCCCCCCAGGCCGGGGTAGGAGCCGGCCTCCGGGTGCAGGCGGACGCGCTGGCGGGTGCCGGGGTCACGGCCGCCGTCACGGGTGACCGTGAACGGGCTCACCGCCGGAGCCGACTTGTCGCCCTTGAGATAGCGCGCGAACCAGGCCGAGGACTGCTCGGACACCCAGTCGGCCTCGCCGTTGCCGCCGTCGTGCCCGCCGTCGAACCAGGCCAGGCTCACCGGGGTGCCCGTCGCGGCGATCGCCTTGGCGGTGGCGTCGGCGTGGCCCAAGGGGAACAGCGAGTCGCGCTGGCCCTGGATGAGCAGGGTCGGCGCCTTGATCCGGCCGGCCACGGTGATCGGGCTCGACTTGCGCAGAAGGTCGACGGCCTCGGGCGTGGCCCGGCCGTCCTTGGCGACCTGCTGGTAGACGTCGCAGATGGCGGGCAGGAACCGGCCGCAGCGCGCCTGCTCAGGGGTCAACGGCCCGGCGGCGGCCTGCCGCTGCCCCTGCAGCGCGAAGGTGTCCAGGGAGACGCCCTGGCCGAAGAAGATCCCTGCCCACATGCGCTTGAAGACCCCGCTCGTGGCGGTCGTGGCCCCGGCGGGGGCCGCGTTGGGGAAGAGCGCGTCGGACAGGTCGGACCAGGTGATCTGGGGCACGATCGCGTCGACCCGCTGGTCCAGGGCCGCCGTCATCAGCGCGATGGCGCCGCCGTACGAGCCGCCCGCGATGCCCACGCGCGGGTCGTTCGCGGCGTCGAGCTGGACCTCCGGCCGCTTGGCCAGCCAGTCGATCAGCTGCTTGACGTCCTTGACCTCGTAGTCGGGGGAGTTGAGCGCGATCTCGCCGGTCGAACGGCCGAAGCCGCGCGCCGACCAGGTCAGCACCGCGTAGCCCTGCCGGGCGACGCGGAGGGCCTGCTCCCGCACGCTCTGCTTGCTGCCGCCGAAACCGTGGGCGATCAGCACGGCCGGCGCCTTCCCGCCCCCCGGGGGCGGGAAGAAGCTCGTATCGAGCTCCACCCGTTGGTCGTCGGCGGGTCCGTCGACGACGGTTATCCTCTGGTCCTGGGCCCGCACCGCAGGAGCCGACGGCCACACCAGCCACGCCGTCACCCCGATGAGGGCGAGTGCCGCAACCAGCGCGGCCACACGCTTCATGACGGTGAGCCTACTTTCCGCACCCTGAGAGATCCCTGAGATCGGCGGCCCCGGCCGGAAAACCAGCGGCGGTAAGATCAGGAGCCCGCCTACGCTCCCTTCATGGACTATCTGGACGTCAATCGGGCCAACTGGAACGCGCGGGTCCCCATCCACATCGCCAGCGACTTCTACGACGTCGAAGGCTTCAAGGCGGGCAAGATCGTGATCAGGTCGTTCGAGCGGGACGAGGTCGGCGACGTGTCCGGCCGCAGCCTGGTGCACCTGCAGTGCCACTTCGGCCTGGACACCCTCTCCTGGGCCAGGCTCGGCGCCGAGGTGACCGGCCTCGACTTCTCGGAGGCCGCCATCGAGCAGGCCAGGGGCATCGCCGCCGAATGCGGCATCCCCGCCCGGTTCGTCACCGCCGACGTCTACGACGCGGTCGAGGCGCTCGGCGGGGCCACGTACGACATCGTCTACACCGGCATCGGCGCGCTGGTGTGGCTGCCCGACCTCACCCGCTGGGCCCGGACCGTGGCCCGCCTGCTCAAGCCGGGCGGGTTCCTCTACCTCGCAGAGCTGCACCCGTACGCCGACATCCTGGACGACGAGACGGGCACCACCGTCACCCATGACTACTTCGAGAAGGGACCCCACGTCTGGGAGTACCCGCACACCTACACCGGCAGCGAGGTCCTCGAACACCAGACCTCCGTGCAGTTCCAGCACGGCCTGGGCGAGGTGGTCAGCGCGGTGACGGCGGCCGGGCTGCGGGTGGAGTTCCTGCATGAGCACGACCACACCTTCTTCCGGCGCTTCGCCGGCCTGGTCGCGAGCGAGGGGATATACCGGTTCCCGGAGGGCGCCCCCAGGATCCCGCTCGTCTACTCCCTGCGAGCGTCGGCGTAGAGCGGATCTTCGATGACATAGCCCTGCATTGCCCGAGCAACGGCGCAACGCGCGGAACCGTAAGATGCACTCCCGTGAAGTCTCCAGCATCGTTCAAGAAGGCCGCCGCCTGGGCACTGCCGTACTGGACCAGAGGTCAGGCGGGGCGCGAGACGCCGCAGGACCTGTTCAGGGTGCTCTATTTCGGCTGGCTGGTGGCGCTCACGCTCAAGCTGCTCGGCTCGGCGTGGGACGTCTCGTGGCACTTCAAGTGGCTGCGCGACGATCTCGCCCCGCCCCACCTGCTCAACTCCGCCGGCACGGCCGTCGCCCTCGCCCTGACCGTGATCCACGGCTACACGGGCTACGGCGTGGACAAGGCGGCGCTCCGGCTGATCCAGTGGGGGACCGGGATCTTCCTCGTCGCCGTGCCGCTCGACCTGATCAACCATCGCGTCAACGGGCTCGACATCACGTCATGGAGCCCGTCGCACATCATGCTCTACCTCGGCACGTTCTTCATGATCGCGGGCGTGATCCGCGGCTGGTTCATGGGCGCGCCCCCGGGCAGGGAGCGGACCGTGGTGCTGGGCGCGTTCTTCGCGTTCTTCCTGGAGAACGTGCACTTCCCCGAGCAGCACCAGGAGTACGGCACCCTGTCGATCGGCGCCTGGGACAACCACGCGACCTACGCCGAGCCGATCCTGCTGCGGTTCGCGGCCGACCAGATGGGGCGGCCGGTGGACCGTACCATGATGGTGGGCTTCTCCCTGCCGGTGCCCGACTACCTCTATCCCGTCTACGCGGTGGTCGTCGGGCTGGCGGTGCTGGTGGTGGCCAGGCTGATGATCGGCAGGTTCGGCGCCGCGACCCTGGTGGCGGCCGGCTACGTGGGCTTCCGCACGGTGATCTGGCCGCTGCTGACGGTCACCGGGTTCCCGCCGTCGGCGGTGCCGTTCTTCCTGGTCGTCGCGGGGCTCCTGGTTGACCTCGCGTTCCTGGTGCGGATGCCCTACGTACGGGCCGTGCTGGGGTCGATCGGCGGGACGGCCGCCGTCTACGGCGCGCTGGCGGCGCAGAACGCGATCATGGGCGGCGTGTACGGCGCGATCAAGGGCCAGGAAGGGCTGCTCGGCGCGCCCCCGCAGGCCATGTCGTCGGCCGTCTGGGCAGGGCTCGGCCTGCTGATCGTCTGGCTGGCCGTGGAGTGGATCGCGGACAAGCGCGGACATCAGACGATGGAGGCCCGGGTGATCGCGACAGCCACGCCGTAGGCCAGTCCCATCACTCCCACCTCGGCCGCCGCCCATCCCACCAGGGCGGTGGCCCGCCCCCGGCGCACGGCCGGCATCAGGCGGAAGCGGATGTGCGCGGCCAGCGGCACCAGGGCCGCCACCAGCGCCGTCTTGACCAGCACCAGCACGCCGTAGTGGCTGGTCAGGACCGAGTCGGGGAGCGTCACGCCGGGGGTGAGCGCCATCGTGCCGAGCCCGGTGATCAGCCCGGACAGGCCCACCATGAGCAGGCAGACGGTGGCGATCCTGGAGAACCTGGGCAGCACCCGGGCCAGCAGGTCGCCGTGCGGCGCCACGAACACGGCCGTCGCCGCCAGCCCGCCCGCCCACGCCGCCGCGCCCATCACGTGGATCTCCATCGAGATCATGATGGGGTCGTGCCAGACGGAGTTCACGGCGTGCCCGGTGACGGGGATGGGCAGCAGCCCGAACAGCCCCACGATCACCCGCAGCTCGGCGGGCACCTTCTCGCCGAACCGCACGGCCATCAGCCCGATGCCCGCCGCCGCGAGCGCGCACGCCGCGCTGAACAGCAGGCCCTGGCCGGTGCCGACGTCCTCGACGTACGCGGTGATCATCCCGAACGTCGGCACGCGGCCCGGGTTGAGCTCGGCCGTCTGGAACACGATGGTGAGCAGCGCGCAGATCGCCCACGCCCAGGCGGCGATCACCGCCAGCGGCCGCACCCTGAGCATGACGGGCTCCGTACGCTCCGGATCGTCGAACCCGAGCAGCTTGGGCAGCAGGCTCAGGCCGACCACGGCGACGGCCGACAGGTCGAGCAGCACGCGGACGACGGGCAGCCCGACGGAGACCAGCGGGCCCGGCATGGGGATGCCGGGCACGGTCTGCTGCGCGGCGAACGAGCTCGCCGCCACGGCGGAGACGACGGCGCACACGCCGAACGCCCCGACCACCAGCCGACCGCCGATCCGCTGCCGGGGGACGGGAGGCGCGGAAAGGCTCACGCCCGCACTCCTTCGGTGCCGGAGGCGGGCTCCGAGTCCTCGGTGGGGTGCGGGTCCGAGTCGGGCTGGGCGGCCGGGGTGGGGGACGGGGTGGGGGACGGGCCGGAGCGGCGCAGGGCCACGGCCGTGCCCGCCGCCAGCAGTAGCAGCGCGCCCACGATCCACACCACCGCCATGCCCGCCCCGCCGTTGGCGGCCGCCTCGGCGGCCTCCGCGCTGGTGCCCTGAGCCGCCTGCCCGGTGGTGGCGGCGGCGGCCGGAGCCCCGGCGGCGCCGGGGGCGAGGGTGAAGGTGATCTTGCCGGTGACCGGGTGGCCGTCGGACGACAGGATCCGGTAGCCCACCACGTACGACCCTCCGGCCGGCAGCGGCTTGACCCGTACGGAGACCCGCTCGGCCGCCACCACGGCGGACCCGTCCGCCCATGAGGACCCGTCCGCGCCCGTCACGCCCACCTGGGCGTACCCCTGACGCACCGCCTGGTCGAACACCAGCGTCACCGTCGAGGGCGCGGCCGACAGCGTGGCCCCGTCCTTGGGGTCGCTGCTGACCAGCACGTTGTGTGCCTGGGCCGCGGGCGCCGCCAGCCAGGCGGTGGCGAAGGCGAGCAGGAGGATCGTGAGTAGCCGCCTCAAGGGTCAGAACCTTCCAACGAAGACAACGAACCTGTATATGGTCCCATTCATGAAGGACCTGTTCGGCGGCGCGGCCCCCTACTACGCGAAATACCGATCCGGCCACGGCGACCCCGCCATTGAGCACCTGGCCATGACGTTCGGCCGCGACAGCACCGTGCTCGACCTCGGCTGCGGCCCCGGCACGATCGCGATCCCCCTCGCGCGGAGCGTGCGGGAGGTCCTCGCGGTCGATCCCGACGAGGAGATGCTGGCGGAGGGCAGGCGGCTGGCGGCGGACGTCCCGAACGTCCGCTGGATCCGGGGCGACTCCACCAGGCTGCGCGAGCTGCCGGCGTTCGACCACATCGTCATGGGCAGGTCGTTCCACTGGATGGACCGCCGTACGGTGCTGGCCGAGCTGGACGAGCTGCTGCCGCCCGGCGGCGTCGTGGCGATCGTCGGCCCCACCCGCGATCCTCAGGAGGAGCCGTGGGAGCCCGCCATGCGGCGGGTGCGTGACGAGTTCGACGTGAACACGTTCACGGCGAGCAACTCCTACCAGGCCACGGGGGAGCACCCCCACGACGTCCTGGCCGTCTCGCCGTTCAGCGACATGGACTCCACCATGTACGAGGACCGCCTGGTGTACGACCTGAACGCCGTCATCGGCCTGCAGCTCTCCTACTCCTACACGGCCCCCGCCCGCCTCGGCACCCGGGTGGAGTCGTTCAAGGAGGCGGCCAGGAAGGCGCTGGCCGGGCTCAACCGCACAGGCAGATGGGAGCACGTGGCGGTCACCGAGGTGCTGATCGCCCGGCGCCCCCAGAAGTAGGCCCGCAGAAGTAGGCCCGCAGAAGTAGGCCCGCAGAATAGGCCCGCAGAATAGGCCCGCAGAAGTAGGCCCGCGGAAGCAGAGCGCGGGCTAGATGCCCATGGCCCGCCAGATCCGCCCGGTGAACGCGTTGATCAGCCCGATCTCGGCGCACAGCTCCCGCGTCCTGGCCACCGAGTCCCGAATCTCCCGCTTGGCCGCGGGATTGCGCAGGTAGACCTCGGCGACCACGTGGGCGGGGATCCGGAAGCGCCTGATCATCGGCCCTGGTGGGGCCAGCATGATCCGCGCCATCACCCCCAGGACGATCGGGGCCAGCACGCCCAGCATGAGCCGCCGGTACGCGGGCATCCGGGGCACCCGGTCACGCAGGTAATGCCGGGCGAAGGAGATGTGCCGGGCCTCCTCCGCGATGTGGATCCGCATGATGGTCTCTTCCAGCGGATGGTGCGCCCGCCCGTCCTTCAGCACCTTGCGCTGCACGTGATCGATCGGATCCTCGCCGCCCAGCACGAACACGAAGAACAGCTCGGTCGAGACCAGCGGTATCCACGGCGCCACCTGCGCGATCACGGACAGCGGCCCCGGCATCCCCCGGATCGGCATCCGGGTACGGTTCACGAACTCCTGGAACATCATCCCGTGATGTCCCTCTTCGATCGTCTCGTGGTAGACGTACCGGAACTCCGGTGACCCGTTCGGCAGCCGGTAGGCGTAGTTGAGCAGCCCGCGCTTGAGCAGGTTCTCGAACTGCAGCCCGATCTTCATGGCCGTGGCCACCCGCCACAGCCCGATCGCCGCGCGCATCTCGGGCGGGCGGCTGCGGTACCACGGGTGGCCGCCCAGCTTGTCGACCTCGGGCAGTTCCCAGCGCGGGTCGGCCGGGTCCACCCGGAACCCGGGGTCGTCCCACGGGATGTCCCGGTACGGCTCCCAGTGCTTGTCGACCGACGCCTTCGAGAGGCGTTCGATGACCGCATGGTAGGTGCCCCTGCCGGCGACCTGCTGGTCGCGTTCGCGGGCGGCGGTAGAGCGCGGTGCCGATGCCATCGCGTGCTCCTCTCCTCGCCCTCTAATTGTACGGAGCATCCAATAGCGCCGGAAGGGGAAGAGTCACAGCTTTTCGGGGGATATCCCGAGCTCGGCGGCGGCGGCCGTCCGGATCAGCACGTTCACCCGGCGCCTGGACAGCACCTTGGCGTGCACGTGCGTCTGGATCGCGAGCCCGTCGACGAGCGAGAGGATCCGCCACGTGGCGTCGTCGGAGTCGTCGCACTTGAACTCGCCGCACGCCACGCCGGCCTCGATGATCCCGCGTAAGAGCATCCGGCCCTGGTGGTCGATGCGCCGTGAGATCTCCTCGACCTCCGCGTTGCGCATCGCCTCGGACCACGCGTCGATCCACAGCCGCCATCCCTCGGTGGGGATCGCCGGGGAGCAGAGCCTGAGCAGGGTACGCAGGCGTTCGAGCGGCGTGCCCGTGGACTGCTCGATGTCGGCGAGCGCGTTGAGATGCAGACGTGCGGCGTAGGTGAAAGCCTGGGCGAAAAGGCGTTCCTTGGTCTCGAAGTGGTAGAAGAGCAGCGCCTGACTGACGCCGGCAGCTCTTGCGATGTCAATTGTCCGGGTACGCCCGAACCCCTGCTCTGCGATGACCTCGCAGGCGGTCTTGAGTAAATCCTCGCGCCTTAATCGGCTGAACCCTGATGACACAGCGCGTAGCTCACCTCCGGTAGCTCGAACAAGGTCAAAAAGCCTGTCATACCCAGGTTCAGTCCTGCCGTATCGGTATGCGCAGAACGAAGCGGGCCCCGACGTCCGAATCCTCGATCTTGAGAGTGCCCTGGTGGAGCCGGGCGATCTCGCGGGCGATCGACAGGCCGAGTCCGGTGCCGCCGGCGTCGCGGCTGCGCGAGGCGTCCAGCCTGGTGAAGCGCCTGAAGACGACCTCGCGCTGCTCGGGCGCGATGCCCGCGCCGTCGTCGAGGACCTCCAGCACGGCCTTGCCGTTCCGTCGCACGGTCACGAGGATCGTGCTGTCGGCGTGCCGCTCGGCGTTGTCCAGCAGGTTCGTCAGCAGTCGCGCCAGCCTGAGCCGGTCGCCCATGACGACCACGCCGGGCTGCAGGCTCGTGATGACCTTCTTCGAGCGCGGCCTGGTGGTCTCGCCGGCGACCAGCTCTGCCAGGTCAACGGGTTCGAACGCCGCGGGGGCGCCCGCGTCGAGCTTGGCCAGCGTCAGCAGGTCGGTGACGATGTTCTGCAGCCGGTTGAGGCTGGCCATCAGCCTGTTGCCGGTGTCGCACCAATCGGTCTCCTGAGGGGCGAGCATGGCCGCCTCGAGCTCGGCCCGCATGGCCGTGATCGGGCTGCGCAGGTCGTGGGAGGCATCGGAGGCGAACCTGCGCTGCTGCTCGATCGCGGCCTCCATCTGCGCCAGCATCCGGTTGGCGGCCTCCGCGAGCGCCTTGACCTCGTCGGCGTTCTCCGGGACCGGCACGCGCATGGTCTCCTCACGCTGGGTGATCTCGATCAGCCGCTCGGTGATCTCGTTCACCGGCGCGAGTGTCCTGGCCACGACCTTGGACACGCCGAACCAGGTGATCATGACCAGCAGCACGGACATGCCGGCCGCGGATCCGATGGCGGCCGGGCTGACGTACCAGGGCACGGTGGAGTTGAAGGCATAGACGAGCCACGCGCCATCGGCCCGGTCGACGCGGGAGACGACCATGATCTGGCACTCGCCGTGGAACTGCGGCAGGCCGCACACCTCGTCGATCCGTTCGCTCCTGACTGGGTCCGGCAGCGTCCGGGACAGGCGCGGCGACCCGGCCAGGTTGGGCGTCGAGGCCGCCACCTGCCCGGCCGGGCCGATGACCTGGACGCCCTTCAGGGGGAGGTCGACGACGGGGGTCAGCTCGTACTGCTTGATCCAGTGGATCGGGCGCCGTGAGGTGGCGACCAGCTCTCTCGTACGGATGTCGGTCGCCGCGTCGTGTGCCACCCACAAGATGGCCGCGCCGGCCATCAGGCACAGCAGAGCCATCGCGACGCTGGCCCACAGAGCCAGCCGCGCGCGAATGGACTTACCCAGCCGTGCGATCACCTCAATCCCCCCGTAATCAGGTGATCACAGTACGTGCCTCTATCTCCAATTATGGGAGATACGACGGCAAATCACGCTATGGATCCCTAGAACGGCGCTCTATGCGCCGTTCCAGGGGTCTGGTTAGAGTAAGTGGGCCAAAAGTAAGTGGGCGCTGATGCCAAGGAGCCGATGTGAACCTTGCTGACTACCGGCGCGCCGCCAGGGCCTGGCTGCAGGAGAACGCTCCGACGGACGACGCGCCGGAGACGGACGCGATCGCCAGGGCCAAGGAGTTCATGGCCAGGCTCCACGACGCCGGCTACTCCGGCATCACCTGGCCCCGGCAGTGGGGCGGCCAGGGGCTGACGCAGGCGGAGGAGCGCGCGTTCGCCGCCGAGGCCCGGGGCTACGCGCTCCCCACGTACGTCTTCTCGATCGGCCTCGGCATGACCGGGCCGACGCTGGTCGACCGGGGCACCGACGCGCAGCGCGAGCGGTTCCTCAGGCCGCTGCTGCGCGGCGAGGAGATCTGGTGCCAGCTGTTCTCCGAGCCTGGTGCCGGCAGTGACGTGGCCAGTCTGCAGACGAAGGCCGAGCGCGACGGAGCTCGCGGCGACCACTGGATCGTCAACGGGCAGAAGGTGTGGACCTCGGTCGCCCATCACGCCGACTGGGGCCTGCTGCTGGCCCGCACCGACGTGGACGTGCCCAAGCACAAGGGCCTGACCATGTTCGTGGTGGACATGCACCACCCGGGGGTGACGGTCAGGCCGCTCAAGGACATGAGCGGCAGGTCCAGCTTCAACGAGATCTTCTTCGACGACGTCCCCATCCCCGACGAGCACCGCGTCGGCGAGGTGAACGACGGCTGGAGCGTGGCCGTCACGACGCTGCTGCACGAGCGGCTGTCGATCTCGGCGGGCGTCGGCATGGGCGGCGAGAAGGACGACCCGACCGCGCTGGAGGCGCTGCGCCAGGTGGTCGACACCGAGGATCCGCTGGTCCGCGACGAGCTCGTGGAGCTGCACATCCGCAGCCGCGCCCTGGCGCTGTTCAACCAGCGGCTGGCGCAGGAGACCGAGGCGGGGATCTTCCCCGGCGCGCGGGGCAGCGCGGCGAAGCTGCTGCTGGCCGAGCTGACCATGTTCCGGGCCGACCTGGCCACCCGGCTCGTGGGGCCGGAGGCCGTGCTGGGCGACCACCCGCTCGCGCACGCGATCTCCCTGGCCCCCGCCATGTCGCTGGGCGGCGGCACCAACGAGATCATGCGTAACATCGTGGGCGACCGCGTGCTCAACCTGCCGCCGGAGCCGAGGGTGGACAAGAACGTGCCGTTCAAGGAGCTGAAGGTGGGGACGCAGGGGTGAAGCTCGTACTCGATGAGGAGCAGCGGCAGCTCCGCGACGCCGTGCGTGACTTCCTGCGCACCGCCTCGCCGCTGCCCAAGGTGCGCGACGGCTACGACCCGCAGGTGTACGCCAGGCTCAACGGCGAGCTCGGCCTGTCAGGGTTGATCATCCCCGAGGAGTACGGCGGCGCGGGCGCGGGCATGGCCGAGCTGGCGGTCGCCCTGGAGGAGACGGGCGCGGCACTGCTGCCGGGGCCGTTCCTGGCCACCGCCTTCGCCACGATCGCCCTGACGGGCACGCCCGACAAGGAGCTGCTCGCCGCGATCGCCGAGGGCCGGATCACGGCCACGCTCGCCCGAGACACCCTCGACCACGACGGCGCGACCGTGCGCGGCACGCCGGCGCAGGTGCTCAGCGGCATGGAGGCGGACGTGCTGGTGGCGCCCGCGCGCAGCGGCGAGGAGATGGTCCTCGTGGCCGTGGAGCTGGCCAGGCCCGGCGTCACCAGGACCGCGCTGGAGACGCTCGACCTGACGCGCGGCCAGGCGCGAGTGGCGCTGGAGGGGGCGCCCGCCCGCGTGCTGGGCCCGGCGCCGCAGGCCGGCGACCGGCTGTGCGTCGCGCTGGCGGCCGAGCAACTCGGCGTGATGCGGGCGGCGCTGGACGCCATCGTGGCCTACGCCAAGATCCGCGTCGCGTTCGGCCGGTACATAGGCTCGTACCAGGGCGTCAAGCACAAGCTCGCCGACATGCACGCCAAGCTCGAACAGGCCGAGTCCATCGTCAGATACGCGGCCTGGGCCGCCGACGAATCGCCGGACGACCTGCCCGAGGCCGCCGCCCTCGCCCAGGCGTACGTCGGCCGCGCCTGCTTCGAGGTGGCCCGCGACCACCTGCTGCTGCACGGCGGCGTCGGTTTCACCTGGGAGCACGACGCGCACCTCTACTACAAGCGGGCCAAAGCGGACGAGGTACTGCTCGGCCCGCCCCGCATCCACCGCGCCCGCCTCGCGCAGCTGTTGGAGCTCTAATGGATGTCGATCAGTTGCCGGGCTTCTACGCCATTGCCGCCGCCGATCCCGGTCGCCGTGCGTTGATCGACTCCGACGGCACGGAGACGTCCTACGGCGAGCTGCTCGCCCGGGTCAACCAGGTGTCGCACGGCCTCAGGGCGCGCGGGCTCGTCGCCGGCGACGTGGTGGCGGGCGTGCTGCCCAACGGCATCGACGCCATCGTCATGATCACGGCGACCGCGCAGATCGGCCTCTACTACGTGCCGATCAACTGGCATCTGACGGCGTCCGAGGTGGCGTACATCCTGGACGACTGCGACGCCAAACTCGTGGTCACCGGCCCCGGCTTCGCCGTGCCGGGAGCGGAGACCGGGACGGCGGGGCTGGCCGAAGGGCAGCCCACTGACGCGCCCGGCGAGCGGACGTCCGGGGCGGTCATGTGGTACACCTCCGGCACCACGGGCTTCCCCAAGGGCGTGCAGCGGCCGCTGTCCGGCATGGTGCCCGAGCAGATGATCCCGGCGTACAGGTGGTTCCTCGGCGAGGTCGTGGACCTGCGGCCGGGCGACGACGTGCATCTCGTGACCTCGCCGATGTACCACTCGGCGCCGTGCGCGCACACCCAGTTCGCGCTCCACCTCGGGCACACCGTGGTCATCGCGCCCAAGTTCGACCCGGTGACCATCCTCGAGCTCATCGAGCGGCATCGGGTGACCAACGCGATGATGGTGCCGACCATGTTCCACCGCATGCTGCAGCTGCCGGAGGAGGTCAGGACCAAGTACGACGTGTCGAGCCTGCGCCAGGTCATCCACACCGGCGCCGCCTGCCCGGTCTCGGTCAAGCAGCAGATCATGGACTGGTGGGGCCCGGTGCTGTACGAGTACTACGGCTCCACCGAGTCGGCCATCGCGTTCGCGGTCAAGCCGCAGGAGTGGCTCGCCAGGCCGGGCACCGTGGGCAGGCCCGTGCCCATGTTCGAGGCCAAGATCGTCGATGAGGCGGGCGTGGAGCTGCCGCCCCGCGAGCCGGGCATGATCTACGTCAAGTCCGGCATGGGCACGTTCGAGTACCACAAGGACCCGGAGAAGACCGCGGCCAGCATGCTGGGGGAGTGGTATTCGCCGGGTGACATCGGCTTCATGGACGAGGACGGCTATCTCTTCCTGTGCGACCGGCGGACCGACCTGATCGTCTCCGGCGGGGTCAACATCTACCCCGCCGAGATCGAGGCCGCCCTGCTCGAGCACCAGGCGGTGGCGGACGTGGCCGTCATCGGCGTGCCCGACGAGGAGTGGGGCCACAACGTGGTCGCCCTCGTCCAGCCCGCCGAAGGCGTCACGCCCGGTCCGCAGCTCACCGCCGAGCTGCTGGAGCACTGCGGGCCGCGCATCGCCAGGTTCAAGCATCCGAAGGTGATCGAATACCGCTCACCGCTGCCGCGCACGCCCACGGGCAAGATGTCGCGCACCAAGGTGCGGGAGGACTACCTGTCGGAGCTGTGAAGGCGGGGACCCGCCGCCCGCCGGTAGCGCTCGGACAGCTTCAGCACGGCCTCGGCCAGCTCCGGCGGGTCGAGCACCTCGAAGTCCACGCCGACCATCCCGATCCACACGGCCATCCCCTCCAGGTCGTCGCCGCCCAGCCTGAGCAGGCAGGTGGCCTCGTCCACCGGCTCCACCTCCAGCCCCAGCGGCAGCGCCTTCACCTGCCCGGCCGGGGCGTGCAGCAGCACCGTGCCGCGGTGGCGCCACATCGCCGTGTTGACGCCCCGCTCCACGAACGTCGCCACGTCGCCGTTCCCGGGCAGCTCGCGCGGGGTGAACCTGGGCCCGGCCGGTGTGCGCGGACGCACCCTGTCCACCCTGAACGTGCGCCAGCCCTGCCGCTCGACGTCGTATCCCACGAGGTACCAGCGACCGCGCCGGTGCACCAGGCGGTGCGGCTCCACGTTCCGCACGGTCGTCTCACCCTCGTGGCCGGTGTAGTCGAAGCGGAGCCGCTCGTGGTCGCGGGCCGCGTTCGCGATCGTGGTCAGCACCTCGGGCGGCACCGACGGGACGTTGCCGGGGATCTGCACGGTGTAGGAGTTGAGCGCGCTCACCCGGCGGCGCAGCCGGGACGGGAGCACCTGCTCGAGCTTGGCCAGGGCGCGTACGGAGGTCTCCTCGATGCCCTCCACGCCGCCGCCCGCCGCCCTGCCGAGCCCGACCGCGACGGCGACGGCCTCCTCGTCGTCGAGCAGCAGCGGCGGCAGCGCGGCCCCCGCGCCCAGCCGGTAGCCGCCCGCGACCCCCGGCGTGGCGTGCACGGGATAGCCGAGCGAGCGCAGGCGCTCGACGTCGTTACGGATCGTCCTGGTGGAGACCCCGAGCCGGGCGGACAGCTCGGGGCCCGTCCATTCCCGGTGCGCTTGGAGGAGGGAGAGGAGCTTCAGCAGGCGGGCCGAGGTTTCCAGCATGGAGACCAGTGTGCCCGCTATCGCGGCAAGGTTGCTTCCGTGTTCACCACGATCTTGCCGAGCAGGTGGCCTTCCTCGCTGCGCCGGTGCGCGTCGGCGATCCGCTCCAAGGGGAACACCTCCGCGATCGGGATGCGTACCGCATGGGCCGGCAGGGGGCCTCTCGTGCCGCCGCGCGAGAACCGTACGCCCAGCTTCGCCGCGTTGACCGGGTCCGCGATGGAGACCACCTTGGCCGGGTCGCCGGTGAGCCGCACGGACAGCTCCAGCTCGCCCCTGCCCGAGGCGTCCAGCACCCGGTCGACGGGCCCCTGCAGGCGCTCCTCCAGGCCCTCGCCGTAGGTGACCGGGTGGACGCCGAGGTCGCGGAGGTAGGGGTGGTGGCGTTCGCTCGCCGTGCCGACGACCTTGGCTCCCCTGGCGATGGCGAGCTGCGCGGCGGCCAGCCCCACGCCGCCCGCGACCGCGTGGATCAGCAGCGTCTGTCCTGGCTGGAGGCCGAGCAGACGGAGCGTGCGCTCGGCCGTCTCGATGGCGACCGGCAGCGCGGCGGCCTCCTCGTACGTCAGCTCGTCCGGCTTCGGCGTCAGCGCGGCGGCGTCGGCGATCGCGTGCGTGGCCGCCGCCCCCGACTCGATCTGCCCGAACACCGGCTGGCCGAGCCGCCACCCGGTGACCTCCGGGCCGATCGCGTCGATCGTCCCGGCCAGCTCGAGGCCGGTGCCTCGGGGGCCGTCGACGGGGGCGCCGCGGCGGAGCTTCCAGTCGATGGGGTTCACCCCGGCCGCCCTGACCGCGACCCGCACCTGTCCGGGGCCCGGCTGGGGGAGGGGGATCTCGTCCAACGTCAGCACCTCGGGGCCGCCGTTGGCCCGATAGCGGGCGGCCTGGGCGGTGACGAGCAGGAGTGCCTTGCCGACCAGCTCGCGCCTGTCCAGCGCCGCGTGCGCCTCGCTCGCCCGCTCCAGCGGCACGGCCAGCCCGACGACGGTGGCGAGCCGGTCATCCGCCATGACTCTCCGGGCCAGCCGCCCGAACTCGTCCGGGGCGAACTGGACCTGCTCCATGCCGACCACCCGCGCGGTCCCGGGCTGGATCTGGGCGGTCGAACCGCTGGGCGCGCCGTAGGCGAAGAACGTCCCGCCGGGCTCGACCAGTTCGTACGCGGCGCCGCCGACCTCCCCGCCGATCCCGTCGAACACCACGTCGAACCGCCCGCCGAGCTCGGCGTAGTCGACGGCCTGCGCCGCTCCCATGTCCAGGGCCGCCTGCCGCTTCGCCGCGCCGTGGGCCGCGGCCGTCACGTGGGCGCCGGCCGCGCTCGCGAGCCGCACGATCGGCAGTCCCAGCGCGCCTCCCGCCCCGGTGACCAGCACGCGGGTCCCGGCCGTCAGCCCGGCCGCCTCCACCAGGCTCAGCGCGGCGGGTCCCACCTGGATGAGCGAGGCCGCCCGCCACAAGGGCACCTCGTCAGGCACCTCGACCACCGTCTCGGCGCCGGTCACGACCTGTTCGGCGTACCCGCCGCCGCCGGGGAGGAACGCGGCCACCCGCCGCCCTGCCCACCCGGGATCCACGCCTTCGCCCACCGACAGCACCCGCCCGGCCACGCCGGTGCCAGGTACGAACGGCGGCTCGTTCGGGAACCACTCGCGCCCCCACCCGGTCCGCAACTGGGCGTCCAGCGACATCACGTCCACCACGGACACGCCGATGAGCACCTGGCCGGGACCTGGCTGGGGCTCCGGCGCCTGCCGGAGCTCCAGCACCTCGGGACCACCGAACTTCGTCACCTCGATCACGTTCATGCGACCGAGTCTGTTACCTCAAGTGCGGTTGAGGTCAATGCGGCGCTCTTCTCACGAGCCGCCGAAGAGCTTCTGCGCCTGCTGGATGACGACCATCACGGTCAGCGCGCCGAAGAAGGCCACCGACCACACCAGCGCGCCCAGCCGGTACGAGCGCACCTTGATGGCCTCGGGCAGCGACCGCCGGTTGAGGATGATCAGCAGGATCGAGTACACGAACATCATCACGGCCGCGAAGCACGCGGAGAACACCAGCAGGATGAGCGGCTGGTCGAAGCCCGCCAGCAGGACCGCGATCCCGATCAGGGCCATGGCCCAGACCGTGTAGAAGTAGACCCGGTTCACCGAGACGGGCTTGTCACGCAGGTAGACCGTCTTGATCGTGTCGGAGGCCAGCCGCGAGGTGTAGTCGACGATGCCCATGGCCGAGGCGAACAGGGCCAGCGCCCCGATCACCCAGAACAGCACGCCGAACCACGGGGCGACGACGTCCTGCAGCACCTTGCCCTCGACCTGCAGGAACTGGATGCTGTTGGCCAGCCCCTCCCGGCCGTTCACGGTGGAGTAGGCCAGCATCGACATGAACGCGATGGTCAGGAACGACACCACGGCGAACGTCCAGGCCTGCTCGATGTTCGCGAAGCGCCACCACTGCTTCCACCGGGCGAGGTTCTCCTTGGTGGGCGGGAACTGGAAGCCCGTCGAAGCGGCCGCCTCCTCCTGGCCGGTCACGGGGCTGACCAGGCGCGGCACGTACTGGCCCATGCCGAAGCCCTTGTCACGGATCCAGTTGCTCTGGCAGAGGTTCTGGCCGCCGCCCGCGCCGGCGTACGCGATGGCGCCCATCAGCACCGAGAACTCCAGCGGCGGCACGGGGAACCTGGCCCCGACCGTCATGCCCTTGCCCAGCTCGACCCAGCTGTCGGCATTGATCGCGAACAGGACCGCGACCACGATCAGCGTCACCACCAGGGCGATCTTCACGAAGATGACCCGTTCGAGCATGGTGTAGATCACCGGCGCCAGCGTCAGGCCGAGCGCGATCACGAGAAGCATGCCGATGGCGATCCACCGCACGCTGCCCGCACCCGACCCGGTCAGGTACGTCACCATGGTCGCGGACGTGGTGACCCAGCCC
The DNA here is from genome assembly GCF_039535785.1 of Nonomuraea helvata. Classification (NCBI taxonomy): domain Bacteria; kingdom Bacillati; phylum Actinomycetota; class Actinomycetes; order Streptosporangiales; family Streptosporangiaceae; genus Nonomuraea; species Nonomuraea helvata. The sequence goes on from NZ_BAAAXV010000011.1 coordinate 117,895, forward strand.
GGCCAGAGGTTCGAGCAGAGCGTCATCACGACGAAGACCAGGCCCCAGTGTTTCCACATCCGGCTGAACCCGGTGAGCGCGGTCTCGCCGGTGGCCAGCGTGTAGCGCTCGATCTCCATGTTCAGGAACCACTGCGTGATGATCCCGATCGCGGCTCCCCAGATGAAGATGAGCCCCACTTGGGAGGCGATGTACGGCCAGAGGATGAACTCGCCCGACGCCAGCCCCACCCCCGCGCCCACCAGCCCAGGGCCGATGATGCGCCATTTAGATCGAGGAGGTTCGGGCAGGTCGCGGACGGTGACGGACGGTAGGACTCGCGCAGGAACGGTCGGGGTGTACTCCGCCATGCGGATCTCCTTGCTCAGTGTTGCCTGACCGCCACATTACAGAGACATGAAACGCTGGTGGAATAGCTAGTAAATTCGCTTTACTACGTATTCGCCCCGGTCGGTGAACCCCACGACCCGCCCGCCGTCCTTCATCGACCCGCCAAGGGCCTCGCGTACGGCCAGCCGCCACGCCTTGGCCGCCGCCGGATCCTCCCGCCGCAGCCGTTCGACGTCGGCCGGCGTCCCCACCAGCACCGCGTCGCCCCGCGCGGCCCTGGTCACCGGCCACCCGCGCTCGCCGGCGAGCAGGACCTCGCCGGGCGGCGGCTCCTCACGCCGCTCGGGCTCGGTTATCCGCCACATCGCCAGCAACCGGTCTGAGGCGTCCCCCTCGTTGATCGCGTCGGCCATGTCCCCGTAGAAGTCCTCCAGGTACTCCTCCGGCAGGGCGCCCAGCTTGACCAGGTTGAACCGGGCGTTCCTGCGTACGAGCGGGTCGAACGTCCACGTGATCCGCTCCAGCCCCCGCGTCAGGCACCAGTCCCGCTGATGCGACTTCAACGCGTACCCGATGCCCCGCCCGACGGCGGCGCCGGTCACGTGCGAGTGCAGCGCCCCGCCGGCCGCCCTGAACCCGACGGAGGCACCCACCAGCGTGCCTGCCTCGTACGCGCCCACGACGTAGTTGCCCGTGTGCGCGAAGCCGATCATCAGCTCCATGGTCACGGGCGGGTTGTGCGGCGCGGGATGCCAGATGTCGTCGAAGAGCCGGTAGACCTCCTGGAACTCGTCGATCTCCCGCAACTCCCTGATCACCAAACCACCACTCACCCCTCCATTTACGCACGGCGGGGCGCAGCACGTTACGGGTGCCTTCGCGGCTACTCTCAGTAGTCAATCGGATGTCCGTTGATCTCGGAGGTTCCCATGTCGCTCGTGCTCACCGCCGCTCGCGGGCTGGCCGTGCTCGGACTGTGCGCGACGCCGTTCCTCGCCCCGCCGCCCGCCACCGCCGACGACGACGAGCCGGGCGCGGAGCTGTTCATCACCGTCAGACCGGCGTCGGGCGGCGAGTACGCGAGGACCCTCACCTGCGACCCGGACGGGGGCCTCCATCCGCGACCGGTGGAGGCGTGCGACGCGCTGCGCGAGGTGGACGGGCACGTCGAGGACCTCGACGTGGATCCCGGACCGTGCCCGATGATCTGGGACCCGGTGACGGTCGACATCGCCGGCCACTGGCACGGCGAGGACGTCTCGTTCCACCGGCAGTTCTCCAACAGCTGCGTCGCGGAGCGGAAGCTCGGCCCCCTCGTGTAGGCGTACGGCCCCCCGGTCGGCGCCATCCGTACGTGGCCCGTGGCGGGTGGCCGCTGTAATGCGATCGAGGTGGGTGGATGCAACGGAGAGACAAGGAACTCTGAGAATCGCACCGGACGCCACTCGACGCGCAACGGAATCAACCCGACCCGTTGAGAGCGTCCGGCTCAGCCTTGATTGCGGACGGCGTGCAAAAGGAATGCCGTCAGCGGACGGTCAGGCCCACAATGCCCATTTCGGCCCGTAGGTTTCCGTGTAGACACAGTTGTAGGAGGTCCACCATCCCCACTGGATGCCGAGGTTCCCCCCATTGAGGCAGTCGGAGTAGAGGTAGTAGACGTACCTGATGCTGTCGGCCTGAGCAGGGGCGGCCCCCACCGATACTGTCAGACCAGCGGCCAGCGCGGCGGCGACGGCCAACGATCGAGCTTTGCCCATGGACTCTCCTTTGGGATCCGCGACGGACATCCCAGAAATCATGGCAGCGCCGCCCGTCTCCGACGAGCCCCGAAGTTCTCAAGGCGCTCTTGAGCAATCGTGAGCTTGCCAGAGAACGCAATACGCTTCGGAGATCTCTGAAACTTTCACGTGCATGACGCCGATTCGCCACGACGGGCACCCGAGCCAATGACCGCAATCAAGGATCCGACCGACGCCGATCCGGGAGGGCGCCATTCCCGGCACGATCGTCTGCACCGCATCGCTGTCCGCCCAGCTGACGGCCGCCTGCGCGGCTGTACTCGTGCGACAGGGCCGGCCGGCCACCGAATCGACTTTGGCGCCTGCGGGGTGGGGGCGCGGCAGGCGCCGCACTTGATGGTGATCTCACACCTGGCCGCGGAGAGCAGGCCGGCTCGCCGGCTGCCGTCCGCGGCCGATCATGTGCGCTAGATGTGCTCGGCCGGGTTCGCCGGGAGGTAGAAGTTCCAGCTCCCGTGTCCCTCGTGCGCGCCGCCCCCGGCGCAGTGGCCGTTGTCGGGCCGGCCGTTCCACCAGAGGCAGTAGCACTTGTTGCAGAACCGCCAGTTGTCCTGCTGCGTCGTCGGCGCCATGTCTCCTCCTGCGATGTCGAGACCGGTGTGCTGTCCGGCCACAGTCAGTGTCGGACGGGACGCAGAGCGTGCGTATCCCTAGAAGTGGGGGATGACGCCGACCGGTTTTCGTGCGTACCAGACGAGTGGGACGCCGGTACGCGGACAGGCTTCCCCCGCAACTCGCGGCGCGGGGAGCACGAGATCCGGGTAGCCCTCGATCCGCCGGCGGTCATACCAGTCGTTCGCCCAGGAAGCGGTGCACGTTGCCGCCGATGATCTTCAGGACGTCCTTCTCCGGGACGCCGCGGGCGACCAGGCCCTCGGTGACCATGGGCAGCCCCGACGGCCCCTCCAGGCCGGCGACGGCCAGCTTCGGGTTGACGCCTCTCGCGTTGACGCCCTCGCAGCACGGCGGCGTCAGGTCGTCCATGACCTCCCGGATGAAGTCCGGACCCAGGCCGACGTGGTCGATCCCGGCCACGGACGCGATGTGCTCGATGTGGTCGAGCAGGCGGTCGAGCGTCATGTCCTCCTCGCGCTCGGCGAGGAAGGGGGCCAGGAAGTTGACGCAGATCACGCCGCCCGTGGCGGCCACCCCGCGAAGCTGGTCGTCGGTGAGGTTGCGGTGGTGGTCGCGCAGCGCCCGGGCGGAGGAGTGGGTGGCCATGACCGGTTTGGTGGCCAGCTCCAGGACGTGCGCCACGCCGGAGGCTCCCAGATGGGAGATGTCGAAGACGATGCCGAGCCGCTCCATCTCCTGCAGCGCCGCCACGCCGTGGGACGTCAGGCCGCTGCCCGTGGCGTCCTCACCGCTGCCGTCGGCCAGCGGCGTACGGCCGAAGTGGGCGATGGACGCCACCCGCACGCCCAGCCGGTGGACGGTAGAGATCAGCTCCACGTTCGCGTCGATCCCCGGCATGCTCTCCAGCGCGATCACCAGTGCGATCTTGCCCTCGTCGATTGCCCGGTCGATGTCGGCGGCGTCCAGACAGATGCGGACGTAGTCAGAGTTTCCCTCGGCCAGCACGTGCGCGCACTCGATCATGCGCAGCGTCTGCCGCAGCGCGCCCTCCGGCCGGTACTGGTCGTCGATGAAGACCGGCAGGATCTGCAGATTCACCCCGCCGTCGATGAGCTGGGGCAGCCACCTCTGGCGGAAGAACGAGGCCCACTGCTCAGGCGGCCGCGCGGAGACGGCCATGAGCAGGTCGTTGTGGGTGTCGGCCACGACCGCGCGCCGGTGCAGGGAAAGGGTCATGAGTTGGACGTTATCGCGCGGGCCGGACTGCTCCAATGCCCCCGGGCTGGACGGGGCGGTAGGCGGGAGCAGGAGGCCTGGAGGTGAGTTTGCGGTAGAGCGTGGTGGTGCCGGGCCAGTTGTTCGTCACGCGGCCCTCCGGCGTCTTGTACCAGCTCTGGCACCCGCCGCCCCACACCATCCGCGTCATCGCCGCGTCGAGCTGCCGGCGCCACGCCGCCATGACCTCGGGGCGCACCTCCATCGGCCCGGTGGCCGACAGGTGCGGCAGGCAGGACATGACATGCCGCACCTGGCACTCGATCATGAACACGATGGAGTTGTGGCCGAGGTTCGTGTTGGGGCCGTACAGGAGGAAGAGGTTCGGGAAGTTCGGCATGGATATGCCCAGGTACGCCGCGGCCCCGCCCTTCCACTGCTCCTCGAGCGTCCGTTCGTCGCGGCCCACGACCTCCATCGGCGCCAGGAACTCGGTGCTCCTGAAGCCGGTGGCGTAAACGATCGTGTCGGCCTCGTACCGGCCCTCGGTGGTCTCGATGCCCTTCGGCGTGATCCGCACGATCCCGTCCGTCACGACATCGACATCGGCCCTGGTCAGTGCCGGATAGAAGGTGCTGTCGATGACGACCCGCTTGCAGCCCGGCGGGTAGTCGGGGGTGAGCTTGGCCCGCAGCGCGGGGTCGGGCACCTGGTCGTGCAGGTGCCGCAGGGCACGCTTCTTGAGCAGCTCCGCGCTCCACCCCTGGGCGAGTGCGGGGTAGAGAGTGGCCTCGGCGTACCGGTAGATCCACTCGCGGTAGACGCGCTGGAGGCCGGGGACGAAGCGGAACGCGAGCCTGGCCAGCGGCCCGAACGCGGTGTCCGGCTTCGGGATCACCCAGTTGGGCGTGCGCTGGAAGACGTGCAGATGGCCGGCCTGCTCGGCGACGCGCGGGATGAACTGGGCCGCCGACGACCCGTTCCCGATCACGGCGACGCGCCGGCCGGTGAGGTCGTGATCGTGGTTCCAGCGCGCGGAGTGGAAGGAGGTGCCTTCGAAATCCGACATTCCGGGAATGTCAGGGAGGCGGGGGCGGTTGAGCTGGCCCACGCTCATGACCACCACGTCGAACGCCTCGGTACGGCCGCCGCTCGTCACCTGCCACGTCGTGCCGTCGAAGGCGGCGCGCTCGACCTCGGCGCCGAACCGGATTTTTCGCCTGACGTCGTATTTATCGGCGCAATGTTCAAGATATTCAAGAATTTCGGGCTGCTCCGGGTAACGACGCGTCCAGCTCGCGTACTTCTCGAATGAGTACGAGTAGAGATGCGAGGGAATGTCGCACCCCGCCCCCGGATAGCTGTTGTCCCGCCACGTGCCCCCGAGGCCGTCGGCCTTCTCGAAGACCGTGTACGAGCGGATCCCGGCGCGTTCGAGCTGGATCGCCATGCACAGTCCGCCGAACCCCGCTCCGATGATCGCCACGCTCGGTGACATGCCGCCCTCCGCAGGTCAGGGTCCACTTACAGTACGCCGAACGCCGTTCCGACGACACCCTCCCCGAGGCCGATAGTCTGCGCACGTGGCTGCTGTGACGTTGACGAACGTGATCGAGGTGCTGGAGGCGGCCTACCCGCCCGCCCGGGCCGAGTCGTGGGACGCCGTGGGGCTGGTGAGCGGAGACCCGGCGCAGGAGGTGCGGCGGGTGCTGTTCGCGGTCGACCCGCTCGCGGCCGTGGCCGACGAGGCCCTGGAGTGGGAGGCCGACCTGATCGTCACCCACCATCCGCTCTACCTGCGCGGCACCACCAGCGTGGCCGCGACCACGCCCAAGGGCCGCCTGATCCACACCCTGATAAAGAACGACATCGCCCTCTACACCGCCCACACCAACGCCGACGTGGCCAACCCCGGCGTGTCCGACGCCCTGGCCCGAGCCGTCGGCCTGGTCGACGACCTGGTGCCGCTCCAGCCGTTCCCCGACGACCCGTGGCGCGGGCTGGGCCGCATCGGCGAACTGCCCTCGGAGATGACGCTGGGCGAGTTCGCCGCGCAGGCGGCCAAGGGCCTGCCCCGCACGCCAGGTGGCATCCGCGTGGCGGGTGACCTGTCCCGCCCCGTGACGCGCGTGGCGGTCAGCGGGGGCGCGGGCGATTCGCTCCTCGGTACGGCGAAGGCCGCGGGGGTCGATGTGTTCCTCACGGCGGACCTGCGGCATCATCCGGCGAGTGAGTTCGTGGAGTCGGGCGGTCCCGCGCTGATGGACGCCGCGCACTGGGCGACGGAGTGGCCCTGGCTGGAGAGCGCGGCGTCCATCCTGCGCTCCAGTGGCGTTACCGTTGAAACGCGTGTCTCCGCCACGGTCACCGATGCTTGGACAAGAGGATATTGATCATGAAAGCAGCCCCTGAGGCCCAGAAGAGACTGCTCGACCTGGCAGAGCTCGACTCCGTGATTGATCGGCTGGCGCACCGCCGCCGCACCCTGCCCGAGCTTGCCGAGATCGACGAGCGGTCCAAGTCGTACGCCAGGCTCGCGACGCAGGTGATCGAGGCCGAGACCGAGGCCGGTGACCTGGCTCGCGAGCAGGCCAAGGCCGAGAGCGACGTCGACGCCGTGCGCACCCGTGCCGACCGTGACCAGAAGCGCCTCGACTCCGGCGCCGTGACCTCGCCGCGCGACCTGGCCGGTCTGCAGTCGGAGATCGCCTCGCTGCACAAGCGCCAGGGAGACCTGGAAGAGGTCGTTCTGGAGATCATGGAGCGCAAGGAGGCGGCCGACACCAAGGTCACCGACCTGATCGCCCAGCGCGACGAGATCGCCGCCGCCCTCGCCACCGCCGAGGCCCGCCGCGACGAGGCGCTCAAGGAGATCGACAAGGAGTCGGGCGAGGTCCAGGCCCGCCGCGCCACCACCACCGGCGACATCCCCGCCGACCTCCTGGGGCTCTACGAGAAGCTCAAGGGCCAGTACGGCGTGGGCGCCGCGATGCTGCGCGGCGGCCGGTGCCAGGGCTGCAAGGTGGCCCTGTCCATCGCCGAGATGAACCGCATCAAGGCCGCGCCCCACGACGAGGTGCTCCGTTGCGACGAGTGCCGCCGCATCCTCGTACGTACGGCAGAGTCAGGGCTGTGACCTCCTACATCATCGAGGCGGACGGCGGCTCGCGCGGCAACCCGGGGCCCGCCGGCTACGGCGCGGTGGTCAAGGACGCCTCCGACGGACAGGTTCTGGCGGAGGCGGCCGAGGCCATCGGCGTCACGACCAACAACGTCGCCGAATACCGCGGCCTGATCGCCGGCCTCCAGGCCGCGCTCCGGCTGGGCGGCGAGGGGGCGTCGGTCGCCGTCCGGATGGACTCCAAGCTGGTCGTCGAGCAGATGGCGGGCCGCTGGAAGATCAAGAACGAGGGGCTGCGCCCGCTCGCCATGGAGGCCGGGTCGCTGGTCAGGCGGCTGCGCGTGACGGAGTGGACCTGGATCCCCCGCGAGCGCAACAAGCACGCCGACCGCCTGGCCAACGAGGCCATGGACGCCGCCGCCAAGGGCCTGACCTGGAAGGCCGGCGGGACGACCGAGCCGGGCGCACCCGGGGCCGCACCGGCGCGATCGGGAGCCTTGGAGGACTCGGAGGCCTCGCGGGCCTCGGGAGTTTCGCGAGCAGAAAGGCCGGCCCCGAAGGCCTCTGGGGCGACGGCCCGCTCCGCCGCCGTGGCCCCTCCGGGCGTCGCCCAGCAGACGGACCTCCTCGACGCGGGGAGCGCCATCTCCGAAATATCCGCCCCCACCGCCTCCATCGCCGCCGCCCAGCAGCGCACCGGCAAGGGCACCGGCTGGCGCCCGCCCACCCGTGTGGCCACGTCACTGCTCCTGCTTCGGCACGGCGAGACCGAGCTCTCCCTCGAACGCAGGTTCTCGGGCAGGGGCGACGTCGAGCTCACGCCCAACGGCCTGGCCCAGGCTGCGGCCGCCGCCGAGAGGCTGTCGCGCGAGCCGTACCGGCCGGATGCGATCATCTCCTCGCCGCTCGAGCGCGCCAGGCAGACCGCGCAGGCGGTCGCCCAGCGGACCGGGCTCGACGTCGAGGTGGACGAAGATCTCAGGGAGCTCGATTTCGGTGCCTGGGAGGGCCACACGTTCACGGAGGTGCAGCGCCGCTGGCCGGCCGAGCTCACCGCCTGGCTCGCCGACCCCGAGACCGCGCCACCGGGCGGCGAGAGCTTCGCCTCGGCCGCGCGCCGCGTCCAGGCTGCGGGAGAGCGGCTGATCGAGCGGTACGAGGGCAAGACCATCCTCGCGGTCTCGCACGTGACGCCCATCAAGATACTGCTGAGACTGGCCCTCATGGCCCCTCTGGAGTCCCTCTACCGCATGCACCTCGACCTGGCGTGCCTGTCGCTGATCGAGTACTACGCGGACGGCCCGGCCGTGGTGAAGTCGTTCAACGACACCGGACACCTGCGCCGGGGATAACGTAGGTCTTGGTAGAGTTTTGCAGACGAGTCGGCCGGGCGACCGCGTCGGGCCACACGGCCCGCCGAGGAAGGTCCGGGCTCCACAGGGCAGGGTGGTCGGTAACGCCGACCCGGGGTGACCCGCGGGATAGTGCCACAGAAAGCAGACCGCCTCCCGGTTGACGGGAGGTAAGGGTGAAAGGGTGGTGTAAGAGACCACCAGCGCCCACGGCGACGTGGGCGGCTAGGTAAACCCCACCCGGAGCAAGGTCAAGAAGGGACGCTCTCCGGAGCGTTCCGCGCGCGACGTTCGAGGGCTGCCCGCCCGAGCCGCGCGGGTAGACCGCTCGAGGCCGCCGGCAACGGCGGCCCTAGATGGATGGTCGCCCCTTCTCACGAAGGACAGAACCCGGCCTACAGGCCGACTCGTCACTTCCACCCCTCTGACCAGGGGGTGAGGGCCGCGGCCTCCAGCGGCTCGGAGGAACGGAGGAAGCGCAGGTCCTCTATGGCCAGGGCGACATCGGTGGCGCCGCCGCGGCGGAGGGCCGTGGTCAGGGCGTCCAGGTCGGACCAGCGGGACGGACGGAGGTGGACGCGGTAGCCGTCTCCGGCGGGCTCCAGGGTGAGGGCTTCGCCGATGGCGAGCCTGCTCTCCGGGAGGTGGGCCGCGCTCGCTCCGGCGGCCCGTTCCAGGGCGGTGACCGAGGTGAGCCCGGCGGCGATGGGCAGGGTCGTGTCCGGGCCGGTGACGTATTCGTGCAAGTCACGCAGGCGGGCGGCGGCGGTCGTACGGGCGGGGTAGTCCTTGGGCAGGCGGTCGGCCAGGAGCCGCACAGCGCGGGCGACGTGACCCAGCGGCGGCACGGACGGACGCGTGCCGAGCAGGGCGATCAGCGCCTCCAGGGCGTCCTCGGCCCCGGAGACGAGGGTGACCCACTGCCCGGTGGTGAGCGGGGTGAGCCTGGGATGGCGTTCCGTCCAGTACGCGACCGCCCGGTCCAGGTCGGGGCCCGTACGCCAGAGGTCGGCAGGGTCGTCGGGCATGAGCAGTTCGACGACTTCGACGGCCTCGTCGGTGGTGGTGAGCGCCTCCAGGGAGAGCGCGGCGATGCGCAGTTCGATCTCGGTCAGGTCGAGTTCGCGGGCGCGGGCGGCGTCGCCCTTGCCGAAGGCGGCGACGCGGCCCCGCGCCCAGCCGTCCGGCCAGGAGAGCGTGCGGGCAGAGGTGGACAGCAGGATCAGGCACTGGGCCGGTGACAGGCCGGTGGCCTCCGCGAACGCCCGTACGGTCGCCTCCCGGTCCACGGGCGGCGGGCCGTTCTCGGCGATCAGGTCGAGCGCCCGCCGGAGCCGGTCCTGGTCGCCCCAGCCGCGGCAGGTCCGCAGCTCGACGACGCGGTTGCGGGTGAACAGGAGCGGGTCGGGGCCGTCCGGGGTGTGGAGGAGCGCCGTGACCACGTACCCGTGCCCCACCTGCTCGTAGTCGGCGACGGCGGCGGCCATGATGGGGCCGCGGCCCGAGCGGATCTGCCCGAGGTCGTACTCCGGGCGCAGCCGGGCGACGTGCCACGTTCCGTCGGTACGGAGGAGTTCGGGGACGGCGGCCAGTTCCAGAAGTCGCGCGCGCCCGCCGCCGCCCCACGCGGCCTCCAGGACGGCGGCGCCGAGGCGGCCCAGCGTGTTCTCGACCCCCTTGACGGCAGAGGCGTCGAATATCGCAATCTCCTTCTCGTACGGCACATCGACGGCGGCACGGGCGAAGTGGATGATCCTCTCGTACGCGGACTCGGGCCCCGGATCGTCCGGCTCGGGGGACTTCTCGGACCGGACGGCGGGCGCCGCGGAGGCGGGCGCCGGGCGCAGGTGGGGCGGCGGGGTCAGCGCCAGGCGTTCCAGCAGGGCGAACGCGCGCTCGCGGCATTCGACGGCTGTCCACACCAGGAAGGTGACGCCCGTCCAGAGCGACTCGTCGGTGATCTCCGGCAGGAGCGGGCGGAGCCGTCCCGCCAGCTCGTAGCGGGCGGCGTCCTTCTCCCTGTACCCGCTGCCGGGGTCCAGCACCCGCATGAGGTCGGCGGCGAGCGCGGCGTCCGCGACGTCGATCAGGGCCTGCGCCTTCTTGTCGTCGACGGCGCGCAGCGCCCTGGATCCTTCGGGGTCGCGCGGCCGCATCGCCGACCACCATCCGGGAGGCGCGACCAGACGGGTCCCGGAGGCGTAGCGGTGGCGCTTGACGGTGCCGATGTTCTCGGCACCGTCGTGCTCGGGCACCCTGCTCCAGCCGCGGACGTAGCGGCCGATGGTCCGCCCGGCCGGGTCCCGCAGCTCGATGATCCGGCCCTGGCCGCGCCACACGGTGGCCTCCGCGCCACCGGGGAAGGCGACCCGTTCGCCGTCGGCCGGTACGACGTGGCGGGCGGCGGGGTGCGCGCTGCCGTGCGGGCAGTGCGGGCCACCGTGGTCCAGTACGGTCACCCGGCCGTTCGCGGCGATCAGGCAGCGGTCGTAGAGGTCGCGTGCCTCAGTCCGTTCGTGGGACCGGCTGGAGATGGGCTCGTACGTGCCGAAGCCGTGGGACGGGCCGACTCCGTCCGGGGTGACGACGGAGGCGCGGAACTGGTGCTCCCAGAGCCGGCCGGACTCGATCAGGAGCAGGTCGGCGCCGCTCTCTTCCAGGTAGTCGGTGATGGTGTTGACGTGGCCGGGGACGAAGGCGGGCAACTCCAGTTCGTCGAGGACGCCGCCGCTCAGCGTGGCGGCGAGGGCGCGGGCCGGGTCCGTCCCGGTCGCGATCGTCCGGACGCTGTCCAGGAGAGGGCCGGGGATTCCGGCGATGGTGAACCGGTCGGCGTCGCACAGGGCGGCGTGCGCGTCCGGAAGCCCTTGATCGGGGACCCGCTCGGCATGCTCGGCCAGGATGGCGGCGACAATCTGCGCCGTTCCCGGTGTCGCGGTCAGAGCCCGTACGGTCTCGGGGGCGGTCTGCTTCGGGACGGCGGGCTCGGTGACGTTGAGCTGGTTGGTCACGTTGCCCACGATCGCGTCGCGCAGCAGCGGAGCCCAGTCCGGGTCGGCGGCGACGGCGGCCAGGTCGGTGCCCGCTCCGGAGGCGAGCCGGTCGTACAGCTTGAACGTGTGCAGCAGCCGGGGCCGCGCGAGCGGGACGCCGCGGTCCAGGAGGAGGTCGAGGAGCGGGAGGTCGGCGGCGGTCTCCTCCCAGCGGTTGACCTCGTCCTCGTCCGCTCCCAGCACCGCCTCATGGTCGTCGCAGGTGAGACCCTCCGCGCGCAGCCGCGTACCGGCGTCGTGCAGGAGGTCGCCGAGACCGGCGACGGGGAGTGCGAGCCCCGCGTACCGCTTCAGGAAGCGGCCGAGCCAGTCCTTCGCCGCCGCCCCCGCCAGTCCGGGGGATGTGGTGAACGGGGCGGTCAGACCCGCGCCCGCGAGGTTGCCAAGGAGGAGCGACACTGCCGCGCTCTTCGCCCTGGGGGTGTCCTTGGCGGGCAGCGGCAGGATGCCGAGGAGCGCGCGGCCGATGCCCGCGTCCGCCCGTGCCATCGGGCCGAGCAGCGGAAGGACGAACGTCCAGAGGGCCTGCGGTGCCGACTCCATGCAGCCGCTCTCCAGCAAGGCACGTACGGCGCGTTCGTCCTCGGACCCGCCGAGCGTGTGCCCGGCGGCCTTCGCCAGCGCGGCCCAGCCGTCGGCCAGGGCCAGCGCGCCGTCCGCGCCGTCCGAGCCTTGCTCGCACCACTCGGTGAGCAGGCTGCGGTGCCAGCGGTACGCGCCGGGGGCGGGATGGCGGGCGGCGAGCCGCTTGCCGTGCTTCTTGAGCGTGGCCGTTCCGGCGGCGTCCGGTCCTGCGGCGAGGTGCGCCGCGACGAGCGCGGCCTCGTCGACCGGCAGCGCGTGCGCGTCCTCGGCGGCGCGGGCCTTCTCGAAGAAGGCGGCGGCGAAGCGGGCGCTGCCCGCGGCGGCCAGGATCCGCGCGCACTCCTCGTAGAACGGCGGCAGCAGCTCGGGCGCGTGCGTCTCCAGGTCGTCGCCGGAACGGGTGAGCGCGGTGCGCGCGAGGCCGGGCTTGCGGGCGGCCAGGCCGTGGACGGCCCGCAGGTCGGTGTGCGCGGCCAGGATGCGGGCGCGGTGCGCCGGGTACCGGTGCAGGGCGGAGGCGAGGAAGCCGAGTGGGCCCGCGTGCACGGTGCCGACGCCGGTCTCCGCCACCGGGTCCAGGTCGTACAGCGACTTCTCGGCCTTGTCGCCGTCGACGGCCGCGCGCCGGACGAGTTCGACGACCGGCTCGTCCAGGACGGAGTGCTCGTAGCGGACGGCGACGCAGGCGTCCTCGTCGGGGCCGGCGGGCGTGCCCGGCAGCACCGCCCCTGCGCGCAGCAGCACGTCGCGGGTTGGTCCGGAGATGCCGGAGGGCAGCACTGTGCCGGGCTCGCCCTGGTGGGCGTCGCAGTAGCAGGAGTACGCCTCGGCTGCCTCCACCACCGGCTCCGTCTCGTCCACGGTGCGGTCCGCGTACAGAGCCATGAGAATGCGGACGCCCTCGGACCAGGCGATGTCGCCGATCTCCCGGCCGCCCGCGGTGAAGCTCAGCCCCGCCAGGTAGGCCGGGCTCATCGGCCCGCTCCAGTGCAGGTCGATCTCGATGCCGAGCGGCTCGGGCGCGTGCACGGTGAACCGCGCCCTGTCCCCCTTGATGCGCCCGCCCAGCTCGTGCACGCGGCGCTCGAACGCGGCGCCGCTCTCGTACCGGGCGTCCATGTATCCGAAGGTGTCGACCACGCCGAACGTACGGTCCATGCTCGCGGGACGCGTCCACACCTCGCGGCGTACCTGCTCGACAACCTGCGTGAGGTTCCGTCCCCGCCAGATGGGCAGCTCGTCGCCGAGCAGCAGCGGGTGCGGGATCGCGAAGGCGTCCGCGCCCGCCCACGCGCCCTCGCGCAGGAGCGCGCAGCGGCCGAGATCGGGCTCGCCGTCGACGATCGGGGCGATGACCAGGTCGGTGAGCGTCTCACGCCACACCGGGTCGTCCCACACGGCCGCGAACACCGCGGCCGGGACGGGCAGTGACCGCACCATCCAGGACTCGACCCGGTCGTGTACCGCCCGCGCGCGCTCGCCGAGCCGGTCGCAGAGGGCGGCGAGCCGTACCGCGGTCGGATCCTTCCTGACGTTGGCGGGCACCTTGGCCGGCACGTGGCCCGCGGCCGTCCGGCAGGCGAGCACCGGCCGCCGCGTCCCCTCGACGGTGAGCTCGTGGCCCGTCCCGATCCCGATCCATCCCATGGCACGCCATTCTTGATCATCCCTACGACATCCGGCGGGAAACAGATGATTTGCCCGCAGCGACGGGCGGCCGCTGCTGACGTTCGCGTCGGATGCGAACTTGGGGACGTCCGGGATGAGGCTTCTTCGGCGTGGGTGAACCCGGGAACCGCGACTCCGGGCGTGAGGGGCGGAAGCACCTGCGCAGCCTCCGCCCCTCCGGCCCCTGGGAGTCAGGACCGTCGCCGCGAGAACCTCGCCGGCGCCCGCGACACTAATCCGCTCCCATGCACCACGTCTGCGGAGGATTACTCAGAACGGGCGGCCCAGGCCGCGAGGATGGCGGCCTCCTTCTCCGGCGCCATCCCGTGCGTGCTCTTGACGCCGTAAACGCGCTGCTCCTCCGGGATCTCCCGGAGCCAGGCCCACGTGTCGCGCACGGTCTCCGCCACCGGACGGGTGCGCAGCCCCGCCGCCTGCGCCTTGGCCGTCGGCACGCTCCAGAAGTTGTCGGTCTCCGCGGACGGCGGCCCGCCCCACAGCGGCAGCTCCACCCACAACCCCGCCCCCTGCTCCACCAGGAACTCGCTCTCCAGCCAGACGAACTCCGCGTCCGAGCCCGTCACCTCCTTGCAGAGACCGAGCCACTCGCCGTAGGTGGTGTTGCCCGCGGGCCCTGTCACCACATGGGTGCCGGACGCGCCCTGCTCCGCCTGGTCGAGGGTGAAGATCGCCACGTCGCGCACGTCCACGAGCTGCATCGGCGTGGCCGGGTCGCCGGGCGCGAGAACCCGGCCGCCGCGCGCGATCCGGCTCAGCCACCACGGCAGCCTGCCCACCTCCTCGTACGGCCCCAGGATCAGGCCGGGGCGGACGATCAGCGCGCTGCCGTCGAACCCCTGCTCGACCGCCCGCTCGCACCCCGCCTTCAGCACGCCGTAGTCGCCGTCGTCCGGCCCGGCGTCCGGCGCGCACGCCCACCCTGGCTTGTCCTCGGTGGCCGGCTCGCCGGGAAAGCCGTCGATCGCCGAGACGCTGGAGACGAAGGCGTACGTGCCGGCATGCCCGGACAGCGCCCGCACCGACTCGCCCACGACCCGCGGCACGTAGCCGCACGTGTCGACCACGGCGTCCCACGACCGGCCGGCGGCCAGCCGGTCGAGGTCGGCGCGCACCTCACGGTCGCCGCGCACGACCTCGACGCCGGGCAGGTCGGCGTGGCTCAGCCCCCTGTTGAACGTCGTCACCTCATGCCCCCGGGCCAGCGCCTCGACGGCGACGGCACGTCCCAGGAACCTCGAACCACCAATGACCAGAATCTTCATGCACTCATTGTTCGCCCATCGCCGGCCTGCGAGCCGCGTTCTTCACCCAGAGCGGAGAACGGGGGGCGCAGCGGCGGCACGATGTGCACCCTCGCCGCGCCGATGTCGAAGAAGAGCCCCACCAGCGCCAGTTTCCCGGCGCGGACCTGTTCGTCGACCTTGCGGTAGGTGCGCAGGTTCTCCAGCTGCTGCTGCACGTTGACGCGGCACAGCACGTCCAGAGCGCCGCTGTGGAGCCGGTCGCCCTCGGTCTCGATGAACCTGGCCAGGCTGTGGTCTCCGTGCCGCAGCCACCGTCTCAGCCCCGGCAGGCTGCCTGCCTGCACGCCCGCGCTGAGCACCCCGGCCATCGCGCCGCACCCGGAATGGCCGCAGACCGTGATCGTGTGCACGCCGAGGACCTGCGTGGCGTACTCGATCGCCGCCACCACCGAGTCGTCGTGCGGCTCGGAGCCCCTGCGCGGCACCAGATTGCCGATGTTGCGCACGGTGAACAGGTCGCCGGGGCCGCTCGCGGTGATCAGGCTGGGCACGATCCGGGAGTCGGCGCACGTGATGAACAGGTGCGACGGCTGCTGCTTGCGGGCCAGCTCGGTGAAGATGGGCCGGACCAGCGGCGCCGTACGCCGGTGGAACTCCCGCGCGCCGGCCGTCAGCCGGCACTCCGCCCCGGCCGTGTCCGGAGCCGCGGGGGGACGGCGCCGATGGGCCCACGGCAGCCACCAGCGGTCCGGTGCCTTGGGCGGCGACTTGACCGGGAACATGCGCGCCCCGCTGGCCGCCAGCGAGTACCACTCGTCGTGCAGCTCGTCGATGTCGACCGTGCCGCCCATGCGCTCGTGGTCGAGCCGCCAGGAGTGGATGGCCTCGAAGGCGGCGTTGTCCATGAAGTCGATGTTCAGGTCGAGGTCCACGGCGGCGCCCGAGGCGATGGTCCGCAGCTCGCGCGTCAGCCTGGGCACGCCCAGGAACGTCAGCGAGCCGGAGATCGTCACGTGTACCCGGCCGTCGTGGTCCTGCCGCTTGGCCACCGTGACCCAGGTCAGGCGGCGCAGCGCGAGCAGCGCGGCCAGCGCCAGTCCCGCCAGCACGCCTTCGGCGAGTCCGAGCAGGATCACGGCGAGCATCGTCACCACGTAGACGGGCACCTCGCCGTGGCCGTGCACCTTCCTGATGTGACCCAGGTTCACCATCTGCACGCCGATGAACACCAGCAACGCCGCCAGGGCCTCCAGCGGGATCAGCTTGATCGTCCAGCCGAACCCGATCGCGAACACCAGCACCCACACCCCGTGCAGGATCGCCGACCAGCGGGTACGCGCGCCCGCCTGCACGTTCGTGGTGCTGCGCACGATCACGCCCGCCACCGGCAGGCCGCCGAGCGCGCCGCTGACCATGTTCGCGACGCCCTGGCCGGTCAGCTCCTGGTCGAGGTCGGCGCGGCGGCCCGCGTGCTGTCCCTCGACCGCCACACAGCACAGCAGCGACTCGCACCCGGCCAGCAGCGCCACGAGCAGGACCGACGCCACCACCATGTGCCAGTCGCCCTGCGGCAGCACGGGGAACGCCCACGAGACGACGCTGCCGGACAGGTCCACGCGCGTGACATCCCAGCCGAACGCCCAGGCCGTGAGCGCCGCCACGAGCAGCGCCACCAGCGGCGCGGGCACGGTCCTGACCTGCTTGGGCATCCGCGTCCACAACGCGAGCACGGTGATCGTGAGGACTCCGACGGCGACCTTGTGCCCGTGCAGGTCGGCGATCTGGCCGGGCAGCTCGATCAGGTTCGCCACGGCCGAGCGCTGCGAGCTGCCGCCGAGGACCACGTGGAGCTGGGAGAGCGCGATGATGATGCCGACGGCCGCCAGCATCCCGTGGATGACCGCCGGCGACACCGCGAGCGCCGCCCTGGCCGCCTTGAAGACGCCGAGCAGCAACTGCACGATCCCCGCCAGCAGGGTGATCATGCAGGTGGCCCGCCACCCGTACGTCTGCACGAGATCCACGACCACCAGCGACAACCCGGCGGCGGGCCCGCTCACCTGAACGGCGGAGCCGCCCAGCGAGCCGGCCACGATCCCGCCCACCACGGCGGCGATCAGCCCGGCGGCCAGCGGGGCGCCCGAGGCCATCGCGATGCCCAGCGAGAGGGGCACCGCGACGAGGAAAACCACGAGCGAGGCGGGCACATCGTGCCTGAGTGTGCCCAGCCAGTTACTCTTCGTGTCGGGGATCATGGAGCAAACCCTATTGCTCCGTCGACCCCGCTTTAAGGGTGTGTCACGCGGGTTTTACCCATTAATGGGCGCCTGAGATCACCGGTAGTAGTCGTGCGGGTAGTCCTGGTCGGCGGGCGAGCGGCGGTGGCTGCCGCTGTTGCCGTTCTGGGAGCCGTACGTCGGCCGCTGGGTCGCGCTCGACGGTGGCTCCGGCCAGGCGGCGGAGGCGAAGTCGCCGGTCTCGTACGCGAACGAGGCAGGCGCCGGGGCCGGGGCCGGCTTCGGCGTGGGGGCCGACAGCACGTCGTCGTAGGCCGAGACCGCCCTGCTGGGCGCGGTCGGGGTGCCGGTGGCGGGGGACGGACCGGTGAGCGGGTCGGTGTCGTCGGCGACCGCCCAGCCGGAGCGCACCTCGTACGAGGCGGGGTACGACGAGCGCGCGGCGGGCTGCTCGAAGGCGGGCCAGGAGGGGCCCGAGACGGGGGAGGGGTCGTCGAGGATGTCGGGCTGGGCGGGCCAGGAGCCGGACGACGACGGCGTCGCGGGCGGGTTGTTGTTGACCCAGGTGGTCTCGGCGGCGTTGGTGTAGGCGGGGAACGGGTCGCTCGTGGGCGCGCCGTGGATGGCGGCGGGCTGGACGGGGAAGGAACCGCTGGAGTTCGCCGCAGGGGTCGCCGGGTAGGAGCCGCTGCCGAACGATCCGCCGCTCGGCGGGCTCAGGGGGTTGGGCTGGGTCACGGGGGTCGCGGAGTAGGAGCCGCCGGCGGCGGGAGCGGCCGGGAAGGAGCCCGAGGCGTTGCCGGTCCCGTTGGACGACAGGGGGTCGGGGCGGGAGGGGGGCACCGGCTTGGCGCCCGCGCCGAGGATGCTCATCACGTCGGCCGTAGGCGCCGCGAACGTCATCGTACGCTGGTCGGCCATGTCCGCCTGGGACGGAGTGGCGCGCTTGGCCGGCTCCACCAGGTCGGCGAGGTTGGCGGCCGCGGCGGCCGGCTGGCGCTGCGGCAGGGGGGACTGGACAGTGGTCGCGTTGGGGTCGGCCGAGGCCGAGGCCGCGGCGGCGGCGGCGGCGGGCTGCGCGGTGCGTTCCCGGCGCTTGGCGGCGGGCCGCTCGGCGGGCTGCTCGGCAGGCCGCTCACGCTCGACGGGGCGGGAGGCGCCCTTCCTGGCCGCGACGGTGCCACCCGCACCGAAACCGCCCTCTTCCGCATCGCTGCGGATGTTGGCCCAGAACTCCTCGTCCTCGTCGTCGGAGGTCGGGTTGCCCCACTCGTCGACGCCACGCCTGCCACGCTGACCGGTGCGCACCGGTTTGGGCTGGCGCTCGCCGATGGGGCTGAAGTCAGGGGTGAAGTTGGTCATGCGAGGCTCGTGCGAGGCGAACTCGTCAGTGGAGCGCGTCTGGGTCCTCTCCTCCTTCTCGGCCATCTCCTTCAGCCGTTCCGGAGGGAGAGAGCTCTCCCTGCGGCTCATCGAACGCATGCCCAGTGCCACGACGACGAGCACGAGGAGCACGACGGCGACCAAGCTCACTACAACCGCAGTCATTGCACCACCCTCAAAGCCATGGCCTCCCTTCGGCACCGGTGAGATCGCGCGGCCATCGACGCGACCTGCCCCCTTTGATCACCAGTACCTAACAATTGGATCTGATTGTGTCGGACCACTATGAGCGTTGTCACACCCTACGTGAAGAATTGGTACACCGTATTACCTGCTGTGTTCGGGGTCTCACTGAATGTTGACCGCCGTGAGTCTGCCCCGGGCGATGGTCTTGTTGGCGATGTCCTTGAGGATGTCGGGGAGCCCGCCATCCTTCGGGACGACCACCTTGTCGTTCAGCGTGTAGACGGTGAAGCGGTAGGTGCCGCCGTCCTTGCAGGGAGGGTCGTAGCCCACCTTGCCGCTGGTCACCTTCGCCTGGCTGGAGCCCGCAGGGGGCTCGGCCGCGGCGTTGGGTCCCAGCTCGGTCGTGGTCGCCGGGATGTTGTAGAGCACCCAGTTGACGGCCGACTCCGACGGTGTATGAGAATCGACCACTATCGCGATCGACTTCGCCTGGGTCAGCGGCTGGCTCGACCAGCGCAGCGGCGGACTGCCCTGGTCACCTCGGCAGGAGTAGTCGGCGGGCAGCGGCTTGCCCTCGCCCAGGTCCGGGCTCGAGACGTTGATCTCCGAGATGTCCTGGGCCTGAGATTTACCGATGAGGCTGCCGCAACCCGCCAAAGCGAGCGCGGCGGTCACCACCGTCACAGTGACGGTGATGCGTCGCATGCGTGATGCCGCGTTACACAGCCCCATGCCGGATGATGCTACGCGGCTCCCGGCGATGCGCAGACCGTTTCTCGATGGTCGGTCCTCGGTAAAGGATCCGAAACGAGGCAGAATCGCGGGATCCGGGTAGTGAGCTTCGACACATCTCTGTCCTTGCCGATGGCGGGGGCCCGAATGGCGTCGTACTGGTGGACCCTTTGTGGCCTGCTGGTTCGCAGCGGTCGGACTTCTGGCGGGATCTCGTACGGCGCCCTGACAAAACGGACATGGGTTTCGGTCGCGGCCCTTCGGCGCGACCGTAAAAATCATGCGCGCCGGATGCGACGGGACCCGGAGGGGGACGGCAGGCGGGCATGCCGGGCGTCCGGCGTCAGAGCCGACGGATCCGGGCCGTCCGCTGACAGATCGCCTTCAGCGGTTCGCGCCCTAAGCTGGCCTTGTGACGTCAACTGGCCCGCTGCGCGATCCGGCGAATCGCGTCTCCCCCAAGGCCGTCCGCCTCTGGCTGCTCGAGTCACTGGTCGCGTTCGTGCTCTTCCTCGGCGGCTCGCTCCTGGTGGCGCGGTGGGTCGGCGGGAGCGGATGGTCGTGGGTGCCAGGCTGGTTCGCGGACCACTCCTGGATGCTGCCTGCCGCGGTCGTGGTCCTGATGGGGCCGTTCCTGGTGGCCGAGCCCTTCATACGGTACGCCGTGCATCGCTGGGAGCTCTCTGGGGACGTCGTCTACGCCAGGTCGGGGTTCCTGACCAGGGAGTGGGTGTTCGTGCCTGTGAGCCGCATCCAGACGGTGGACAAGGCGCAGGGCTGGATCGAACGGATGCTCGGCCTGGCCACCCTGGAGATCCGCACGGCGTCCCACGCGGGATCCTCGACGATCAAGGGCCTCGACTACCAGGTCGCGGCCGGGCTGGCCGAGCAGCTCGCGCACCGCGCCGAGGCCCTCAGGGACGACGCCACATGACCGGCCCCGTGCCGCCCCAGGGCGACGGCGCCTCCCAGGCAGGCCCCGAGCCGCGGGGCGAGGCCCCGCCTCAGAGCGGTCCTCCGGTGCGGGCGCCGCTGCGGTTGCACCCGAAGGTGCTGCTCATCGATCCCGTACGCATGCTGCCCTCGCTCCTGCTGCCCCTCGTCGGCGTGCTCTTCGTGGGCGGCTTCTCGGCCAGGTCGTACATCTGGGCGGCGCTCGGCGTGGCGGGCACCGTGGCGTTCGCCGTCATCAGGTGGGCCACCTTCACGTACGAGATCGCCGGCGACCGGCTGGAGACCAAGCGGTCGTTGATCAGCCGCTCCGTCCGCACCATCCCGCTGGAGCGGATCCGCGGCGTCGACGTGTCCACGCCGCCCATGCACCGCCTGCTCGGGCTGGCCGTACTCAAGATCGACACGGGCGCGAGCGGGGACGACGAGGAGGCCGAGCTCGACGGGGTGACGCTGGAGGAGGCCGAACGGCTCAAGTCGGTGCTCCTGCGGCGCGCGGCCCGGCCTGAGGTGCACGTGCCCCATCCGGCCGGCCCCCAGGAGCGGGTGATCGCCAGCGTGCCGCGCAGGTGGCTGCTGTACGGTCCGCTGTCGGGCGCGTACCTGCTCACCCCCTTCGCCCTCGCCGGCGGCGCCATCGGGCTGGCGTTCCAGTGGGGCGACGACCTGGGGCTCGACCAGGACGCCGCCTGGAGCGCCGGAGAGTGGCTGTGGGGCCATCCCTACCTGCTGCTGGTCGCGGTGCTGCTGCTCGTGGTGGCGATGCCGTTCACGGGCGGGCTGATGTACGCGATCTTCAACTGGGACTTCCGGCTCAAGCGCCGCGACGGCTACCTGGTGGCCGAGCGCGGTCTGATCAACCGGCGCAGCGTGTCGCTGGAGTCCGCCCGCGTACGCGGCTACGAGATCGTGGACGGTCTCGCCGAGCGGTGGGCCGGGGTCGTACGTGTCTGGGCCATCGTGACAGGCCTGGGCGACTCTGAGACGCGCGGCCAACTCCTGCCCGACGTGCCCCGGCTCGTGGCGTACCAGGTGACCGGAGAGGCCATCGGCCCCTACCTGGCCCCTCTCCGCGCCCACCCTCCCGTGGCGCGCAACCGCCGCCTGTTCCGCGCCGTCTTTCCCTGGGCCGTGCTCGCGGTGGCGAGCGTCCTCGCGGCCTGGGCCACGGGGTCGGCGCTGTGGTGGGTGCTGCTGGTGCCGGCGCTGCTGCTGGCCGGGGCCGGGGTCCCGCTGGGCCTCGACCGGTACGCGTCGCTGGGGCACGGCTACGACGGGGTGCGGCTGGCGGTGCGCTCGGGGTCGCTCCGGCGTTCCCAGGCCGTGGTCGAACGCCGGGCCGTGGTGGGGTGGCGGCTGCGGCAGACGTGGTTCCAGCGGCGGGCGGGGGTGCTCACGCTGATCGCCGGGGTCGGGGCGGGCAAGGGCGGCTACTCGGCGATCGACGTGTCGGAGGCTCAGGGGGCGGCGTTCCCCGCCGAGGTGACGCCGGAGTGGCTCGCCCCCTTCCTCGAGTCCCCGACCCCACGCTGACCCCTTCCTGCGGGCCTTGAACGGCGTCCACAGGCTGACTTCCGGGGCTTTCTCGGGCCTGGAAGGTGCCTACAGGGCTGACCCGCGCTTCCGGCACGGCCGCCACCGGGGCTGATCCCGGCGGTGGCGGCCCTGACGGTGGCCGTGGGCTGGTGGGTCCGGTCCTGGTGGCGGGCTCTGACGACGGCTGTGGGTCGGTGGAGTGCGGGTCCTTGCGCGGCGGCCGTGGCTGGTACGCGGTCAGTCCTGGCGGCGGGCGCCGAACATGATCTCGTCCCAGGTCGGGACCGAAGCCCTGCGTCCCCTCGAGCCCTTGCGCGCCTGGCGGGCGGCCGGGGCGGGCGGCGGGGACGGCACGGGCACGGCCGGCTCCTCCTTGGCCGCGGCCTTGCCCGAACGCGCCGCCGGGACGGCGGGCTTGGGCTTGGGAGCGGGCGCCGGCGGCTTGGCCTCCTCGGCAGGCTTGGCCTCTTCGGCAGCCTGAGCCGGGGCAGGCTCGGCCTCCTGGGCAGGCTCGCTCTCCTGAGCAGGCTCGCTCTCCTGGGCAGGCTGCTCCGCCTTGGGCGGCTGGGCCTCCGACGTGGCGGGCCGGGTAGCACTCTCGGCCTCCGGCGCGGCGGCCTGCTCGGCACTGCTCTCGGCCGCCACCGCAGCGGGCTGGGCTGTGCTGCTCCCGGCCTCCGGCGCGACGGATTGCGCGACGTCCTTGACCTCCGCCGCGACTGGTTGCGCGGGGCTCTCGGTCTGCGGCGTGGCGGGCTGTGCGGTGTCCTCGGCTTCCGGCACGGCAGCCTGTGCGGCGTCCTTGGTCTCTGCCACGGCAGCCTGTGTGACGCTCTCGGTCTGCGGCGCGGCGGGCTGTGCGGGGCTCTCCGGCTGTGGCTTGGCGTCCGGTACGGTCTGGGCCGTCGCGTTGTCCTTCGGCGCGGCCGCCGCCGACTCGGACGAGGCCGCGTCTGCCACGACCTCCGCAGCCTTGGCGGCTTCGGCCTCCACGACGCCGGGCGTCTGAACGTCCACGGCGTCCACCTTCTGAGCGTCCCCGGTGCCGGGCGCCTGCGTGTCCACGGCAGTGGGCGGCGTGGCGTCCGCTCCGGCAGCCGCCTTGGCGTCCGAGGCGTCAGGCGTGCCGGCCTGCGCGGTGCCGGTGGTCGCCGCACTCGCTTCCGCCGATGCGGGCGTCGGGGTGCTGGGCGTCGTCGTGGAGTCCGGTTCCGTGGCGTCGCCGGACACGGTGGTGGGCGCGGCGGCCACGGGCTCGGGAGCGGGCTCGGCGTTCGCGGGCGAGGCCACGTCCGGCCCGGCGCTTGCCGTGGATTCGGCGGTGGCCGCTCGCTCGGTGGATGGCGCGGGCTCGGCGGATGCCGCGGGCGCGACGGGCGTGGGTGAGGGCACGTCGGGCGCGGCCGGGGCGGCGGCGGGCTCGGCAGGTGCTGAGGTGGCACCCTGCTGGCCGGCCGTCTCCGGACGGGCATCCTGAGCCGACGCGGTGGCCGCTTCCGGTGCGGAAGGCGACTCCACCGCAACGGGCACCTGGGCCACGGCCTCCGCCTGAGCAGGCGTCTGGGCGATGGCGTCCGCCTGGGCAGGCGTCTGGGCGGACGCCTGGATGGCTGCCTCTGCCTGGGCAGGGAGCTGGGCGGTGGCTTCCACCTGGGCGGACGCCTGGGCGGCTGCCTCTGCCTGGGCGGGCGCCTGAGTGGTGGCCTCTGGCTGGGCAGGCGCCTGAGTGGTGGCCTCTGGCTGAACGGGTGTCCGGGTGGTGGCTTCCGCATGGGCAGGAGGCTGCGTGGTCGCGGCGCCGAGGCCCGGAGCCTGGACCGGCCCCGGCTCGCGCGCGACGAAGGGGTCCCGGACGGGCGGTTCCGCAGCGGCGGGCGGCGGAGCCGTGCGGGAGTCCGGGAATGAGGACGGCAAGGACGGCGGCACCGGAGACGACGGCGAAATC
Organism: Nonomuraea helvata; assembly: GCF_039535785.1. Lineage (NCBI taxonomy): Bacteria > Bacillati > Actinomycetota > Actinomycetes > Streptosporangiales > Streptosporangiaceae > Nonomuraea > Nonomuraea helvata. Next base: position 141,832 of record NZ_BAAAXV010000011.1, read on the forward strand.
GGAGACGAGGGTGACGACGGCGGCGTGGGGGTGGGCGCCGGGTCGGTGGCGGGGGCGTAGATCGCGTCCTGGTCGTGGTCGCCCGGACGGCCGGAGCCGAAGTCGGGCAGCCAGGTCGAGGACTCGCCACGGCGGGACGAGGTGTCGCCGGGCCGGGCGTAGCCGGTCTCACGCGCAGGGGGTTCCTGGCGGAAGGGCTCGCGGAACGGCGGCTCGTCCCAGGGGCCGGCCTCCCTGGAGAGGTCACGCCGCAGGGACGCGGGGTCCTGGCCCGCGCCCGTGTCCCGGCGCTCGTCGGCGTCGAGCGCGTCGAACGACGCCTCCCTGCCGGCAGGGGCGGCGCGGTCGAAAGGCGGTGAGGCGTCCTGGGCGCGGCCGTACGCCGGCTCCGACGGCCTGGGCGGCGGGTTGTAGCCGACCGCCGGCTCCTCGGCGGCCTCGCGGCGCACCACCGAAGGGACGGAAGAGAGCGGCGGCACCGGCTGCAGCTTGGCCACCCGCGGCGTGAACGGCGTCACCGTGGTGTCCTCCACCACGGTCGGCTCCGGGTCGAAGTCGGCCGACGACAGCCGCATGGCCTCGTCGTCGTGGGGTGTCACGTGGCGCTTGCGCGGGTCGAAGAGCCACTCGGCGTGGCGCGTGTGACCGTTCCACACGTAGCCGAGCTTCACCCGCCACAGGCCGTCGTCGCGCTTGGCGGAGTCCCAGTCGATCTCGTCCGTGGGCACGCCGCGCCTGTTCAGGCGCTCCGCCACGAGGTCGCCGAGGGTGGGTCCGGGCGCCGTCTCCCCAGGCATGCGTACGGCCACGCGCTGCGCCTGCTGGGCGACGTACTCCCGCTCCTGGAGCACCGGACCCTCGAACCAGCGGACACGTTCGACCGGGATCCCGGCGGTCGCGGCGATTTGCTCCGCCGTCTCTCCGGCACGGATACGTGCCTGGATCTCCTTGGGACGCAACGGGCTCTCCACTTCGATCTCGTACTGACCGAGACGGGAGAAATTGCCGCGGACGGCAGCACGGAGCCGGTCGTCCACGGGAAGCGTGAAGCGCGTACCTCGCCCGGCAGTAGCCAGCACGAGATAGGTGCCGTCCTCACTCACCGCGACGAGTCGGAGCTCCTGCATGCGAGTCCCTTCGTCAGCGTCGCCATTCTTCCCCCGGACCCTTGAGTCTCTCGCGTGTGCCGGTTGCCTGCCAGCACCGTACCCGGCATGTCCGAACATCGCCTTCCTGGGATACTCCCGGGACGGTGTGACGCCGGTCACATTCGTAAGATCCATCACTCTAGAGCCCGCCGTTGCGTATTTGGAGGCTAGATGCCGCCGACGGGTTCTGGCGAATCGCGTCGTCGCGGACGACGGATACACCAGAGCGCAGCAGCGACCGTACGGCCGCGTCGAGCGCGGGCGAGCCGGAGCCGTCGAGGGACAGGTGGGCGACGGACTGGCCGCGCGCGTGCCGGTGGATCCAGTCCAGCCCGGCCAGCACGTCGGCCAGGGCGCCCGAGCCGCCGCAGCCGAGCACCCGTACCGAGGCGATCCGGGCGCCCGGCGCCGCGGTGTGGACGCGCCGGGCGACCTCCGTGCCATGGCCGAGGCAGTCGTGCCCGGTGCCGCCGGTGGCGTCGAAGGCGCGCCAGGCCCGGTCGCCGAACTCGGCCCTGCCCGTGTCCACGCCGCTGTCCACGACGTAGAACGTGGTGGCCGTGCGCGGGAGCGGGCGGGTCTTGCCGGCGGGCGCGGGAAGGATCCGGCGGTCGGGCTCGATCGCGCGCACGCGTGGGTCGGCCCGGAGCTCGGCCAGTTCCGCGGCGGTGAGGAAGGTGGCGAATCCGGGCAGCGCCGCGGTGTAGAAGCGCCGCACCCGCCATCTCACCTCGCCGACGAGATCGCGGGCGGCCGTCCGGCTGCGCGCGGTGACGATGTAGGGCCGGGTGGGCTCCGAGGGGGCGGGGCGCAGAGCGAGTCCGGAGGCGGGCGTCATGGCGAGAGGCACGGCGGTCGTGGCGGCCGTGGCCACCGCCGCGGCGAGGTACACGGAGGGCAGGCCGAGTCGTCGGGGCACGAGTTAGGAGGATGCCCGGCCCACGGCTGCCAGGGATGCCAGGACACGTTTCCGAGGAAGCTTCTTTACCGAAGGGCGGGCCGTGGGCTCAGAGCCTTTGCTAGCCTGACCGTGCGGAAGGTAACCAAGTCCGCACGGAACGCAAACGGAGGGCGGCCGGGCCGGTCGTCTCAGGGCGTGGAGACCTCCAGACGGTAGTCGGGTCTGTGAAATGCCAAGCACCCTGTTCCACAACTTGCGGTGTCCTCGCCGCGAGTTCCCGTCGAAGGCGGGACGGGAATCCTCGCCGTTCAGGGCGAGGTGCAGGTCAACTAAGGATGCGTTAGCCGAGCACTCGATCCAGGTAGTCGTTGCCGAACAGGCGTCCTGGGTCGAGCCGGTCGCGCAGGGCGGTGAAGTCCGCGAAGCGGGGATAGACCTTGCTCAGGTACGAGGCGTCCCTGGTGTGGAGCTTGCCCCAGTGCGGCCGCCCGCCCAGCCGAGTCATGATCTCTTCCACGCCCTCGAAGTACGCGGGGCTGGGCGTCGGCCGGTAGATGTGGCACGCGATGTACGCCGACGGCCGCCCGTACGCGGTGGACAGCCAGGCGTCGCTGGGCGGTGTGACGCGCACCTCGACCGGAAAGGTGATCTTCCAGTCCATCCGCTCGATCAGGTCCCGCGTCTCGCGCAGCGCCTGGGCGAGGCGCTCGCGCGGCACCGCGTACTCCATCTCGAGGAAGCGCACGTCCCGCCGCGCCGTGAAGATCTTGTACGAGGTGTCGACCGACTCCGAGTCCCCGAGCGCCGCCGCGCTGACGGCGTTGATCCGCGGGATCAGATCGGGGGAGCGGGCGCCGATGGCGCAGGCCGCGCCGAAGACGGTGTTCTCCAGGAACACGTTGTCCAGCCAGTGCCTGAACGCGCCCGGCGGCCGGGCCGGACCCGCGCTGCGGTTGTTGGTCTTGACCAGGCAGGCGTCGGTGTGCGGCAGCCAGAAGAAGTCGAGGTGCTCGTTCTCGGAGGTCAGCGCGTCGAGGGAGTCGAGGATCTCGCCGAGCGGCAGCTTGCGCCGCCGGTTGTGCAGCAGGAACGCGGGCTCGACCCGGAACGTGACGGCCGTCAGCACTCCGAGTGCCCCGAGCCCGACCCTGGCCGCGTCGAACAGGTCCTCGCCGGGACCGACGGTCTCCACGGAGCCGTCGGCCAGCACCAGCTCCACCTCGACGACCTGGTCCGCGAGGCCGCCGCTGTCGCGCCCGGTGCCGTGCGTGCCGGTCTGGATCGCGCCCGCGACGGTCTGCTCAGTGATGTCGCCCATGTTCGCCAGGGCCAGGCCGCGCTCGTCGAGCAGCTCGTTCAGCACGCGGAGCGGGGTGCCCGCCAGCACGGTCACACGATCGCCGGTCCATGACCTGATGCCGGTGAGCGCGCCGGGGCGCAGCATGATCCCGTCGGTGAGGGCCACCCCGGTGAAGGAGTGGCCCGTGCCGATCATGCGGACCCGCCGCCCTGAGGCGGCGGCGTCCCGCACGGCGCGTACGACGTCCTCGACCGAGGCGGGCACGCGCACCTCGGCAGGAGTGGCCGACTGGTTGCGCGCCCAGTTCGCGAACGCCATGCGCACCCTTTCAGAGTGTCGTCCGATTAGACGCGAACGATACTCATCTCTCCCAGCCGGCGGGAACCGGGAAGGTGTCGCCGGGCTGGAGGTTCGCGTTCTCCCCCTTGAGCACCTCGGACACCGTCACGAGGTGGTAGCCCTTCTTCTGCAGGGTCTTGATGAGGGAGGGCATGCCGTCGACGGTCTGCTTCACCCAGTCGTGCATGAGGATGATGCCGTTGGGCTGGGCGACCTCGAGCGTCTTCTTCTGAATGGCCTCGACGTTCTTGGTCTTCCAGTCCTCGGAGCCGGCGGTCCAGAGGATCATCGGCATGTCGAACGAGGCGGCGATCTCGGAGACCTGCAGGTCGGCGAGCCCGTACGGCGGGCGCAGCAGCTTGGGTTCGACGCCCGCGGCCTTCTTCACCGCGTCCTGGGTCTTCTGGATCTCGGTCCTGATGGTGGCGGCCTCGGACTTGGTGAAGTCGGGGTGGCTGTAGCTGTGGTTGCCGAGCTCGTGGCCCTCGGCGGCCATCCGCTTGACGAACGCGGGCCGGCTGTTGACGTACTGGCCCTCGAGGAAGAACGTCGCCTTCGCGTCGTACTTCTTCAGTGTGTCGAGCAGCGTCCCCGCGTACTGGCCCGGCCCGTCGTCGAAGGTCAGCGCGAGGCACTTGACCTCTGCGCAGTCGACGGGCGCCTTCTTGGGCGTCTGTGCGAAGGCGGGCGCCGGGGCCAGTGTGACGCAGACAGCCGCGATAGCTAGAAGTGAACTGATCTGTCGGGACATAAGTAAAGCTTCCATTGTGATGGGTGTTGCGAGGGATGTCCCTGACGGTAGCGGATCAGCTCTTGGCGGGTGAAGAAGCCTCGGGAAGTCTCAGCAAACCCGAACCTGCGACTCCCACGACCGCGGCGAGGACCGCCGAGCCCCAGGAGAAGACGTACGCGTCGGAGGCGCCGAACGCCTCGGTGAGCCGCCCGCCGGCCCAGGCGCCGATCGCCACGCCGAACCCGATCGAGGTCGAGATCCACGCCATTCCCTCAGTGAGCAGGGACGGCGGCACCAGCCGCTCGGTCAGGGAGAAGCCCGTGATGAGCGTCGGCGAGATCGCGAAGCCGGCCAGGAACAGCGCCCCCGCCATGATCCACGCGTCGCCGATGAACATGATCGGCACCAGCCCCACCACGAACAGCCCGAGCGCCCGGACGAACCGCCCGCGCAGCGAGATCTTCCAGTGTCTCGACCCGAACCACAGCCCCGACACCATCGAGCCGCCCGCGAACGCGGCCAGCAGGAAGCCGGCGGACCCCTTCACGCCGTGCTCCTCCGCGAACGCCACCGAGATCAGGTCCACGGAGCCGAACACCGAGCCCAGCGCCAGGTCGACACAGGCCAGCAGGGCGATGCCGGGGATCAGGATGGGCGTGCCTGACGCCGATCTGACCGGCTGCACGGGCGGCTGGGTGCGCCGCTGCGCCGCCAGCGCCAGGCAGCCGAGGAGCATGAAGATCAGGGCCACGACCAGCCCCGCGTACGGGTTCACGGCGGTGGCCAGCACCGTGACCAGCGCGGGCCCGGTGACGAAGACCACCTCGTCCACGACCGACTCGAAGGCGAACGCGGCGTGCAGCTTGCCCGAACCGCCGAGGATGGCCGACCAGCGGGCCCGCACCATCGACCCGATGGACATCGAGGTGGCGCCGACGAGCAGGCCTGAGGCGTACAGCGTCCAGTCGGGCAGCCCGAACCCGGCGCAGAGCATCAGCGAGACCAGCGCGAGCGCGTTGACGACGGAGAACGGCGGGATGATCTTGCTCTGCCCGAACCTGTCCACGAGCCGGCCCGACAGGGGAGCGGCGACGGCGAAGGCCACGTTGGTCATGGCGGCGACCCCGCCCGCGGTGGCGTAGGACGTGGTGAGCGTGGAGATCAGGAGCACGATCCCGATGCCCTGCATGGACATCGGCATGCGGCCGACGAAACCCGCCAGCGCGAACCCCTTGACGCCGGACCCGTCGAACAACCCCCGGTAAGGCCCGACCACGCCTTTTCCTCCTTACTTGAGCCAGCTAACCATTGCGCACCGTATGTCCGGATGGCAAGTGATTTATCGGCGGGGTGGGTTAACGTGGCCCGGTGTCCGGTCTTCCCTCCTTTCGTGCGGTCATGCTCATGGTCATCGCCGTCCTCGCGGTCACGGCCGCGGCCGGCGGCATCGTCGTGATCATGGGCGACGACGTGGTCAGGACCGCGCACGAACCCGTACGCAGGCAGGTCTCGCCGCGCCAGTCGCAACCGGCGCCCCGCCTCGACAAGCTCGTTCCCACGGCCGAGCCGGTCAAGGAGTTCGGCAAGGGGGGACCCGGGATCACCTCGACCCCGCCGCGCGTGCTGGCCATCGCCGCGGGCACCGTGCCCAAGAGGACCAGGTTCGCCCTCGGGACCCTCAAGCACGTGCAGAAGGTGATCGTGGTGGACGCGGGCGCGGTCAAGGTGTCGGGCACCGCGCTCAACCTGCTGGCCGTCGACCCCGCCGACTTCCGCTCCTGGACGCCGCAGCCGGTCGCCGACCAGCCCGCCGTGTGGAGCGCGCTGGCGCGGGGCGAACTGGTGGCCGACGCGGGCTCGATGCGCAAGTTCGGGATGATCCTGGGCGCCATGTACCAGGTGGACGGCGGGCCCAGGCTGCGCGTCGCGGCCTCGGCCACGCTCGGGCTCACGGGCGTGGACGGGCTGGTCGGCGCGGACCTGGGCAAGGCGCTGGGGTTCGCGCCGGGGGTCGCGGTGCTGCTGCACGGCAAGGCCGGCAAGATCAGTGAGGCGGGGGTGCGCAAGCTGCTCGGCAAGGGCTCGCAGGTGGTCGTGCTGGACGCGGCGCACCGTACCGTCAAGCAGCAGCAGAAGCCGCAGAACACGGTGACCGTGGGCCGCCCCGGCAGCTACCTCGACCTGTACAAGGCCGCGGCCACCCGCTGCCCGGGGCTGTCGTGGACGGTGCTGGCGGCCATCGGGCAGGTGGAGAGCGGGCACGGGCGCAACAACGGCCCGTCCAGCGCGGGCGCGCTCGGGCCGATGCAGTTCATGCCCGCGACCTGGAAGCACTACGGCGTGGACGGCGACGGCGACGGCAAGACGGACATCTGGAGCCCGTACGACGCGGTGCCGGGCGCGGCCAACTACCTGTGCGCCAACGGCGCGGGCCAGGGCGGCGAGAAGTTACGCAAGGCGATCTGGTTCTACAACCACTCCTGGGACTACGTGAACAAGGTCATGGGGATCGCCGAGGCGTACGCCAGAACCTATACCTGAGGACGCCTGCGAGGCGCGGGGCAGCAGGTCGGCGCGCATGGGACAGGCTCCGGCTCGTCCATCAGCTCGCGCACCATCTGGACGAAGCGCGGGTGCGTGCCGGCCGTCGCCGCCCGCTCCAGGGGCAGGCCCAGCTCGGCGGCCACCTGCCTGGCCTCCGTGTCGAGGTCGTAGACGACCTCCATGTGGTCGGAGACGAACCCGATCGGCACCAGCACGACCGAACGGGCGTCCGTCTTGCGCAGGAAGTCGCAGACATCCGGCTCCAGCCACGGCACCTGGGGCGGGCCGCTGCGCGACTGCCAGACCAGGTCCCACGGCTGGGTGCGGCCGAGCGCCTGGCTGACCAGCTCGGCGCTCCTGCGGAGCTGCGCCTCGTACAGCCCGCCCGACGGCCCCGCGGTCTCGGCCATGGAGACGGGGATGCTGTGGGCGGTGAACACCAGCCGGGCGTCGTCACGGCCGAGCCGCTCCAGCGCCGCCCGCGTGTGGTCGGCCATCGCGGCCACGAACCCCGGGTGGTCGCCGAAGTGCCGCATCTTGACCAGCTCGGGGCCGCCCTCGACGGAGATCCTGGCGATGTCCTCGTAGTACTGGCGGCAGCTCGAGTAGCCCGCGAACGCCGACGTCGCGAACACGGCCGCCTTCCTGATCCCGTCGTCCTTCATCCGGCGCACGGTGTCCTCGCCGAACGGGTGCCAGTTGCGGTTGCCCCAGTAGACCGGCACGCCCGCCACCGGGCGCAGCGCCTCGACCAGCTCGCGGTTCTGCTGGTTGATCGGGCTGACCCCGCCGAAGCCCTGGTAGTGCTCGGCCACCTCGAGCAGCCGCTCGCGCGGCACGCCCCGGCCGCGCACGACGTTCTCCAGGAACGGGATCACGTCGTCCGGCCCCTCGGGACCGCCGAACGACAGGACGAGCAGCGCGTCGTAATTTCCCACGTGACCACAGTAGGGGGAAGTGCGGGCGCCCCTCGCGGCGGATCTCCGGGACCGAGCCGCCTCACGAGGAGAGGCCATGGACAGGTAGGTTCGATTGAGTGAGCGCATTTAACGACATACGCGACTATGTGGCCATCCCTCGGGTTCTCTCGCTGAGGCTCTCGCCCGACGGCTCCAGGCTGATCTCGACGGTCCAGTCACTCAACCCCGACGGCAAGTCCTTCGGCACCGCGCTCTGGGCGATCCCGGTCGACGGCGAGCCGTACCGGCTGACCCGCTCGGCGAAGGGCGAGTCCGCCGCCGTCTTCACGGACGCGGGCGACGTGCTGTTCACCTCCGCCCGCCCCGACCCCACCGTCAAGGACTCCACCGACGAGGTGCCCTCGCTCTGGCTGCTGCCCCGTACGGGCGGTGAGGCCCGCCAGGTGGCCACGCGCCCGGGCGGCATCGGCGCGGTCCGTACGGCCGGTGACGTCGTCGTGTTCGCCGCCGACGTGCTCGACGGCGAGGAGGCGGCCGATGAGGCCAGGCGCAAGGCCCGCAAGGATGCCGGGATCAGCGCCGTCCTGCACGAGGGCTACCCGGTCCGCTACTGGGACCACGACCTCGGCCCGGGCCGCACCCGGCTGTTCGCCGCCAGGCTCGGCGCCGACCGCCTGGAGGACGTGCGCGACCTCACCCCCGACGCGGGCGAGGCGCTGCGCGACGCCGCGTTCGAGCTGACCCCCGACGGCGCCACGATCATCACGACCTGGCGCACGTACCTGCCGAAGGGTGAGAACCGCACCGACCTGGTGGCCGTGGACGTGGCCACCGGCGAGCGGCGCACCGTGCTCACCGAGGACCGCCACGACTACACCGGCCCCATCGCGATCTCGCCCGACGGAGGCAAGGTCGCCTGCTCGCGTGAGCGGTTCACCGGGCTGGACGTCTCGGCGCGCAGCGAGCTCTGGATCGCCGACCTGGCCACCGGCGAGGGCCGCGCGTACGCGCCCGACCTGTTCCCCTCGGACATCGAGTGGGCGCCGGACTCTACGGCCGTCTACCTCGTGGCCGACCACCAGGGCCGCCGGCCGGTCTTCCGCGTCCCGCTGGAGGGTGAGGCCGCCCGGCTGACCCAGGACGACGCCGCCTACGCCGGGCTGAACGCCTCCTCCGACGGCGCCTTCATCTACGCCCTGCGCAGCGGCATCGCCCTCGCGCCCGCTCCGGCCAGGATCGACGTCGCGACCGGCGAGATCACCGACCTGCCCTCGCCCGCGCCGCGCCCCGAGGTGCCCGGCACGCTGACCGAGATCTCCGCCACCGCCGACGACGGCGCCACGATCCGCGGCTGGCTCGCGCTGCCCGAGGGCGCCTCCGCCGACTCGCCCGCGCCGTTCCTGCTGTGGATCCACGGCGGCCCGGTCGCCTCGTGGAACGACTGGCAGTGGCGCTGGCAGGTGTGGCTCATGACCCAGCGCGGGTACGCCGTACTCATGCCGGACCCGTGCCTGTCCACCGGCTACGGGCAGGAGATGATCGACCGCGGCTGGGGCAACTGGGGCCCGCGCACCCAGGCCGACCTCGACGCGATCGTCGACGTGGCCCTGGCCAGGGACGACATCGACAGTGAGCGCATCGGCGCGATGGGCGGCTCGTACGGCGGCTACATGGCCAACTGGCTCGCCGGCCACAGCGACCGCTACAAGGCCATCGTCACCCACGCGTCCCTGTGGAACCTCGACCAGTTCGCCGGCACCACCGACGCCTCCATGTACTGGCAGCGCGAGTTCGGCGAGCCCGGCTCCGAGCGGTACGCGCTCCTGTCGCCGCACCACTCCCTCGAGAAGATCACCACCCCGCTCCTCGTCATCCACGGCGACAAGGACTACCGCGTGCCGATCGGCGAGGGTCTGCGGCTCTGGTGGGACCTGCAGCGCACCGAGGTCGAGTCGAAGTTCCTGTACTTCCCCGACGAGAACCACTGGATCCTCAAGCCGGGCAACGCGATCGCCTGGTACGAGACCGTGTTCGCGTTCCTGGCCCAGCACGTGCTCGGCGAGGAGTGGAAGCGCCCGGACTCGGTGGCCTGATGACGGATTTCCTGCGACTGGCCGAGGACATCGCACGCGAGGCGGGCGACATGCTGCTCGCCAAGCGGCCCACGATGTCCGAGGAGGTCGAGACCAAGTCCAGCCCCACCGACGTGGTCACCGCGCTCGACACGGCCTCGGAGGAGCTCATCCGCGAGCGCATCCTGGCCGCCAGGCCCGATGACAGGATCCTCGGGGAGGAGGGCGGGGAGGAGCCCGGCGAATCGGACGTGCGCTGGGTCGTCGACCCGATCGACGGCACCGTCAACTTCCTGTACGGCCTGCCCGACTGGGCGGTGTCGATAGCCGTCGAGGTGAACGGCCGGGTCGTGGCCGGGGTCGTCAACGTGCCCACACGCGGCGAGGTCTACACCGCCGCGCTCGGCGAGGGCGCCTGGCTCGGCGGTGAGCGGCTGCGCTGCAACACGGGAGTGCCGCTCGCGCAGGCGCTGGTGGCGACCGGGTTCGGCTACTCGGTGGCCAAGCGCGCGGTCCAGGGGCAGGTCGTCGCGGCGGTGCTGCCCCGGGTGCGCGACATCAGGCGCGGCGGCTCGTGCGCGATCGACCTGTGCTCGCTCGCGGCCGGCCGCGTGGACGCCTATTACGAGCGCGGCATCAACCCGTGGGACTTCGGCGCGGCCGGCCTGGTGGCGACCGAGTCGGGGGCCCGCCTCGAAGGACTGCACGGCAAGCCGGTCAGCCCGGAGTTCGCGCTGTGCGCGGCGCCGGGCCTCTTCGAGGAGCTGCACGACCTCCTGGCGCCGCTCGACCCGGAACGCGACGCCTGACCGCCGTACCTCATGATGAGACGCGAAACGGCCGGAGCCCTGGGCTCCGGCCGTTTCCGGGTGGCTAGCGCGGCAACGGGATGCCGTGATCGTCGGCCAGCCGTCGTAGGTCCTCGATCTCGGCGGTGAGCGTGTCGGCGAGGTAGTCGTCGCCGGTGCTGCGGGCCTCCCGAAGGCCCTTATAAGCCTGGTCGAGGCGGTGTTCGATCGTGGTCGTGAACTCGCCCATCTCACCTTCTCTCTGGGGTCCGGTCCGTGCCTGGGGCGAAGTACGCCCATTGCCGGGAAATGGGTGTCCCGCAGGCATACCCCGGCTTGTCGCCCCCCGAAACATGAATTTCTCTCTCCCGTGCCTGACCACGGGGTCACCCACCCCTGAACATGGCTTACCGTGCGCTTATCGACACTGTGAGCAGAATGAGTGACCACAATCGGAGAGAGGTGCATCAGGCGTGCGGGTGCTGGTGGTTGAGGATGAGCGGGTGCTCGCCGACGCGATCGCGACCGGCCTGCGGCGCGAGGCCATGGCGGTCGACGTCGCCTACGACGGGGGCGGCGCCCTCGAGCGGACCTCGTACATCGACTACGACGTGATCGTGCTGGACCGCGACCTGCCGGTCGTCCACGGCGACGAGGTGTGCCGCCGGCTGGTGGAGCAGCGGACCGCCTCGCGGATCCTGATGCTGACCGCGTCGGGCGACGTGGACGACAAGGTGGAGGGTCTCGGCCTGGGCGCCGACGACTACCTGGCCAAGCCGTTCGTGTTCATCGAGCTGGTCGCCAGGGTGCGCGCGCTCGGCCGCCGCTCCGCCCCCGCCCTGCCGCCCGTCCTGGAGCGCGCCGGGATCCGGCTCGACCCGGGCAAGCGGCTGGTGGAGCGCGACGGCAAGGAGGTCGTGCTGACCAAGAAGGAGTTCGCGGTGCTCGAGGAGCTGATGCGGGCCGAAGGCGCCGTGGTCAGCCAGGAGGACCTGCTGGACAAGGCGTGGGACGAGAACATCGACCCGTTCACGAACGTGGTCCGCGTGACCATGATGACGCTGCGGAAGAAGCTGGGCGAGCCTCAGGTGATCGAGACTGTGCCCGGGGTTGGGTACAAACTGTGACTGAAAGGCCAGAGCGCGAAGCCGGGCCGACGCATCCGATGATCAGCCCGCATTCGGCGAGGAAGGCGACGCGCGTGCAGGAGGCGCCGCCGCCCAGCGGGCCGCCCGCCTGGGACGGCCCGCCTCCGCCGGCGCACGCTCCGGTGCAACGGACGACGATGGAGCGTATGAGGGCGCTCCCCGCAAAGGTCAGCATCCGCTGGCGGCTGACGCTCACCTACGGCGCGCTGGTCTTCGCGGCCTCCGTGGTGCTGTTGTTCTCCGTCTACTCGATCGTCGCCCAGGCCATCGACAACAACTGGCCGACGCTCAACTTCGGGGGCTTGCAGGACCAGCTCGTCTGGCAGGACGCGCAGCGGCAGGCCGTGACGGCCGCTCAGAACGCGTTGCTGCGCAACTCCTTGCTGGCGCTGGTCGGCGTGGGCATCCTGTCGCTCATCATCGGCTACTTCGTCGCGGACCGGGCGCTGCGGCCGGTGGCGAAGATGACCGCCACGGCGCGCAAGCTCTCCGAGAGCACGCTCGCCCACCAGCGCATCGCCCTCGAAGGCCCCAATGACGAGCTGAAGGAGCTGGCCGACACGTTCGACGCCATGCTCACGCGCCTCAACGTCGCCTTCGACACCCAGCGCAGATTCGTGGCCAACGCCTCCCACGAGTTGCGCACCCCGCTCACGATCAACCGTACGGTCCTCGAGATCGCCCTCTCCGATCCCGAGGCCTCTGAAGATCTCAAAGCGCTCGGCCGTACCCTCCTCGAGGTCAACGCGCGTAACGAGAAACTCATCGAAGGGCTGCTGCTACTGGCGAGGAGCGAGCGCGAGCTCGCCGTGCGCAAGCCCGTCGACGTTCAGGAGGTCGCACAGACGGCCGTGGAACAGGTCCAGCCATTCGCCCAGGAACACGGGGTGACGGTGGTGACCGATCTGGTCAGCGCGCCTACCATCGGCGATCCCGTGCTGTTGGAGCGGTCCGTCAGCAACCTGCTGGAGAACGCGGTCAAGTACAACATTCCCGAAAACGGAAAAGTCTGGATCCGGACGGGAATGGTGGACGGTGCCTTGGTTGTTCAGGTGGCCAACACAGGGCAACATGTCCCGGCGTACGAGGTGAACAGCCTGTTCGAGCCGTTCAGGAGGCTCCATGCGGACCGCGTGGAATCAGCCAAGGGAGCAGGGCTCGGGCTGTCCATCGTTCGTGCGGTGGTGCAGGCGCACGGTGGAGATGTGGCTGCCGTGCCTCGCGATGGTGGAGGGCTGGTCGTGACGATTCGGCTACCGAGACGCTGAGGCTCGTGTTGCTCGGGTGCGTTCATCCGCGTGTTGATGTACGGGGGGCGTCTCGTTCTGGCCACACATGTGGTTGGATGTGCCGTCGAACACGGTGGTGCATGGCGCCAAGGCTGTGGGTTTCGCCATATTTGGCTAACCATTGCCGACGGCAGCAGGCACTGACGTGTTGGGAGGTTCGTTGTCTGTTCCCGCGGGGTACCGATGGGAAATCTCCTCGACGGAACGGGCACAAGATGGGCTTCCTGGACGTTAGAAGACGCGCGATGAGCGCGAAGACATATAGATGAGGGGGATGGAGTAAGCACAATGGCTACCGACTACGACAGCCCGCGCAAGACAGACGACGACCTGGGTGAGGACAGCCTCCAGGAGCTGCAGGCGCGCCGCACGGACAAGTCGTCGGGCAGCATCGACATCGACGAGACCGACCTGGCCGAGTCGCTCGAGCTGCCCGGTGCGGACTTGTCGAACGAAGAGCTCTCCCTGCGGGTCATTCCCCGCCAGGCCGACGAGTTCACCTGCTCGCGCTGCTTCCTGGTGCACCACCGCAGCCAGCTGGCCTCCGAGAAGAACGGCCAGCAGGTCTGCCGGGAGTGCGCCGCCTGATCGACTGGAGCGAAATGCTCGGGGTAAGGACACGTACCGGCCCTGAGCGGTCGCGACCATGAGGACGGAGGCATCGCGTGGCCCAGCCTGAGAAGGACAAGCACACGGAGAACGAGATCGCCGGCCCCGACAACGAGGTCGGCGAACTCGTAGGCAAGCTCACGGCGCCCGGCGAGCTGGAGCCGGCCGAGCGGCGCAGGCTGCTCGGCCGACTAGCCCAGGCACTGGCCAACGGGGCGAAGAAGGCGCGAGCCAACGGAGCGGGCCGGGGGCGCTGGCTGGCCGACGTCTTCCTCAACATCGCGCCCCGCATCCCGATCAGGGACCTGCACACCCTTTCCGAGCACCACCACGGCCTGACCGGCGAGCAACTCGCCGACGATCTTGTACGCACCGCCCAGAAGGCCACGATGACCGTCGGGGCCATCGGCGGAGCGCTCGCGGCGGCGGAGTTCGCCGCACCGCCTCTTCTGCTCTCAGCCCCCGCGCAGCTCGTCGCCGAGACCATCGTGGTCGCCGCCATCGAGGTCAAGCTTCTGGCCGAGCTGCACGAGGTCTACGGTGTCCGCGTCCAGGGCTCCGGCGCCCAGCGCGCGGTCGCCTTCACGGCGGCCTGGGCCAAGCAACGTGGCATCGACCCCCTCACGCCCACGTCCGTCTCGCTCGCGCTCGGCGCGGCCACCAAGACCGCCCTGCGCAACCGCCTCCTCCGGACTCTCGGCCGCCACCTGACCACGCTCGGCCCCTTCCTCACGGGAGCGATCGCGGGCGGCGCGCTCAACCGGATGGCCACCAAGAAACTCGGCGAAGCCGTACGCAATGACCTGCGGGTCAAGCGGCCGGCCGTGCCTCCTGCTCCTGAAAGGCCGCGCCCCGAGTTAGACGCGTAGGCCGCTGAAGGTCATCTTGAGCAGCGCGTCGGCCAGGTCGTCCGCCGAGGCGCCGCGCGCCGGTTGATACCACTCGGTGATCGAGTTCACCGTGCCGAACAGCAGCCGGGTGACCAGGGCCGGGTCCACGTCCGGCCGGATGCTCCCCTCCACCGCCGCCTCCTTGACCAGGTGGCTGATGAACTTGTCGAACTCCCGCCGCCGCTCGAGCGCCGCCTGCTCGGTGCCGCTGTTGCCGCGCACCCGCAGCAGCAGCGTCACGTACGGGAGTCGCTCGACGAGGATCCGCACGCTCTCCCGTACGGCCCACTCCAGCCGGTCGATCGCAGGGCCTGAAGCGGCTCGCTCGTCGGACACCACCGCGAACAGCCCGTCGAGCGCCCGGTCGAGCGCCCGCGCCAGCAGCTGCTCCTTGCCCGGCACGTGGTAGTAGATGGCCGACTTGGTGACGCCGAGCGCCCGCGCGAGATCCTCCATGCTCGTCCCGTCATAGCCGCGCTCGTTGAAGACGTCGACGGCGATGGCCAGCACGGACTCGGGATCGTGTCCGCGTTTGCGCTGACGGGTGGGGGTCGGAGGGGCCATGCGCTAATTATCCCGCTTGTCGATGACTCGTTTGAGCTTGCCGACCGAGCGCTCCAGCGTCTCCGGGTCCACGACCTCGACCTCCACGCTCACGCCGACGGTGTCCTTGACGGCCTTGCGCAGCCGCTCGCCGGCCTCTGCCCGGCTCGCGAAGCCGGGGCGGGCCTCGACCCGCACCGTCATCACGTCGAGCCGGTGCGGGCGCGTCAGGTGGAGCTGGAAGTGCGGTGACAGGCCCTCGGTACGCAGCACGAGCTCCTCGATCTGGGTCGGGAACACGTTCACGCCGCGCAGGATGATCATGTCGTCCGTACGGCCCGTCACCCTCTCCATGCGCCGGAACGCGGGCCGGGCGGTGCCGGGCAGCAGCCTGGTCAGGTCGCCCGTGCGGTAGCGGATCACCGGCATGGCCTCCTTGGTGAGGCTGGTGAAGACCAGCTCGCCCGCCTCCGACGGCTCGCCGGTGAAGGGATCGACCGTCTCCGGGTAGAAATGGTCCTCCCAGACGTGCAGGCCGTCCTTGCTCTCGACGCACTCGCTAGCCACGCCGGGGCCGATCACCTCGGACAGGCCGTAGATGTCCACGGCATGCAGGTCGAAGCGGTCCTCGAGCTCCTCGCGCATCCGCTCGGTCCACGGCTCCGCGCCGAAGATCCCGATCCGCGGCGACGACGCGCGGGGGTCGAGCCCCTGCCGCTCGAACTCGTCCAGCAGGGCCAGCATGTACGACGGCGTGATCATGACGATGTCGGGCCGCAGGTCCGTGATGAGCTGGACCTGGCGGGGCGTCATGCCGCCCGAGACCGGCACCACCGTGCAGCCCAGCCGCTCGGCCCCGTAGTGGGCGCCCAGACCGCCGGTGAACAGGCCGTACCCGTAGGCCACGTGCACGATGTCGCCGGGCCGGCCGCCGGAGGCGCGGATCGAGCGGGCCATGACGTCCGCCCAGAGGTCCACGTCGTGCCCGGTGTAGCCCACGACGGTCGGTCTGCCCGTGGTGCCGCTGGAGGCGTGGATCCTGGCCACCTGCTCACGCGGGACGGCGAACATGCCGAACGGGTAGCAGTCGCGGAGATCCTGCTTCGTGGTGAAAGGAAATTTCGCCAGATCGCCGAGCTCTTTACAATCGCTCGGATGAATGCCCGCATTATCGAATTTTTGCCGATAAATCGGGACATTTTGGTAAGCGTGGCTAAGTGTCCGTTGGAGTCGGTCGAGCTGGAGTGAATTGAGCTCGTCGCGGGAGGCCCGCTCAATGGGATCAAGCTCGTCCGGCGCGGGGGATTCGCCGAGTCTCACGCAAGTCTCCCTTGTCAACTGACCGAATGTTCGGTAAACACTTCACCGTCCGGACTTATCTGTGTCAAGAGGGTGGACACCATGTTCGAGCAGCACCGCGAGACTCTGGAGAAGGCGCTGTCCGCCATCGCCGAGCGGGGATACTGGAGCGCTTTCCCCGAGTCGCCGAGTCCCCGGGTTTATGGCGAGGGGGCGGCCGAGCGGGGCAAGGAGGCGTTCGAGTCCTACCTCGGCAAGCCGTTCCCCCTCGACCAGCCGGGCACCGGGTCCTGGATCGGGGCGGAGCGTTCGCCGTACGGGATCGATCTCGGCGTCACCTACCCGGAGCCGCTCGTGGACGACCTGATCGCGGCGGCGAAGGCGGCGCTGCCGGCCTGGCGGGACGCGGGGCCGGAGGCCCGCGCGCTGGCCTGCGTCGAGATCGTCCACCGGATCAACCAGCGCAGCTTCGAGCTGGCCAACGCGGTGCAGCACACGACCGGGCAGGCGTTCGTGATGGCCTTCCAGGCGGGCGGGCCGCACGCGCAGGACCGCGCCCTCGAGGCCGTCGCGTACGGCTACGCCGCCATGACGTCCTCGGCCTCGGCGGCCCGCTGGGAGAAGCCCGCCAAGGGCGACCCGCTGGTCATGGAGAAGCGCTTCACGGTCGTCCCCAGGGGCGTCGCGCTGGTGATCGGCTGCAACACGTTCCCGACCTGGAACGCGTACCCGGGGCTGTTCGCCTCGCTCGTCACCGGCAACCCGGTGATCGTCAAGCCGCACCCGCGCGCGGTGCTGCCGCTCGCGATCACCGTGCAGATCGCCCGCGAGGTGCTGGCCGAGGCGGGCTTCGACCCCGCGCTGGTCTCGCTGGCGGTGGAGGAGGGCCGGGGGCTGGCCAGGACGCTCGCCACCCATCCCGACATCCGCGTCGTCGACTTCACCGGCTCGACGGAGTTCGGCGGCTGGCTGGAGGAGAACGCCCGCCAGGCGCTCGTGCACACCGAGAAGGCGGGGGTCAACACGATCGTCGTCGACTCCACCGACTCGTGGCGCGGCATGCTGGGCAACCTGGCGTTCTCGCTGGCGCTCTACAGCGGCCAGATGTGCACGGCGCCGCAGAACATCCTGGTGCCTGCGGGCGGCATCGAGACCGACGAGGGGCACAAGAGCTTCGACGACGTCTGCGCCGGGCTCGCGGGCGCCGTCGGCAAGCTGCTCGGGGACGACGCCCGGGCCGTCGAGCTGACCGGGGCCATCGTCAACCCGGACGTGCTGGCCCGGGTGGAGGACGCGTCGTCTCTCGGCGAGGTGGTGCTGGAGTCGCGCGCCCTGAAGCACCCGTCGTTCCCGGACGCGGTGGTGCGGACGCCGGTGATCGTGAAGGTCTCCCCGGACGAGGCCGAGGTCTACGGACGCGAGCACTTCGGGCCGATCTCGTTCGTCATCCCGACGGGATCGACGCAGGAGAGCCTCGACGTGCTGCGCCGCACCATCAAGGCCAGGGGCGCGCTCACCGCCGCCGCCTACTCGACCTCCTCCGACGTGCTCGACGAGGCCGAACGGGCCGCCATCGACGCGGGCGTCAACCTGTCGTGCAACCTGACGGGCGGGATCTTCGTCAACCAGTCGGCCGCCTTCAGCGACTACCACGGCACCGGCGCCAACCCGGCCGCCACCGCCTCGCTCACCGACCCCGGCTACGTGGCGGGCCGCTTCCACATGGTCCAGTCCCGCCGCCCGGCATGACCTCACCCGCGCTTGCCCGCCGCCTGGAGTGCGCCGGGACGTGTGGGGCAGTGGGTCGCGCGGAGGAGGGGTGACCGCTTTCCTGGAGGAGGGGTGATGGCCAAGCCGTTCGCTTCGTCGGCGGATCTCGCGGAGAAGGAGCAGTCGCTGGAGGTGCTCGCCGAGGGCGTGTACGCGCTCACGGCCGAGGGCGACCCGAACGTGGGCGCCGTCGAGGGCGAGGACTTCCTCGTGTGCTTCGAGGCGCTGGCGACGCCCGTGGCCGCTCGCCAGTGGCTGGCCAGGCTGCGCGAGCACACCGCCAAGCCGGTCAGGTACCTGGTGCTGTCGCACTACCACGCGGTCAGGGTGCTGGGCGCGTCGGCGTTCGGCGCGGACGTGATCGTGACGCACGACAAGACCCGCGAGCTGATCGCCGAGCGCGGCGAGCAGGACTGGGCCAGCGAGTACGCCAGGATGCCCCGCCTGTTCAAGGAGCCCGGGTCGATCCCGGGGCTGACGTGGCCGACGGCGACGTTCAGCGACGCGTTCACCATCGACCTGGGCGGCGACAGGGGCGACCTGGTGCTGGCCCACTGCGGCCGGGGGCACACCGAGGGCGACCTGGTGGCCTGGCTGCCCAGGCAGCGCGTCATGTTCGCCGGCGACCTCGTCGAGTCCCAGGCCGCCCTCTACACCGGCGACGCCTTCCACCGCGACTGGGCTGCGGCGACCCTCGACAAGGTGGCGTCGTTCGGGGCGGAGACGCTGGTCGGCGGCAGGGGGGCGGTGGCGCGCGGCAAGGAGGGCGTGGACGCGGCCATCGCTCAGACGCGCGACTTCCTGACGGTGATGCTGCGCGAGGTGGGCGCGGCGGGAACGCTCAAGGAGGCGTTCGAGCGCACGCACGCGGCGCTGGAGCCGAGATACGGGTCCTGGCCGATCTTCGAGCACTGCCTGCCGTTCAACGTCTCCAGGCTCTGGGACGAGCTGCACGGCGTCGAGCGGCCGCGCATCTGGACCGCCGAGCGCGACCGCGAGGTCTGGGACCAGCTGCAGTCATGAACGCCCAGGTCATCGTCGTCGGAGCGGGTCCGGTCGGGCAGAGCGCCGCGCTGCTGCTGGCCCGCTGGGGCATCCAGGTGCTCGTGCTCGA
Source organism: Nonomuraea helvata (assembly GCF_039535785.1). Taxonomy (NCBI): domain Bacteria; kingdom Bacillati; phylum Actinomycetota; class Actinomycetes; order Streptosporangiales; family Streptosporangiaceae; genus Nonomuraea; species Nonomuraea helvata. The sequence goes on from NZ_BAAAXV010000011.1 coordinate 161,239, forward strand.
CGCGCGGGCGAAGCGCGACTCCACCGGGTCGAAGTCCATCTGCCAGCAGCGCGACGTGCTCGACATCTGGGCCGCCGCCGGCGCGGGCAAGATCGCGGACGAGGGCCTGGCCTGGACCACCGCCCGCACGTACTACCGCGACCGCGAGCTGTTCTCCTGGCAGTTCGAGCGCGAGGGGCCGTTGCCGGCCTGCGTGAACATCTCGCAGACCCGCACCGAGCAGATCCTGGACGAGGCCGTCGCTGCGCAGCCGCTCATCGAGGTGCGCTGGAACCACGAGGTCACCGGGCTCACCCAGGACGGCTCGGGTGTGACGGTCCAGTGCGGCCAGCGGCTGCTGCGCGCGCCCTACGTGCTCGTCTGCGCCGGCGCGAGGGCCCAGCGGGTACGCCAGGCGCTCGGCGTCACGTTCGACGGGGAGACGTTCGACGACCAGTTCCTGATCTGCGACATCAAGGCGGACCTGCCCGGCTGGGAGAACGAGCGCCGCTTCTACTTCGACCCCGTCTGGAACCCGGGCCGCCAGGTGCTGATCCATCCCTGTCCGGGAGGCACGTTCAGGATCGACTGGCAGATCGCGCCCGACTTCATCCCAACAAAAGTCGATATTTCGCGAAAAGTCCGGCAGATCATCGGCGACCGGCCGTACGAGCTGCTCTGGCACAGCACGTACCGCTTCCACTCCCGCCTCGCCTCCCGCATGCGCGTCGGCCGGGTCCTGCTGGCCGGTGACTGCGCCCACCTGGTGGCCCCGTTCGGCGCCCGGGGGCTCAACTCCGGCGTGCCCGACGCCGAGAACGCGGCCTGGAAGCTGGCCTTCGCGCTCAACGGCTGGGCCGGGCCGGGGCTGCTGGAGTCGTACCACGCCGAGCGGCACGCGGCCGCGCTGGAGAACCTCGAGATCACCGCCGCGACCATGCGCTTCCTCGTGCCGAGGACCGTGGAGGAGCGCATGCGCAGGCGGGCCGCGCTGGAGGGCGGCCTGATGGCGGAGGTGGACTCGGGGCGGTTCGCGGAGCCGTACTGGTACGTGGACTCGCCGCTGACAACGCCCGAGCCGACGCGGCCGTTCGGGGGCAGGCCGCCGAAGGGAGCGCCGTGCGGGCCCGCGCCCGGTGTGATCCTGCCTGACATGCGGCTTCCCGGCGGGAGGCTGCGGGAGCTCTGCCGTGACGGTTTCCTGCTCCTACTGGGTGAAATGTGCGATTCGCGTTTGTTTGTGCAGGTCCTGGGCAAGGTCACTACGGCGCCCCTCGCTGTGCGCGGGCTCGCCGAGATCGACGGGCTCGCCGAGAGGCTCGGCGCCGGACCGGATGAGGCATGGCTCATCCGGCCCGATTCTCACATCGCTGCGATCATCCCCCATGCGGGTCCGGAGTCGGTGACGGACGCGTTCCGCCGCGCGCTCGGTGAAGAGGAGGAGACTGCGTGACTGGCCGTAGTTCGTTTCTGATCGTCGCGAACCGCTTGCCGGTGGACCGGACGATCGAGCCTGACGGAACGGCCTCGTGGCGCAGGAGCCCAGGAGGGCTCGTCACCGCGATCGCACCGGTGATGCAGCGCCGCCACGGGGCCTGGCTCGGCTGGCACGGAGCCGCCGACGAGAAGCTGGAGCCGTTGGAACAGGGCGGCATGAACCTCATCCCGATCCCGCTCTCGGCCGAGGAGGTGGAGCTCTACTACGAGGGCTTCTCCAACGCCACCCTGTGGCCGCTCTACCACGACGTGGTCGCGCCGCCCGTCTACCACCGGCCGATGTGGGACGCGTACCGCGCCGTCAACGAGCGCTTCGCGAACGCCGCCGCCGAGGTCGCCGAGAAGGGGGCGGTGGTCTGGGTGCAGGACTACCAGCTCCAGCTCGTCCCGGCCATGCTCCGCAAGCTGAGGCCCGACCTGCGGATCGGGTTCTTCCTGCACATCCCGTTCCCGCCGACCGAGCTGTTCTGGCGGCTGCCGTGGCGCAAGGAGCTCGTCGAAGGGCTGCTCGGGGCCGACCTGGTGGGCTTCCAGCTGCCCGGTGGGGCCTCCAACTTCCGCCGGCTGTGCCGGAGGCTGCTCGGGCTGCCGTACAAGGGGAACGAGATCTTCCTCGACGACCGGGTCGTGACCACGCAGGCCTTCCCCATCTCCGTGGACTTCGGGCAGCTCGACGCGCTGGTGCGCGACCCGCAGATCATGGCGCGGGCCAAGGAGATCAGGGTGGAGCTGGGCGACCCCGAGCACGTGCTGCTCGGCGTCGACAGGCTCGACTACACCAAGGGGATCGGGCAGCGGCTGGAGGCGTTCGGCGAGCTGCTCAACGACGGGCAGCTGAAGACGAACGAGGCCGTGTTCGTGCAGATCGCCACGCCCAGCAGGGAGCGGGTGGAGGAGTACAAGCGGCTGCGTGACGACATCGAGCTGCAGGTCGGGCGGATCAACGGCGAGCACGCGCAGCTCGGCTACCAGCCGGTCCAGTATTTCCACCAGTCGTACGACCACTCCGAGCTGGCCGCGCTCTACCTCGCCGCCGACGTCATGGTCGTGACCCCGCTGCGCGACGGCATGAACCTGGTGGCCAAGGAGTACGTCTCCTGCCACCACGACCTGCACGGCGCGCTGGTGCTCAGCGAGTTCGCCGGGGCCGCCGACGAGCTGCGCCAGGCCTACCTGGTCAACCCGTACGACGTGGAGGACGTCAAGCGGCAGATGCTGGCCGCGATGCGGGCCACGCCGCACGAGCTGGCCCGGCGGATGCGCACGATGCGCCGCCGGGTGGCCACCTACGACGTGGACCGCTGGGCCAGCGAGTTCCTCAGTGCCCTGGAGTCACCTGCTTCACAGACTTCCATGCGTCATAGCGCTTCTTGGCGGTCCGGTTGACCACGATCTGCGCCACGGACATGCCGACACCCATGAGGACGGCGTAGCCGATCGCCTCGCCCATGCTGACCTCGGGCGAGTCTGTGTCGAGAGGCGGCTCCTTGCCGGTCGCCTTCACCCAGACGAACCCGAGGATCTTCCTCGCCGCCCAGGCGGTCGCCAGCCCCGTCAGACCGCCGATGACGCGCCAGGCGATATCGGGCTTGTCCTCCGCCATGCCGATCTCCCTTCCCCTTTGTAACGAACACTAGTCTGTACCGCTTGTCACGCCTGCGAAGCCGTACCATAAGGAGGCATGACTCAACAGCGACTACGCCATGCCTCCATGCCGGAAAAACCGTCTCTCGACGGCTTGGAGCAGGTATGGGTAGCGCGCTGGGAGGAGCAGGGCACCTACCGCTTCGACCGCTCCAAGTCGCGCGAGCAGGTCTACGCCATCGACACGCCGCCGCCGACCGTCTCCGGTTCGCTGCACGTCGGTCATGTCTTCTCCTTCACCCACACCGACATCATGGCCCGCTACCGGCGGATGACCGGCAAGGCGGTCTTCTACCCGATCGGCTGGGACGACAACGGCCTGCCCACCGAGCGCCGGGTGCAGAACGTCTACGGTGTGCGCTGTGATCCGTCGCTGCCTTACGATCCGGACTTCGTTCCACCAGACAAGCCCGGCAAACGCGAGGTCTCCATTTCGCGGCGCAATTTCGTGGAGCTGTGCCACAAGCTGACCGCCCTGGACGAGCAGGCGTTCGAGGAGGTCTGGCGGCGGGTCGGCCTGTCGGTCGACTGGTCGCTGCTCTACACCACGATCAGCGACGAGGCGCGGGCGGTCTCGCAGCGTGCGTTCCTGCGCAACCTGCTGCGCGGCGAGGCCTACCTCTCCGAGGCGCCGACGCTGTGGGACGTGACCTTCCGCACCGCCGTCGCCCAGGCGGAGCTGGAGGACCGCGAGTGGCCCGGCGCGTTCCACAAGATCTCGTTCTACGGCGAGAAGGGCCCGGTCTTCATCGAGACGACCAGGCCCGAGCTGATCCCCGCGTGCGTGGCGCTGGTCGCCCACCCTGACGACGAGCGCTACCAGCCGCTGTTCGGCACCTCGGTGCTGACGCCGCTGTTCGGGGTCGAGGTGCCGGTGCTGGCCCACCGGCTGGCCGAGCCCGACAAGGGCACCGGCATCGCGATGATCTGTACGTTCGGCGACATCACCGACGTCACCTGGTGGCGGGAGCTGCACCTGCCGACCCGGCCGGTCATCGGCTGGGACGGCCGGCTGCTGCCCGAGCCGCCCGAGGGCGTGGAGGCGGAGCCGTACAAGGAGCTGGCCGGCAAGACCGTGCACAGCGCGCGCGAGCGGATCGTGGAGCTGCTGCGCGAGTCCGGCGACCTCGAGGGCGACCCGAGGCCCGTCTCCCGCACGGTGAAGTTCTACGAGAAGGGCGACAAGCCGCTCGAGATCGTCACCACCCGCCAGTGGTACATCCGCAACGGCGGGCGCGACGAGGAGCTGCGCGCGCGCCTGCTCGGGCGCGGGAGCGAGCTGAGGTGGCACCCGCCGCACATGCGGGTGCGCTACGACAACTGGGTCGAGGGGCTCACCAGCGACTGGCTGATCTCGCGCCAGCGCTTCTTCGGCGTGCCGTTCCCGGTGTGGTATCCGATCGACGAGTCGGGCCAGCCCGTCCACGACGCGCCGATCGTGCCGTCGGAGGACATGCTGCCGGTCGATCCGTCCTCCGACGTGCCGCCCGGCTACACCGAGGACCAGCGCGGCGTGCCCGGCGGGTTCATGGCCGACCCCGACGTGATGGACACCTGGGCCACCTCGTCGCTGACGCCGCAGATCGCGGGCCGCTGGGGGACCGACGACGACCTGTTCAAGCGGGTCTTCCCGGCCGACCTGCGGCCGCAGGCCCACGAGATCATCCGCACCTGGCTGTTCTCGACCGTGGTCAGGTCGCACTACGAGTTCGGCGACCTGCCGTGGAGCGACGTCGCGATCTCCGGGTGGATCCTCGACCCCGACCGCAAGAAGATGTCCAAGTCCAAGGGCAACGTCGTCACCCCGCTCGCCCTGCTGGAGCAGCACGGCTCCGACGCGGTGCGCTACTGGGCGGCCAACGGCCGCTACGGCGTGGACACCGCGTTCGACGCCGGTCAGCTCAAGATCGGGCGGCGGCTGGCCATCAAGATCCTCAACGCGTCCAAGTTCGTGCTCGGGCTGGCCGAGAGCGAGGGCTCGGGATCGGGCAGGGTCACCGAGCCGCTCGACCTGTCCATGCTCGCGGCCCTGTCAGGCGTCGTACGCGAGGCCACGGAGGCGTTCGAGTCCTACGACCACACCAGGGTGCTGGAGGCCGTGGAGCGCTTCTTCTGGGCGTTCTGCGACGACTACCTGGAGCTGGTCAAGGCCCGGGCCTACGAGTCCGGCCCGGCCGCCGCCTCGGCCCACGCGGCGCTGCGGCAGGCGCTCGACGTGCTGCTGCGGCTGTTCGCGCCGTTCCTGCCCTTCGTCACAGAAGAGGTGTGGTCGTGGTGGCGCGAGGGCTCGGTGCACGGGGCCCCGTGGCCCGCTCTTCCGCCCGGGGCCGGGGACCCGGCCGTGCTGGCCGTGGCCTCCGAGGTGCTCGGCCAGGTGCGCAAGGCCAAGTCGGAGGCCAAGCTGTCCATGCGGGCCGAGGTCTCCAGGCTCACCGTCTCCGCGCCCGACGTCGGGCTTGTCCGCCAGGCTCAGGACGACCTTTGTGCCGCGGGCAACGTGGAGGAGTTCGTCCTGGAGTATGGTGACGAGCTGAGAACCGAGGTCCACCTGGGCTGACGTCCGGATGGCAGGACGCCGGGCCACCCCTTCCACGGGGCGGCCCGGCGTCCGTGCGTTTCACACGTCTCGGCTGATGTCTCGGTGGATGGTGAGGAAGAGCGAGTACGCCTGGCCGCCCGGATCCGGCTGCCGCTCGCGGAACTCGTCGAACAGCTCCTCCAACCGCCGGCGCAGCTCCGCGTGCCCCTCCTCGGTGAGCCTGAGCCCCAGCCTGGTGAGATTCGCCTCCTCGAGATCGACGAGCCGGACCTCCTCCAGGAACGCGTCCAGCATCGCCGCCCTGCTCCCTGTCACGCCGCTCTCGCGGACGTCCATCTCCCAGGACTTGCCGGTGGCCCGGTAGGGGATCTCGGTGGAGCCGCGCGGCCCCGGACGGCTGGGCTCGGCCGCGAGGAACCCCGTCTCGACCAGTTTGCGCACGTGGTGGAGCGTGGTGGCGGGGTTCGCGTCGAGGCGGCCGGCGATCTCCTTGTTGGTGAGCGCCTGGTCGAGGCAGAGCCGCAGGATGCGCAGTCGTACGGCTGAGGCGAGCGCGCGGGCCTCGGCCTCGGTGGCGGGGCGGCGTTTGGTGCCCATGGACCGCCAGCCTATAACCGGTTGATTTTTCTCAATGGGTCATGGATGCTGTGGCGGGTGAGCCTGCTCCGCGATCGTGACTTCCGTCTGCTGTTCCTCGCCGACACCGCCAGCCAGGCGGGCAGCCAGATCCTCCTGCTGGCCCTGCCGCTGGTGGCCGTGTTGGCGCTGCGGGCCTCGGAGGTCGAGGTGGGCGTGCTGGCGGCGTGCCAGACGCTGGCGTTCGTGGTGATCGGGCTGCCTGCCGGGGCTCTCGTCGACCGGCTGCGCAAGCGCGTGGTGATGGTGGTCGCCGACTGGGCGCGGGCGCTGGCGCTGGCCTCCGTGCCGGTGGCGTGGTGGCTGGACGTGCTCTCCATCTACCAGCTGTACGCGGTGGCGGTCGTGCTGGGCGTGTTCACCGTGTTCTTCGACGTCGCGTACCAGAGCTACCTGCCCCGCCTGGTCGAGCGCGAGCGGCTCGTCGAGGGCAACTCCACGCTGGAGATCGTCCGTACGGTGGCGCAGGTCGGCGGGCCCAGCGCGGGCGGCTACCTGATCCAGCTCCTCACCGCGCCCTTCGCGCTGGTCGCCACGGTGGCCGGGTTCGCTTGGTCGGCGCTGTGCCTTGGCACGATCCGCAGGCGCGAGGCCCGGCAGGAGGCGCGCCGCGCCCGCCTGGGCACGGAGATCGCCGAAGGCGTCAGGTTCGTGCTCGGCCACCCGCTGCTGCGACGCATCGCGGGCTGCACCGCCACCGCGAACCTGTTCGTGTCCGTCTCCCAGCCGATGATCCTGCTCCTCCTGGCCAGGGAGCTCGGCCTGGACGCGGGCGCGATCGGGCTGCTCATGGCCGCGGGCGGGTTCGGCGGGATCGCCGGCGCGCTGGCCAACGCCAGGATCGCCAGGCGGCTCGGGCAGGGGCCGGCAATGTGGCTGGGCATCGCCGTGCCGGCGCCGCTGGCGTTCGTGCTGCCGTGGATGGAGGCCGACTGGCGGCTCGGGCTCTTCGCGCTGTACGAGTTCAGCACCGGGGCCGGGGTGGTGCTGTACAACGTCACGCAGCTCAGCTTCCGCCAGGCCATCACGCCCGAGCCGCTGCTCGGCCGGATGAACGCCACCATGCGCTTCCTCGTCTGGGGCACCCTGCCGCTGGGCGGGCTGATCGGCGGCGCGCTGGGCGGGGCGATCGGGGTGCGCGACACGCTCATGGTCGCCGCGATCGGATCCTGCCTGGCGTTCCTGTGGCTGATCACTTCACCCCTGCGTACGATGCGTGAGCTGCCCGCCAGTAGTCACACCCTGGTGTAGGTAAGGTCTGCTCCTGGCTTTATCGGCGCGCATCCTGGGCGCGGACGTGCCAGTCTTGAACACGTGTTGTCCGACCGCCCCACCAAGCTCGTGCCGCCCGCGCTCGCCAAGATGGCCGCGTGGTGCGTGTGCCTGATCCTCGTCGGCGTGGTCGTCTACTTCTTCGCGCAGATCATCGCCCGGCTCACGTTCGTGGCGCTGCCCGTGGCGATCGCGCTGCTGCTGACCGCGCTGCTGTTCCCGCTGACCAACAGCCTTCGCCAGGCGGGCATGCGGCCCATCTACGCCACCTGGATCACCATGCTGGTGGCCCTGGCCATCCTCGTCGGCACGGGGTGGCTGGTCGGGGCGCGGGCCAGCGACGAGTTCCCCAACCTGGTCCAGCAGGTGCAGGCGACCGCGAGGTCGGTCCAGGACTGGCTGATCACGGGCCCGATCCACCTCAAAGAGGCGCAGATCACGAGCTACGTCGACGAGATCGCCAATATGGTCAACCAGCAGCGCACCGCCATCACCGGCACCGTGCTGACGGCCGGGGCGGTCGCCTTCGAGGTGCTCGCCTCCATCGTGCTGCTGCTGTTCGTGACGTTCTTCCTGCTCAAGGACGGCGACCGGATCTGGTCGTGGATCCTGAGGGGGTTCGGCGAGGTCGCGCCGCGCGTGGACCGGGCCGGGCGGGCCGCCTGGGCGACGCTCTCCCACTACGTGCAGGGCACGGTCGCCGTGGCCGCCGTGCACGGGCTGATCATGGGCATCGTGCTGGCGGGCATGGGCGTGCCGCTGTGGGCGCCGCTGGCCGTGCTGATCTTCTTCGCCAGCTTCATCCCCATCGTCGGCATCTTCTTCGCCGGTACGATCGCCACCCTCGTCACCCTGGGCGCCAAGGGCCTCGTCTACGCGCTGATCTTCCTGGGCATCCTCATCGTCGAGCAGCAGCTGGAGAACCACGTGCTCCAGCCCTTGATCGTAGGGCGGGCGCTCAACTTCCACCCGCTGGCGATCATCCTCGTGCTGGCCATCGGCGGCATCCTCGCGGGCATCGCGGGGGCCGCGGTGGCGGTGCCGGTGGCCGCGGTGATCTACCGGGCACTGCCTGAGCTCCGGCACAAACCCCCCGCCCTGCCACCGCCGCCCCATGAACACGCCCCTCCTGGGGAAGGGGGCGGCGAGGGCGGCGCACCTCCTGCGGGCGAGGCCGGTGAGCCGGGCGAGGAGAAGAACGCGAACGCCCCTGCCCGCCGCGAGGACGGCCGCGGGGTGGACACGGAGTAACCTCGTCACCCGTGACTCGTTCCTCCCTCACCGCCCCGCCGCCGCCCGGCATCCCCGTTCGCATGGGCACGACACTCCACCTGGGTGCCTGGTGCAACGGCATCACGGGCGGAAAGGCGTACCTTGAGGCTGAGAGGCGCATCGGCGCCCCCGACGAACACCAGGACTACGAGGTGACCCTTTGAGCGACGTCGAGGTCCTCATCCACCGGCTCGACGCGGAGCTGCCGATGCCCTCCTACGCCCATCCGGGAGACGCGGGCGCCGACCTCTACGCGGCCGAGGACGTCGAGCTGCTGCCCGGCGAGCGAGCCGTGGTCGGCACGGGGGTCGCGATCGCCCTGCCCGACGGCTACGCCGCGTTCGTGCACCCGCGCTCGGGGCTGGCGGCCAGGCATGGTGTCACGCTGGTCAACGCGCCCGGCACCGTGGACGCGGGATACCGCGGCGAGATCAAGGTGACGCTCATCAACACCGACGCCAAGGAGCCGTTCCGCCTCCAGCGCGGTGACCGCGTGGCGCAGCTCGTGGTCCAGCGCGTGGAGCGCGCGGCCTTCTACGAGGTCGAGCGGCTGCCGGGTTCGGTGCGCGGCGCCAACGGGTTCGGATCGACAGGACGATGATCAATGGGCCGCGCTGACGGTCCCGCGAGCAAGGAGAGTGAGGAACGTGTTCCGACGTCGCCGTCGTGAGCAGCCGGAACAGGTGGCCGAGCAGGAGCCTGCCGCCCCCGTGCGAGAGTACGGCCCGTGGGACGCCGACGAGCCCCACCCGGAGAGCGACAGGATCGACCTCGGCGGCCTGCGGCTGCCGCACAACCCCGACTTCGACGTACGCCTGGCCTCCGTCGGAGACCAGCACGTCGGCGTCGTCGTCCTCTACGAGGAGAGCTCGCTGCAGCTGCAGGCGCTGGCGGCGCCACGGAGCTCGGGCCTGTGGGACGAGGTCAAGACCAAGATCGTGTCGCAGGCCAAGCATCTGGAGGAGCAGGAAGGCCCGTTCGGCAGGGAGCTGGCCGGAGAGATGAGGGTGGAGAGCACCACCCGTCCCGCCCGTTACATCGGCGTCGACGGGCCCCGCTGGTTCCTGCTCGCGGTGATCTCCGGCCCGGCGGCGCTCGACGAGACGGTCGCGGCGCCGTACATAGACTTCTTGAAGGACGTCGTGGTGGTACGCGGCGACGAGCCGATGGCCCGCGAGGAGCCGATTCCGCTGCGCCGCCCCAACGAGCAGACGAGCGAGAAATCGGACGAGCGGCCCGGGCTCAACCCGTTCAAGCGGGGGCCGGAAATAAGCGAGATTCGCTAAGGGCTGACATCGCGCCGACATCACATAGGCTGATTCATCATGAGTACGGCAGAGCCTCCGAAACGCGGGGGATTGCGCGGGTTCTTCAGTCGGCTGGCCTCACCCCAGTCCGAGATCGAGGCCCAGGAACTTCGGGAAGACGCCGACGAGGTGGGCGCGACCCCCATCGTCTCGTGCGGCGGGCGCCGGCGCTTCTGCGTAGCCGGTACGCTACGTACAGTCACACTGCGCCCGAGGGGCGGCGCTCCCGCTCTCGAGGCCGAGCTGTACGACGGGTCCGACGTGATCGACCTCGTCTGGCTCGGCCGCCGCAAGATCGCAGGCATCGAGCCCGGTCGCACGGTCAAGGCCGAGGGCCTGGTCAGCGTCCAGGACGGGCGCAAGGTGATGTTCAATCCGCGTTACGAGCTGCGCCCAGGGAGTTGACACGTGAGTGCTGAGGCGGAAGAGGTCGCCCACGACACCGTTGAAGCGGCGGTGCGAGCCCAGCTCGCCAAGGCGTTCGGCGGTGTGCGCGGCATCATCGAGGCGGCGATCCCGACGATCGCGTTCACGCTCTGCTGGGTCCTCACCGAGGACCTGAAGACGTCGCTCATCGTCAGCGTCTCGCTGTCGGTGGTGCTGCTGCTGGTCAGGATCGTGCAGCGGTCCACGCCGCAGTTCGTGATCAACAGCCTGATCGGCATCGCGATCGGCGCGTTCTTCGCCAGCCGCACCGGTGACGCGAAAGACTACTTCCTGCCCGGCATCCTGTGGAACGCCGGTTACATGGTGGCGATGCTGCTGTCGATCGTCGCCCGCTGGCCGGTGGTGGGCTTCCTGATCGGCTCGGTCACGGGCGACCCGACCGCCTGGCACAAGGACCCGGGCATCGTGCGGCTCTGCACCAAGCTGACCTGGATGCTCATGTTGCCATGCGCGGTCCGGGTGGCCGTGCAGGCACCGGTGTACTTGTTCGGAGGCGGCGACCAAGCGGTCGCCGCCCTCGGTTTCGCGAAGATCGTCATGGGCTGGCCCCTGCAGGTGGCCGCCCTCGCCGCCATGCTCTGGGTCCTGGGCCGCGGCCGCACCCCGATCAAGCCGGTGGCCCCGGCCTGACGTCGGTCATGCTTCGATCATGGCCGTAGGCTGCTGCGGGTGAGCATCATGCAGGTTCCAGGATCGAAGTCCATCACCGCCCGCGCCCTGTTCCTCGCCGCCGCCGCGCGCGGCACCACGCTGCTGCGGCGGCCGCTGGTCTCGGACGACACGGAAGGGTTCGCCGGGGGACTGGAGACCCTGGGCTACCGGGTGGAGCGCGACCCCCGGGCATGGACGATCGAGGGCCGTCCCGAGGGGCCGCCCGCCGCCGAGGCCGAGGTGTTCTGCCGCGACGGCGCCACGACCGCACGCTTCCTGCCCGCGCTCGCGGCCGCCGGGCAGGGCGTCTTCCGGTTCGACGCCTCCGCCCAGATGCGCCGCCGCCCGCTCGGCCCGCTCACACAGGCGCTGCGAGAGCTCGGGGTCGACCTGGTCCACGAGGGGCAGGAGGGGCACCATCCGCTGACCGTACGCGCCCGGGGGATCAAGGGCGGGCGGATCACGCTGGACGCGGGGCTCTCCTCGCAGTTCCTCACCGCGCTGCTGCTCGTCGGGCCGCTCACGGCCGAAGGGCTGCACATCACCGTGACGGACCTCGTCTCGGCGCCGTACGTGGAGATCACCCTGGCGCTGATGCGCCGCTTCGGCGTCGAGGTCGAGCGCGCGGGCGACACCTTCCACGTGCCGCCCCGGCCGTACGCGGCCACCGACTACACCATCGAGCCGGACGCCTCCACGGCGAGCTACCCCCTGGCCGCCGCCGCACTCACCGGCCACAGCGTCACCATCCCAGGTCTGGGCTCGGCCTCGCTCCAGGGCGACGTGCGCTTCGCCGAGGTGCTCGGGCGGATGGGCGCGACGGTGGAACTGCGGCCCGACGCGGTGACCGTGACCGGCAACGGCCGCCTGCGCGGCCTCACCGTGAACATGCGCGACATCTCCGACACCGTCCCCACGCTCGCCGCCATCGCCCCGTTCGCGGACGGGCCGGTGCGCATCGAGGACGTCTACAACATGCGGATCAAGGAGTGCGACCGCCTGGACGCCTGCGCCGAGAACCTGAGCCGCCTAGGGGTGCCCGTACGCACCGGGCGTGACTGGATCGAGATCCACCCGGCCTCGCCTCGCGCGGCCGAGATCGCATGCCACGGGGACCACCGGATCGCCATGGCGTTCAGCGTCACCGGAGTGCGGACGCCGGGCATCACGCTGGACGACGCTGGATGCGTGCGGAAGACGTTCCCCGGCTTCCACCAGGCCCTGGCCGATCTGCGGGCGGGCTGGGCGCTCTGACAGCGCGCCGATCATCGGCGTGGCAGAACGCTCAGGGGCCATGCGGCAGAACGCCCACGCTTATGCGTTCAGCAGCGGTGACGTGACGAGCCATGACGGGGGTCGAGGAAGAACTGCTCAGGAATTAGCGGTAGCGACGCCATGATTCATGTCGATTACATCTTGTGACGGTTGAGTTCCTGACGGACGATCAAGCGGCGGAGTGTGGATGCTTCGCGGGTGAGCCGACGCAGGCGGAGCTGGAGCGATTCTTCCTTTGCCCGCCAGCAGGAGCGGGCTTGCGGCAGGTGCGGGCTCCATCCGCCGATCCCGAAGAGGACTAGCCATGGCCATCTTGTCCCACAGCGCGCGCCGTCAACACCGTCTTTGGCCCGATCGGGGCTTGCTGTGAAGGCCACACGGGCGGTAGCGCGCGTCATCGCGGTGGCGGTACTGACGGTGACTCTCGGGGTGGCGATCAACCAGATCCTCAACGGCGCCACCGTGCAGCCGCTCTGGCTCGTCGCGGGCTTGTCACTGGCGGCGCTGGTCGAAGCGCTGCAGCAGTGGCTGACCCGGCGGGACGCGGCCGCCAACGCCGTCAAGCCGGTGCTCTGGCCGGAGCTGGCCGACCGGGCCGGCCGTCCCAAGGCGTTGAGGGAGATCACCCCGCGCGAGCTGGGGGTACACGCCAACCGGTTCACCGCCGATCAGCAGCTGCCCTACATCCCTCGCGACATCGACGCCGTGCTACGAGAGGCGCTGGCCGGCGACAAGCGCCTGATCGTCGTTCGCGGGCCACGGCTCGCCGGCTGCACCGCCACGCTGGCTCACGCAGTGCTCACGTACCTACCTGGCCACTACCGGATCATGGCCTTTCACGACGACCCCCGCCTGCAGGTCCAGCAGATGGTCGAGCATGCCGCCCACCTGGCAGCCGTCGCCAAGGCGGGCGGAGCGGTGCTGTGGCTGGACGGCCTGCCCGCGGAGCGGGCCGGGGAACTGGCGAACCTCTTGGAAGAGACAATGCCGGATGGCTTGTGGATAGCGGTCACGCTCACCCGCGGACCTGATGACGAGCAGCCTCCAGGCGCCCGTATGGGCACCTTCCTCGACCAGCACGCAGTTCAGGTCGACCTTGACGCGATCAGATCGGCCGAACGCCGCGCGCTGCTCGACAGTGACACCTACGCGGAACTGCATCCGGTCCTGGCCGAAGGGCATGACGTACTGATGGGGCGGCTGATGGTCTCCTGGGAGGAGATCCGCCGAGCCCTGAGGCGCGAGGGTGAGGAGTCCACCGACCGGGTCGCGCTGCTGCACGCCGTCACCGACTGGTACCGGCTACGGCTGGACGTCCACCGGTTGCTCACCTCTGACGCTTTGAAGCACCTGTTCGCGCAGTACCGGCGGGAAGTCGCCGACCTGCCACCGGATGCGCCGCTCCCTGTCACGGGTCGGCGCGCCGCGTTGACTTGGGCTATGGCCGCCGACAGCCCGGTTCGGCCGCGGCTGATATATCAGCAGGACACCGGCTCCGGCCGCCGTTACGCCCCCCACCCCCTCCTGCCACTGCTCGCCGATGACCCGTCCGAGCAGAACAGCTGGCCTGTCCACGAAGCGCTATGGACCTACGCCGACCAGCACTTCGAAGGTGATCAGCGCCGCGACATCGGCTATGCGGCCCTACAACGGCAGGCTTACCGTACGGCGATCACGCTTCTCGACCACGCCGATGCCGACATACACATGGAGGCGATGTTCCAGATCGCCGAGTGGCTCTACTCAGTTGAGGACTGGCCTGCAGCACGTCATTGGTTACACAAAGCCAGTCTCACTGGCCACCCCGATGAGGCGCCCAGAGCGATGGTCAGCCTTGGAGCGCTGGAGCTGCAGCAGGGGAATCTGGCTGAGGCCCGGCGGTGGTGCCAGGAGGCGATCGCCACCGGTCACCCCGATCAGGCACCCACGGCGATGGTCGCCCTTGGGGTGCTGGAGGTGGAGCAGGGCGATCTGGCCGAGGCCCGGCGGTGGTGTCGGGAGGCGATCGCTACCGGCCACCTTGATGCGGCACCTGTGGCGATGCGTAATCTCGGGTTGCTGGAGGAGAAGCAGGGCGATCAGGCCGAGGCCCGGCGCTGGTACAGCGAAGCGATCGCCAGCGGCCACCCCGATGCGGCACCTTTGGGGATGGCCAATGTCGGGATGCTGGAGGAGAAGCAGGGCGTTCTGGTGGCGGCGCGGCGCTGGTACGGCGAAGCGATCGCCAGCGGCCACCCCGATGCGGCACCCACGGCGATGCGCTGTCTCGGGTTGCTGGAGGAGCATCAGGGGGATCTGGTGGCGGCGCGGCGCTGGTACGGCGAAGCGATCGCCAGCGGCCACCCCGATGAGGCGCCCACGGCGATGGTCAATCTCGGGGTGCTGGAGGAGCAGCAGGGCGTTCTGGCCGAGGCGCGGCGCTGGTACGGCGAAGCGATCGCTACCGGTCACCCCGATGAGGCACCCAGGGCGATGCGTAACTTGGGGTGGCTGGAGGAGCAGCAGGGCGATCTGGCCGAGGCCCGCCGCTGGTACCGCGAAGCGATCGCCAGCGGCCATCCCGACCAGGCACCCAAGGCGATGCGTAACTTCGGGTGGCTGGAGCTGCAGCGGGGGGATCTGGATGCGGCGCGGCGCTGGTTTGGCGAAGCGGTCGCTACCGGTCACCCCGATGAGGCACCCAGGGCGATGCGTAACTTGGGGTGGCTGGAGGAGCAGCAGGGCGATCTGGCGGCGGCGCGGCGCTGGTACGGCGAAGCGATCGCCAGTGGCCACCCCGACCAGGCACCTCCAGCGATGGTCAATCTCGGGGTGCTGGAGGAGCAGCTGGGCGATCTGGCGGCGGCGCGGCGCTGGTACGGCGAAGCGATCGCTGCCGGTCATCCCGACGAGGTACCCACGGCGATGCGCTGTCTCGGGTTGTTGGAGGAGCAGCTGGGCGATGTGGCGGCGGCGCGGCGCTGGTATGGCGAAGCGATCGCCACGGGACACCTCGACGAGGCACCCAAGGGGATGCGTAACCTCGGGGTGCTGGAGGAACAGCAGGGGGATCTGGCGGCGGCGCGGCGCTGGTATGGCGAAGCGATCGCTACCGGTCACCCCGAGGAGGCACCCAAGGCGATGGTCAACCTCGGGATATTGCAGAAGAAGCAGGGCGATCAGGCCGAGGCCCGGCGCTGGTACGGCGAAGCGATCGCCACCGGTCACCCCGACGAGGCACCCACGGCGATGCGCTGTCTCGGGTTGCTGGAGGAGCAGCTGGGCGATGTGGCGGCGGCGCGGCGCTGGTATGGCGAAGCCATCGCCACTGGACACCCCGAGGAGGCACCCAAGGCGATGGTCAACCTCGGGGTGCTGGAGGATCTGCAGAAGGATCTGGTCGAGGCCCGGCGCTGGTACGGCGAAGCCATCGCCACTGGACACCCCGACGAGGCGCCTGTGGCGATGGTCAATCTCGGGATACTGCAGAAGCAACTGGGCGATCTGGTGGCAGCCCAGCGCTGGTACGGCGAAGCGATCGCTACCGGTCACCCCGACCAGGCGCCTGTGGCGATGGTCAATCTCGGGATACTGCAGAAGCAACTGGGCGATCTGGTGGCAGCCCAGCGCTGGTATGGCGAGGCCATCGCCAGCGGCCACCCCGACGAGGCACCCAAGGCGATGCGCTGTCTCGGGTTGTTGGAGGAGCAGCTGGGCGATGTGGCGGCGGCCCGGCGCTGGTATGGCGAAGCGATCGCTACCGGTCACCCCGATGAGGCGCCCACGGCGATGGTCAATCTCGGAGTGCTGGAGGAGCATCAGGGCAATCTGGCCGAGGCCCGGCGCTGGTACGGCGAAGCGATCGCCACCGGCCACCCCAGCATGCAAGCGGACGCGAAAGAACGACTCCGAGACCTTGATCGCCGCCAGAAAGAATTGCGGCGGGCGAACTGGTACGCCAAATACGGCTACCTGGCCTACGCCGACCCATCGATGATGCGCCAGCAGCCCGCGTCACACCCCGAGCAACCACACGAGGAAGAAGGACCGCTGCCGCAGTAAATGCCGCATGTATGGCGGCAGCTCCGATACGGGCATCAATGCGCACGTCACCCAGCCTGGACCGGCTGGGAGCGAGATTCCGCGCGGGGTTCGTCCTCTATACCGGGGAAGAGACACTGAAGGCCTTAGCCAATCGCGTCCTTCTGAAAGCTCGGCAGCACCCCCGATCCATGGATCCCGCGCCAGGGCTGCGCGGAGACCACCGGATCGCCATGTCCTTCAGCGTCGACAGACTGCGTACGCCAGGCAGCACGCTGGAAGAGCCTGGACGTGTGAAGAAGACATGCCCTGGCTTCCACCAGGCCCTGGCCGACCGGCGGGCGCGCTGGGCGCTCTCGTGGCGCCCCGATCGTCGGCAAAGACTTCCGGCGCAATCTCTTACACAGGTGATCCACTTGCGCGGGTACGAAAGGCGGCGAACGATCAATTCACGCCGTACCGGGGGGCCACCATGTACAGAAGCGCCATCATGACCGTGACCGCTGTAGGCCTGCTCCTGTCAGCCGGGCCCGCGATAGCCGATGACGACTGGGCCGGGCCGGATCCGGCTTTGTGCGGAGGGAGCGCGGAGGCGATGCGGGGCATCGACGTGTTCTTCATGCCGGAGGGGGTCTTCCTTGTGCCGCAGAGGGTCGCCACGTCCTGCGCTGACACGAATGACCCGCACACCGCCCATTCGACCAACTGAGCGCCGGCTGCCGTAGGTGGGCCCTCGCACATCTTCTTCAGGCAGTTCAGGCTCGAGCCACACCCCACCTCACCCAGGAACGGGTGCCCGCTTTCCAGCCCAAACCCACTCGATACGCTCCGCCTCTCAGCCGGGGAAAGGCGATGTCTTCGTGGGGGCTTTCACATCGGAGGCTCGCAGGTCAGATCATCGGACGTAGTTCTCGGTCCTCGTCACCAACTGATCGACCGAGGTGACGCGCCCCATACGGTGCCGAGGATGTCGCGGCAGTCGATCAGACCCAGCTGGCGGGAGTCCTGCGAGCGTGTTGTGTTGTCCCCGGCCACCGCGACCTGCCCGGCCGGCACGTGTGACACGCCCGGCAGCGCTGGGACGAGCCAGCCCGGCAGCGGGTCGCCGGTGACCGCGACGACCCGCTTGATCCGATGCGGCAACTGCTCGTCCACCACCCGGAACACGATCACCTCGCCGCGCCGAGGGTCCCGGCGCAGCCGCCGCGCGAACAGGCGCTGGCCGTCCCGCAGGGTGGGCGACATGCTGTTGCCCTGCACGATCACCCTCATCCACCCGATCATCGCACCCTCGCATCCTGGTAGCCGTCGGCCTGGAGGCGGAACAGCCGGGCGTACTCGCCGCCCGCGTCCATCAGTTCGTCGTGACTGCCCCGCTCGGCGATCCGGCCGTCGACAAGCGTGACGATCAGTTCCGCGCCGCGCAGCGCGGACATCCGATGGGAGATCAGCAGCCGGGTACGGCCCTCGGCGTGCCGGCGCAGGGTGCTGTGCACGCGGTGCTCACCCTCGGCGTCCAGCCCCGAGGTCGGCTCGTCGAGCACGATCAGCTCGGCGTCGGTGCGCATCAGGCAGCGGGCCAGGGCCACCCGCTGCCACTGCCCGCCGGACAGCGTCACACCGGTCCGATCGCCGTCGTCGGTGTGTGTCCTGGACAGCACGGTGTCGTAGCCGTTGGGCAGTGCCGCCACCGTGTCGTCGGCACGTGCCGCCCGCGCGGCCGCGACGATCCGCGACCGGTCGTCGAGGTGGTGGACCTGCCCGATGCCGATGTTCTCGGCCGCGGTCAGGTCGTAGGTCATGAACTCCTGGAACACCACACCGATCCGCGCGCGCAGTGCCGCGACGTCCAGCTCGCGGATGTCCACGCCACCCCAGGTGATCGTGCCGCGCTGCGGGTCGTAGAACCGGCACAGCAGTTTCACCAGTGTGCTCTTGCCCGCGCCGTTGACGCCGACGAGTCCCACGGCGGCGCCGGCGGGGATGGTCAGGTTCACCCCGCGCAGCACCCACGGACCACCCTCGCCGTAGCGGAACCAGACGTCCCGCAACTCGATGGTCGCCGGTGAAGGCGGCGTTCCCGTACCGGCCCGCAGGTCGTCTTCGGTGTCGAGGACGTCGAGGTAGTGCCCGAACAGCCGCACCGCGCGGCCGGCCTCGCCGAGTTGGAGCACCACGGCGGACAGCCCGGTCTGCACGCCGGCCACCGCACCGAGGAACAGCACCAAGTCGCCGACCGACGAGCCACCGGTGACGACGTTCGTGGCGACCACGACCGTGCCTATCCCGGTGACCACGGCGCCGAGCAGCGCGAGCCCGCTCTGCACCAGTGTGCCCCTGCGTGCCGCGGACAGCCGTGCGTGCGAGACCGACGCCAGCGACTCGATCATCCTGGTGTGCAGCAGCGTGCCGAGGCCGAACAGCCGGATCTCCTTGGCGGCACGCACATCGGTGAGCAGTGCCCGGTAGAACAGGCGGCGTCGGTCGGTGGCCACCCAGGCCTCCTCGGTGGCCGCCTCGCGCCGCGCGGTCGCCAGCCTGGCGAGCACGGCGACCAGCACCGATGCGAGCAGCAGCAGGGTCATCGGCGGCCATACCACCAGCAACGCACCCGCGAAGCCGGTGAGCAGCACCAGTGAGCGGACCAGCTCCTGCGCGAACTGCGAGACTGTGCCGGGCGCTTCCTGCGCGGCCTGCTCGGCGAGCCGCAGCCGGTCGTGGAACGCGGGATCTTCGATGTGCCGCAGTCCCGGCAGGGTGGCGACCCGCTGGAACAGCCGGCTCTCCACGGTCAGCGTGACCCGGTGCCGGACCACTTCACCGAGGTGGCCGGCGAGGTAGAGCAGGGCGATGGCGAGCCCGCCGGCGATCGCCGAGGCGATGGCGAGGAACACCGCCCGGCCCG
Source organism: Nonomuraea helvata (assembly GCF_039535785.1). Taxonomy (NCBI): domain Bacteria; kingdom Bacillati; phylum Actinomycetota; class Actinomycetes; order Streptosporangiales; family Streptosporangiaceae; genus Nonomuraea; species Nonomuraea helvata. The sequence continues at coordinate 180,683 of NZ_BAAAXV010000011.1, forward strand.
TGCTCGCCACACCCGAGGTGAGCTCGTCGACCAGCAGCCTCGTCAGCCATGCCCCGGTCGCGGGCGCGGCACCCGCGACCACGGTGAGCGTCAGAGTGGTGGTGGCGGTCAACGGCGCGGACCGGAACGGCAGCGCGAGCGCCGCCACGCCCACGCGGAAGGCCGATCGGGTCATGCCACCTTCGCCGGGGCGCCGGTGGCGTCCGCGAAGTCGTCGAGCCGGCTGCCGGACGCGGTCACCACGCCGCTGTGCGTGTGCAGCAGCGCCGGGAACGCGACGACCTCGAACGCGGTCAGCACGGGGTCGTCGACGCCGATCACCGCGACCCGGCCGAGGACACCGAGCTTGGCGACCAGTTGCGCGGTGGCCTCGGGGGCGGCCGGGTCACCGTCCACGATGGACACGAACCGGGCGGCCGGCGGGGCGGTGACGAGCGCGTCGGACAGCATCCGGCACGGCCCGCAGCCGACCTGGAAGAACCCGACCTGGACCGGGCCGTCGAGGTCGGCCTCGGTGATCGTGGCGCCGTCGGTGTCGGTGACCGAGAACGGGCGGACGACCGTGCCGGGCCTCGGCACATGCGTGTTGCGGGCAGGGGCGCTGCCGTGCTGTTGCAGCTCGCGGACCCTGGCGACCAGCGCGAACGTGAACAGCAGGTGCACCGCAACAACGACAGCAACCAGGACGACGGCGGTGGTGAGAAGGATCAACGCTTCCTCCCGGTGGGAACGAGGAGGAACGCGACGTCCTCCCAGCGGGTCGTGAGCAGGCCGAGGAACGCTCCGGTGACCAGGGCGACCAGCGTGGCCTGAGCGGACGTGGGCACGCCACCGGCGAGCGCACCGATGACGGCGACGGCGACCAGCAGGCCGTTGCGGACGAGGTGCTGCGGGCCGAGCAGGCCACCGCCCGCGCCGAAGCACTGGCAGCGCACGAACTGCCTGGCGAGGACCGCACGGGCGATGACGGCACAGAACACGATGAGGAGCACGGCCGCGAGGGCGTAACCGGCCAGCCGCGTGCCGGGGACGGCGAGCAGCACCACGGTGGCGGCCTCCCCCGCGACGACCGCGCCGGCGGCCGGCCCGGCGGACAGCCACCGTGGCCCGATCGCCGCGACCGAGTCGCGGAACTCGGCGAACCCCTGCCGGGAACGCGTCTTCCCGACGACCGCCGCGAAGAAGACGACGGCGAGCAGCACGCGAGCAAGCAGGTCGAGCACGGCAGCCTCCGGGCCGATACGGTGGCCGGCGGGGCGCGAGGTGGCGTCCCCGCCGGCCGCTCCGGTCAGTGTGTGGTCAGCAGGTGGACACCCTCTCGGTGCAGATGCCGTAGCAGTTGTAGCGATAACCCCTCTTGCAACATACGCCGTGCTCCGGCACACATGCACCGGCTTCCACCTTCGGCAGCACCATCCCGACGAGCCGCTCTCCCGCTCGCTGCACGATTCGCTTCATTCCAACTCCTTCCGTGACCAACATCGCGGACACCGACCAGAAGATCAGTGATCTCGACGCCACGGCCACGGCAAGTGCCGCATCGTCCGCTTTGGCCAGAACACCGTACTTTTGCCTCCTCTGGCTGGCATCGACAAAGCTGCCCTGAATTTGATCAAGAGTCAAGATCCTTGATCAATGAAGATCTAAAGGCCTGTACGGAGCTGAGATCAGAGGAATTCGCGTGTGCGCCGGTCTCCGAGCGGGGTGATGCGCCGCAGTTCATCCCGCTGCTGGAGGCCATCCGGGTGGCTCGCCTGGGCCCTGGCCGGCCGTGTACCCCGGCCGATCCGGTTGCATGGCGACAAGGCCTACTCCTCGCGCGCCAACCGGGCCTACCTGCGCCGCCACCGGATCGATGAGATGCGCGAGATCGGTGACGGTTGGACCTGGATCGTGCGCGGTGTCACGCGGTCGCAGCGGCCTGAGTGCGAACCCCTCGACAAGGTTCATCGCCCCAGTTCAGAAGGCACTTTCGTATTTCCTCGCCGCTTCCGGCCTCATCTCTACCGAAACGGCGAGGTTAGTCGCCGAGGATCCGCTCCCACAGCAGCCCGTCCCGCCAGCCCCCGTCGAGAAAGATCGAGGAGTGCGCGACGCCGTACGGGCTGAACCCGTTGCGGCGCAGCACCCGCTGCGACGGCAGATTCTCCAGATTGGTGGACGCCTCGGCGCGGTGCAACCCGAGTTCGTCCGTCATCACCCGGAGTACAAGCCCGACGGCGTGCCCGGCGTGCCCTTGATTCTGGGCGACGCTGGCGATCCAGTATCCGACGGAGCCGCGGCGCAGATGCGGCTGCGGCAGGATGTTTCCGACGGTGATCTGCCCGATCACCTGGTCGTCGGCGAGCACCACTCCCGGCCAGACCGAGCCGGCCCGGTATCCGGCCAGCAGGCTGTCGATCCGCGCCGCCTGGCCCTCCGGGGTGAAGAAGTCGGCCGGCTGGGCCGGTTCCCACGGTCGGAAAGCCTCGAAGTCCCGCACCCGATGCGCAGCTATCGGGGCGGCGTCGGTGGGCTCGATCAGGCGGATCCTGGTGCTGCTACGCATGGGCTGATCCTCGTCGCGGTGCGTCGGATGAGATGGCAGCCTATGCGAGGGCGCTCGCGGGCATCAGGCCTCCGTCTCGCATAGTGAGGCGCTCATGGAGGCCGCCGAGGCGTCTTGCGTGATGAGTACTTCTGCCCACACCGTTCTGCCGCCAAGCGCGTCGTCGTGTACGCCCCAGCGGATCGCTGTCTCGCCGACTATGTGCAGGCCCCGCCCCGAGCACTCCGTATCACTTGGCTGACGCATACGTGGCACCGTCAGCCCTCCTTGATCGATCACGTCAATGCGGGCCATGGCGTCACCGATCTGCCGGACGGCCACGGTGATCAACCCGCCTGTCAGTCCCGAGACGGTGTGCAAGATGGCGTTCCCCACCAGTTCGCTGACTATGAGCAGGGCGTCGTCGACGCACCGATGGCCCGCTGCCTTGAGAATGCCCCTGACGCAGTGACGAGCTGCGGATACCGAACGACGCTCGCCCGGGAACACCAACTCGGCCAGGAACTCTTCGTTCATAACGTCGCCTCCTCAGTTCCGTCCGGTTGTACGCGGGTCGCGATCTCGGGCCTGGGCGGGTCGGATCTGTCGTGTTCGACTCGTCACTGGATGTAATCGAAGCTTGACGCCATCCGCTGGCCTCTGCAAGTGAAACTGCAAATTTGCATCGGCGTTCTCTCTGGGACTTCTGGTGCAGAGGAAGAGCACGTGCGGAACACTAGAGAGCCACGTGCTTGAAGGAGGGCCCGACGATGGCTGGTGGGCGAGGCCCCACTCTCCGCCGACGCAGACTCGCGGGAGAACTCCGCCTTCTACGCGAGCGCTCCGGACTCACCGGAGAGCAGGTAGGAGAGCGGCTCGGATGGTCCGTCAGCAAGGTAAGCCGCATCGAGACAGCACAAGTCGGGGTGCGGACCGGTGACCTCACGGCGCTCTGCGACCTCTACGAGGTGCCAGCCGCAAAACGTGAGGCGCTCCACGAGCTTGCGCGGACAGCCATGCGGCGTGGTTGGTGGGAAACGTATGAGTCGATCTCGACCGACTACGCGAACTACATCGGCCTCGAATCCGAGGCCGCCGACATCAGGTGCTTCTCGCAAACCCTCATCCACGGACTGCTGCAAACAGAGGACTACGCACGTGCCGTCATCCGGGCGACTCTCATGCCGTTTGCGCCCGCTTCCGAAGTTGACCGCCGGGTTGAGATCCGTATGACCCGCCAGAAGATCCTCTGCCGGGACAACCCACTTGGTATCTGGATGGTCCTGGATGAAGCAGCGCTCAAACGTCTGGTCGGCGGCTCGGAGGTGATGAAAGCCCAGTGCGAGTCGTTGATCCGGATGTCAGAGTTGCCCAACGTCACGATCCAGATCCTCACCTGCTCCGTCGGCGCCCATCCCGGCGCCAACACCCCGTTCTCGATCCTGTCGTTTCCTGAGGTGTACGACCCTGACGTGGTCTACATCGAGACCATGACGAGTAGCCTGTGGATCGAGGATGACAGTGAGGTTCACTCCTATAGCCTCGCCTTTGACCAAGTGCGTGCGATGGCGCTCAGCCCAGACGACTCGGCAGAGTTGATCTCAGAAATGGTTGGACGCCTGTAGATGGAAGAGGACCAGCAAGCCATGCACATGAATCCAATCGACCCCTCCACCCTCACCTGGCGGAAGAGTCGGCGCAGTGACGGAGGCAACGGCTGTGTGGAGGTCGCGGTGGCCGATGCCGCACCGGCCGATGCTCCTCACAAGGCCGAGCGAGGACCTCTTGTGCTCTTTCGCGACAGCGAGAACCCGGCAGGACCCGTTCTGGCCTTTACCCGCTCTGAGCTTGAAGCGTTCTTCGGAGGGATCAAGGACGGGGAGTTCGACGATCTCATTTAGCCTCCGTCAGTGAGGCTGAGGGCCGCTGCCTCCTGGTCAAAGGTGATTACGCGGTCCCTGCCATCAGCGACTCTCCCTAACCGGCTATCTCGGCGGACTGCCGTGTTTCCGGCAGGGCTTCTGGTCAGAGCACTAGGCAGCGGGGTGGAGGCCGGCGAGTGAAGCGAGCGGGTTTCGGGTGGGCTCCAGCAGGCCCACCCGGTAACCAGGCAACGGGTGGGGGCGGCGAGCGGAGCGAGCGGGGTTGTCCGGGGGGTCGAAGGGGCGGAGCCCCTGGGAGGCAGGGCCCGAGTGTTCGCATGGCGCATAGCGCCCCCAATGCGAGGACCTTGCCTTTGGCCCCAGGGCTCCGTGGCGTTCCGGCTAGTGCTGGGAGAGGAGGTGGGCGAGTTCCTGCTCGACCTCCTGATTGGCCACGAACAGCAGTTCGTCCCCCGCCTCCAGCGGGTCGTCCGCCGTCGGTACCAGGACCCGGCCCTCCCTGAGGATCGCCACCAGGGCGGCGTCCACCGGCCAGGGGACGGAGCCCGCTCGCTGGCCCACGACCGGCGCGTCCTCCGCCAGCGTGAGCTCCACCAGGTTGGCCTGGCCCTGGCGGAAGGTCATCAGGCGGACGAGGTCGCCGACGCTGACCGCCTCCTCCACCAGCGCGCTCAGCAGGCGCGGGGTGGAGACGGCCACGTCCACGCCCCACGACTCGTTGAAGAGCCACTCGTTGTTGGGGTGGTTGATGCGGGCCACCACGCGCGGCACGCCGTACTCGGTCTTGGCCAGCAGGGAGACGACCAGGTTGACCTTGTCGTCGCCGGAGGAGGCGACCACGACGTGGCAGTTGTTGAGCCCGGCCTCGTCCAGGGAGGCGATCTCGCAGGCGTCGGCGAGCAGCCACTCGGCGCGCGGCACGCTGTCGATCTTGATGGCTCGGGGGTCGATGTCGATGAGCAGGACCTCGTGGCCGTTCTCCAGGAGCTCGGCGGCGATGGAGCGGCCGACGGCGCCTGCGCCGGCGATGGCGACGCGCATCACTCCTCCTCTTCCGGTGCCGCGGCGAGCACCTTGTTGACGCGGTCCATGTCGTTCTCCGCGGCGATCACGTGCAGCACGTCGCCCTCCTGCACCACGGAGTCGTCCGTGATGGTCAGGGCCTCGCCCATGCGGTTGATGAAGGCGACGCGCGTGCGTACGCGTGATTCGAGGTCGACGACGCGGGTGCCGATCCAGTCGGAGTGCGCGGTGACCTCGGCCAGGATGACGGTGCCCGTGGGGTCGCGCCAGAGGGGCTCGGCGCCCTCGGGCAGGATGCGCCGCATGATCTGGTCGGCCGTCCAGCGGACGGTCGCCACCGTGGGGATGCCCAGCCGCTGGTAGACCTCGGCCCGGCGGGGGTCGTAGATGCGGGCGACCACGTTGTCCACGCCGAACGTCTCGCGGGCCACGCGGGCGGAGATGATGTTGGAGTTGTCGCCGCTGGAGACCGCGACGTACGCGGCGGCGGACTCGATGCCGGCCTCGGTGAGCACGTCGCGATCGAAGCCGATGCCGGTCACCCGCCGCCCCCGGAATCCGGCGCGCAGCCGCCGAAACGCCTGCGGGTCGCGGTCGATGATGGCGACGGAATGGCCGCTGTCTTCGAGGATGTGGGCGAGAGTCGAGCCGACCCGGCCACACCCCATGATCACTATATGCATTTCCCCCCGCATGTTCGCGGTCGGCCGGTTGCTGGACACCAGTATGGCCCGAGGGGGGAGCGCCTCGTTGAGGACCTCGGCATGGGGCTAGCATCAGGTTACGTGGCGAAGGTAACGGATCTTGTCAAACGCTTGCTCGTGGGACGTGCCCTACGAAGCGGGCAGCTCCACGAGCAACTCCTGCCTAAACGGATAGCACTACCGGTTTTCGCGAGCGACGCGCTCTCTTCTGTGGCGTATGCGCCTCAGGAGATCCTGGTCATCCTGTCACTGGCCGGAGTCTCCTTCTATACATACAGCCCGTGGGTCGCGATCGCCGTCGTGGTCGTGATGCTCACGGTCGTGGCGTCGTACCGGCAGAACGTGCACGCCTATCCCAGCGGCGGCGGTGACTACGAGGTGGCGACCACCAACCTCGGCAAGAACGCCGGGCTCACCGTCGCCAGCGCGCTCATGGTCGACTACGTGCTGACCGTCGCGGTGTCCGTCGCCAACGGCGTCGACTACGTCGGCGCCACCATCCCGCTCGTGGGCGAGCACAAGCCCGCCATCGCCATCGTCATCGTCGTTCTGCTCACCGTGGTCAACCTGCGTGGGATTCGTGAATCCGGCGTCGCCTTCGCCATCCCGACGTACGCGTTCATGATCGCCGTGCTGCTCCTGATCGCCTGGGGCGGGTTCCGGCTGCTGGTGCTGGGCGATCAGCTTCAGGCGCCGAGCGCCCACTTCACCATCGAGCCCGAGCAGACCAACCTCGCCACCTTCGCCGCCGCGTTCCTGATCCTGCGGGCGTTCTCCTCCGGCTGCGCCGCCCTGACGGGGGTCGAGGCCATCAGCAACGGCGTGCCCGCGTTCAGGAAGCCGAAGAGCAAGAACGCCGCCACCACGCTGCTGATGATGGGCCTGGTCGCGATCACCATGTTCGGCGGCATCATCGCGCTCGGCCTGGCCTCCGGAGTGAAGGTGGCCGAGCCGTCCGTGGTCGCGGAGGACCTGCGCCTGCCCGACGGCACCCCCGTCGGCCCCGGCTACTACCAGCAGCCGATCATCTCCCAGGTGGCCGACGCGGTGTTCGGCGGCGGGTCGCTGCCGTTCGTGGTGATCTCGGCGGTGACGGCGCTGATCCTCTTCCTGGCGGCCAACACCGCGTTCAACGGCTTCCCGGTGCTCGGCTCGATCCTGGCGCAGGACCGTTACCTGCCGCGCCAGCTGCACACCCGCGGCGACCGGCTGGCCTTCTCCAACGGCATCATCATCCTGGCGGCGGGCGCGTGCCTGCTGCTGTGGGGGTTCCAGGCGGACGTCAGCCGGCTGCTGAACCTCTACATCGTCGGCGTCTTCGTCTCGTTCACGCTCAGCCAGACCGGCATGGTCATCCACTGGACCCGCCACCTGAAGACCGAGACCGACCCCAAGGTGCGCCACCAGATGCACCGCTCCCGAGTGATCAACTTCTTCGGCGGCATCATGACGGGGCTCGTGCTGGTGGTCGTGCTGCTGACGAAGTTCCTGGTCGGGGCGTGGATCGTGTGCCTGGCGATGCCGATACTCTTCCTCATGATGAAGGGCATCAGGCGCCACTACGACAACGTGGCCGCCGAGCTCGAGGTCACCGAGGACTACGAGCCGACCATGCTGCCCGCGCGCAACCACGCGATCGTGCTCGTCTCGAAGATCCACAAGCCGACCCTGCGCGCGCTCGCGTACGCCCGTGCCACCAGGCCGTCCACGCTGGAGGCCGTCACGGTGGGCGTCGAGGGCGAGGAGGCGCGCAAGCTGCAGGAGGAGTGGGAGCGGCGGGGCATCCCGGTGCCGCTCAAGATGCTCGACTCGCCGTACCGCGAGATCACCCAGCCCATCCTCGACTACGTCAAGACCCTGCGGCGCGGCTCGCCGCGCGACGTGGTGACCGTGTTCATCCCCGAGTACGTGGTCGGCCGCTGGTGGGAGCACCTGCTGCACAACCAGAGCGCGCTCAGGCTGAAGGCGCGGCTGCTGTTCAAGCCGGGGGTCATGGTGACGAGCGTGCCCTGGCAGCTGCACTCCTCCGACCGGCTCAAGGGCAGGCCCGAGCCGTTCGCCCCCGGGTCCGTGCGCCGGCCCTGGCACCAGGCCCTCAAAGATGAGGAGCGGCTCCGGGCATAGGGTGTCCATGTGGAACAGGAATCTCTCGAGCTGACGGTAGGTCCGGTCGCGCACGGCGGCTGGTGTGTGGCGCGCCACGACGGGCGCGTGGTGTTCGTCCGGCACGCCTTGCCCGGCGAGCGCGTCATCGCCCGCGTCACCGAGGAGACCGCCCGGTTCCTGCGCGCCGACGCCGTGGAGATCCTGGAGGCCTCGCCCGACCGGGTGGTGCCGCCCTGCCCGTACGCGGGCCCAGGGCGGTGCGGCGGCTGCGACTGGCAGCACGCCACGGTGGAGGCGCAGCGGCGGCTCAAGGCGCAGGTCGTGGCCGAGCAGTTGCAGCGGCTCGCGGGCATCTCGCGCGAGGTCGTGGTGGAGGAGGTGCCGGGCGCCAAGGACGGGCTCGGCTGGCGTACACGGGTGCAGTTCGCCGCCCGGCCCAGCGGCGAGCTGGGCTTCCGCCGGCACCGGTCACACGAGATCGAGGTCGTGGACGCCTGCCTGATCGCACATCCCGAGGTGGAGGCGGTCGGGGCCGAGCAGCGCTCCTGGCCGGGGGCGTCCGGCGTCGAGGTCATCGCGTCCTCCGCCGGCGACCGTGCCGTGGTGATCTCCCCCAAACCGCGGCGAAGTGTGACGGTGCCCGAGCTCGACGCGCCCGCCTCGATCCTGCTCGACGAGGGCAAGGGCCGTACGGTGCCGCGGCGCGGCTCCGGGGTGCTGCGTGAGCAGGTGGGCGACCGGGAGTTCCGGGTGGCGGGGAGCGGCTTCTGGCAGGTGCATCCGGGCGCCGCCGAGACGCTGGTGGACGCGGTGCTGGCGTACGCGGCGCCGGAGCCGGGGGAGTGGGCGCTCGACCTCTACTGCGGGGTGGGGCTGTTCGCGGCCGGGCTGGCCGAAGCCGTGGGGTCGTCCGGAGCGGTGTTCGGCCTGGAGTCTGACGCGGCGGCCGTACGCGACGCCCGCGCCAACCTCCGTGACCTGCCGCAGGCCCGGGTGGAGCGGGGGCGGGTCGAGGAGGCGCTGGACCGCTTCCAGATCGAGCGCGCGGACCTCGTGGTGGTGGACCCGCCCCGGGCCGGGCTGGGACGCGAGGTGGTGGAGCGGGTCGCCTCGCTGGATGCGCTGCGCATCGTGTACGTGTCGTGCGACCCGGCCACACTGGCGCGCGATCTCGCCTGGCTGGCGGAGCGCGGTTACCAGCTGTCTGATCTGCGGGCCTTTGATGCCTTCCCGATGACCCACCATGTGGAGTGCGTGGCGCTGCTGGTCAGAGCGTAGCTCATGACGATTCGCCAGGCGGGCCGCGGATGAACCGAAGGGAACACGGTGAAGAACCTCGTCGCTCGCCTGTGGCGGCTCATCCGCGGCCCGCTTCAGTGGCGGCTGCTGTGGCTGTGGCACGCCAAGTTCATGGTCGGCGTGACCGGCATCGTCCGTGACAGCGAAGGGCGCGTGCTCCTCCTGCGGCACCGCATGTGGCCCCCGGACCGGCAGTGGGGATGCCCGTCCGGCTACGTCAACAAGTCCGAGCGCTTCGAGGACACCGTCGTCCGCGAGGTGCGCGAAGAGACCGGCCTCCACGTCAAGGTGGGGCGTCTCCTGCTCCTCAAGAGCGGATACCGGCTGCGCGTGGAGGCGGTCTACGAGGCCGAGCTCGCCGGCGGCACGCTCACGATCGACTCCGTCGAGATCCTGGAGGCGAAATGGTTTTCGCCGTACGACCTCCCCGAGGGGGTGCAGGAGTCGCACAGGCTCCTGATCCAGCAGACCGCCACCGGCCCGCAGGGCTCGGCAGCCGCCGCTCTGTAGCCTGACGAGTACGACGCAAAGAAGCCGCCCTCCCCGTGCGGGGAGGGCGGCTTCTCGCTTGCACTAAAGGACCTTGCACCACATCCACACGCCGTCGATGTGGCATTTGTACCAGCCGTCGTCCGCTGGGTTCCACGCGTAAGCAGGACTGCTCGCCACGCCGATCGTGAGCAGCGTGGTGATGGACAGAAGGGCCAGAGCCAGTGCCCGGCGCACACCCCGGGCCGCAAACATGTTTCTCATGGCGCTCATGCAACACCCCGCCTCTTGGGCTCGTCTGAGACCCGACTTGGTGCGGCTCTTGAGCTGCAGGTCAGGCGGCCCACGCCGGAACCCTCCGGGGCCGGGGTGCGGCTGAGCTTGACCTCAGAGCCAGCCCATGCGCTGGGCGGTCCGGATGGCCTCCAGGCGGTTCTGCGCGTTGAGCTTGGTCATCGCGCTCGACAGGTAGTTGCGTACGGTGCCCTCGGTCAGATGCAGCTCGGCCGCGATCCGCGAGATCGTGGCCCCGTCGCCGGCCAGCCGGAGCGCGTCGCGCTCGCGCTCGGTGAGCGGGCTGTCCCCGGCGGCCATCGCCGCCGCGGCCAGCTCGGCGTCGAGGTAGCGGCCCCCGGCCTGCACCTTGCGGATCGCCATGGCCAGCTCCTCCGCCGAGGCGTCCTTGCCGAGGAAGCCGCTCACGCCCGCCGCCATGGCCCTGCGCAGGTAGCCGGGGCGGCCCAGGCTCGTCAGGATGATGATCTTGCATTGGGAGCTGATCCGCTCGGCCGCGCTGAGGCCGTCCATGCCGGGCATCTCGATGTCGAGCACGGCCACGTCGGGCCGGTGCTCGGTCACGGCGGCCGCGACCTCGTCGCCCCTGCCCACCTGGGCGACGACCTCGATGCCTTCCTCGAGGTCGAGCAGGGCCGCGATGGCGCCTCTGATCAGGTGCTCGTCGTCCGCCAGCAGCACCCGGGTCGTCATGCCGGCACCGCCGCCCGCAGCAGGTAGCGGCCCTCGGGCGTCGGCGCGGCCTCCAGGGTGCCGCCCGCCGCGCGCACGCGCTGGGCCAGGCCCGCCAGGCCGTTGGGCGCGTGCTCGCCCACCGGGCCGCTCAGCCCGTCGTTGGACATCTCCAGCACTCCGTCCTCGATCGTGATCGTGCAGCGTTCGGCATTGCTGTGCTTGAGCACGTTCGTCGCGCCCTCGCGCACGACCGTGGCGAGCAGCGTGCGAGCCTCCGGCGGCAGCGAGCCGGTCTCGGCCTGCACGGTACACCGTACGTCCGCCGCCTCCAGCACCGCGCGCACGCTGGCCAGCATCTCGTCCAGATCGACGGCCCGGTAGCTCTGCACGACCGAGCGCACCTCGCGCAGCGACTGCCTGGCCAGGTCGCGTACCGCGAACATCTCGTCGGCGGCCGCGCGGGCGTCGGCGGGCAGCGCGTGTGAGGCGTTCTCCGTGCGAGTCGCGATGTCGAGGAGGCTCTGTCCGAGCAGCGAGTTGAGGTCGTGGGCGAAGCGCAGCCGCTCCTCCGACACCGCCAGCCTGGACCGCGCCTCCTGCCCTTCGTAGGCCTCCTTGGCCACCCCCCACAGCCACAGGTTGGCCAGCATGCCGCCCACGCTGATGACGGTCAGCAGCGTCTGCACCAGGAGCAGCCCGAGCACGTTCGCGCCCAGCAGCCCCATGTAGAGGTTGAAGGCCACGACGGTCAGCACCGACGCGACGACGACGGTGCGCCTGCGCACGAACGGCGCCAACGCCGCCAGCCACGCCGGGACGGCCCACATGAGCCCGGTGACGGCGAGGACCAGGCCGATGATCCCGGCCACCGCCAGGATCGCCGTCGGACGTGCGCCGCCTCTTATGGCGATCCGGTGCGGCCGGGTCGCCAGCACGTTGAAGATCAGCAGCAGGACGGCGCCGGTCACGACGACCGGCAGGGGCACCCCCAGTTGCCAGCGGAGGTACAGGTCGTAGTAGCCGATGAGGGCGGCCAGCATGATGCCGTCGGTGGAGTAGACGATCAGCCAGCGGAGCTTGTCGAGCTTCGTCGCGCGCCGCATCACGTCGGCACCTCCGCGCGCAGCAGGAACTCCCCGCTCGGGGTGGGCTCCGCGGAGAACGACCCGCCCGCCGTGGCCAGCCGCTCCGACAGGCCGCGCAGGCCGTTGCCGGGGACGGGCGGCTGCTCGGGCACTCCGTCGTTGAGCATCTCGAGCACGCCGCCGTCGATGGTGATCGCGCAGCGGGTGGCGGTGCTGTGCTTCAGCACGTTGGTGGCCCCTTCGCGGACCGCCCATGCCAGCAGCGTCCTGGCGGACGGCGACAGGTTGTCCGCCCTGGCGTCGATCAGGCAGCGGGCGCCCGCCGCCTCGAGCGCGGCCCGCGCGCCGGTCAGCTCCTCGTCCAGGTCGAGCGTCCGGTATCCGTGCACCGCCTGCTGCACCTCGGTCAGCGCGTCGCCGGCCAGCCGGTGCACCTGGCCCATCTCGTCGGCCGCCCGCTCGGCGTCCTTGGTCGCCAGCTTGGCGGCCAGCTCGCTCTTCAGCGAGATGACCGACAGGCTGTGCCCGAGCAGGTCGTGCAGGTCGCGGGCGAAGCGCAGCCGCTCTTCCGACACCGCCAGCCGGGCCTTGGCCTCCTTGCTGTCGTGGGCGTCCCTGATCGTCCACCAGAGCCAGCGCCAGAGCAGCATCGCGGCGGTCATCACGACGGCGCTGATCGCCTCGGGGATCAGCACATCCGGCCAGGTCCGGTCGCTGATCGCCACGATGTAGCCGCTGACCAGGCCGACCACACCCACGCCCAGGCAGAAGGTCACGGCCAGCGGGACGTAGAGCGCCGCGGCCGACAGCCAGAGCACCCCCATCTCCAGCCAGCTAGGTGTGTCCTGCAGCGGCTGGTGGGGCACCAGCGCGACCGCGACCGCCGCGAACACCGTCGCGATCAGCAGCTTGGGCGTGGGACGGTCCGGCCTGGCGTCATAGGCGTCCCTGAGCAGGAAGGGGAAGAGCCCGAAGAACCCGAGCAGGCAGACGATGGTGGTCGTCGCGTTGAGGGGGGAGATCCGGCCGGCCGTGGCGTGCACCAGCGTGAGGGTCACCATCAGCAGGCCTAACAGGCCGACCGCGGCGTCCATCCAGTAGAGCAGGAGCTTTCGCGCCGTCTCCGGACGCGCCGCCATCACGTCTCCCCCTGCTGCCGGAACCTCATCGGTCCCGGAAATCCTATCTTCAGGGAGGGGTGCGCCAAAGAATTCGTGACACGTCGGGTTTCGGAGCGACTCCGCGCAGCGACAGCCAGGCCAGCCCGTGGCGGGCGGCGTACGCGGTCAGCGTGCGGGCGTCGATCTCGTTCAGGTCGCCCGAGTCCGTCAGCACGGGGGTCAGCGCGATGCGCTCCCACGCCTCGTCGGGGTCGGCCAGCCCCTGGGCCTGCGCGATCTGGTCCCGCGCGGCCAGCACGGACTCCGCCATCCGCTGCAGGCGGCCGTCGGCGGAGCCGCGCTGCTCGATCTCGGCCAGGAGGTTGACGGTGCCGATCTCGGCGCCCGCCTGGCGGGTGGCGCGCAGCATCGCCACGTCGTCCGCGTCCAGCCCGTCCTGTCCCACCGGCAGGGTGAAGCTGACCTGGAGCGGCCGTTCGCGCTGCATGGCGTAGATGGCCCGCGCCCGGCGCAGCACGGCGGCCCTGTCGTCGCTGTCGTGGACCTCGAAGTCGACGGTGCCGGCGTCGAACGCCCCCACCACCCTGCGGTAGGCGGAGGCCAGCCCGCCGGGCCTGGTGCAGGTGTCGGCCAGCTCCCGCCCGTCGGGGCCGCCGAACACGGGCGCGGCGTCGCCGCCCAGGGCCCGGAGCCGGCCGATCCGGTTGGCCACCGGGTTCTTGCTGGGGTCGAGCGGGTCGGAGTCGGACGGGCCGTGCCACTTGGGCACGCAGCCGTCGTCGCCCGCCACGAGGTGGCCGAGCGCGTAGTGGCGCACGCCGGTGCGCCGGGACTCCTTGGGCAGGTCGAAACCGGGTTCGCGGGCGGTGTCGACGAATTCGACGAAGCCGGCGGGCGGCTCGTCTGCCACCGGTGGCGAGACGGCAGGGGAGTGCCTCACCACCGGCGGCGGCTTCGGTGCGGGGCTGGCGTCCGCCGGGAGCATGCGCCAGGCCATGCCGGTGACCCCGGTGAGCGCGAGCGCGCCGAGGATCGAGAGCGGGCGCGGGAGCATGCCCGGCTCCCTCGTGTGCCGTGGCATAGGCAACCCCGTGTGGTCAGTCGGCTACGTAGCGGCGTTGCCCGGAACGCTAGCAAGCTCGCGGGGCTCCGGGCGGGGCTTTTCCGGCACGCGTCCGTTGTGTACGCATAATGGCGTCATGAAGCTGCGGATCTTCACCGAGCCCCAGCAGGGCGCGACATATGACGACCTGCTCACCGTCGCCCAGGCCACCGAACGGCTGGGTTTCGACGCTTTCTTCCGTTCCGACCACTACATGCGCATCGGCCCCGGCGACCCGGGGGCCGGCTCCACCGACGCGTGGATCACCCTTGCCGGCCTGGCCAGGGAGACCTCGAGGATCCGCCTCGGCACTCTGGTGACACCGGCCACGTTCCGGATGCCCGGGCCCTTGGCGATCAGTGTCGCGCAGGTCGACCAGATGAGCGGCGGCCGGGTCGAGCTGGGCTTCGGCACCGGCTGGTTCGACAATGAGCACGCGGCGTACGGCATCCCGTTCCCGCCGCAGCACGAGCGGTTCGGGCGGTTCGAGGAGCAGCTCGAGATCATCACGGGCCTGTGGACCGCGGAGAAGGGCTACTCCTTCGAGGGCAGCTACTACCGGGTCGCCGACTCTCCCGCGCTGCCCAAGCCGGTGCAGAGCCCCAGGCCGCCGATCATCATCGGCGGTTTCGGCGCCAAGCGCACTCCGCGGCTGGCGGCGACGTACGCGGACGAGTACAACCTGCCGTTCCGCACGCTGTCCGACACGGCCGAGGGCTTCGGCCGGGTGCGCGAGGCCGGCGAAGCGGCCGGGCGCAGCCTGGTCTACTCGGTGGCGCAGACCACCATCGTGGGCCGCGACCGGGCCGAGATCGAGCGGCGCGCCGCCGCCGTCGGCGAGAACCCCGACACACTGCGGGAGAACGGCCTGGCCGGCACCCCGGCCGAGGTGCTGGAGAAGATCGGGAAGTTCGCGGAGCTGGGCGCCGAGCACGTCTACCTGCAGATCCTGGATCTGTCGGACCTGGAGCACCTGGAGCTGATCGCCGCCGAGGTGCTCCCGCACGTCCGGTAATCGAATGGCGGCGCTTCGCGGGGGTACGGCAGACTTGGGGCGTGCTGCTGATGATCACGACCACCGCGAGGCCCGCCACCGACCTGGGTTTCCTCCTGCACAAGCATCCCGAGCGGGTGCAGGAGTTCGGCCAGTCGTTCGGCACGGCCACGGTGTTCTACCCCGAGGCGGGCGACGAGCGCTGCACGGCGGCGCTCCTGCTCGAGGTGGACCCGATCGCGCTGGTCCGGTCGCGCGGCAAGAGCTCGCCCGACTTCAGCCTGTCGCAGTACGTCAACGACCGCCCGTACGCGGCCTCCTCGCTGCTGGCCGTGGCGCTGGCGGACGTGTTCCGCACCGCGCGGGCCGGCCGGTGCAAGGCCAGGCCGGAGCTGCCCGGCACGCCGCTGCCGCTTGAGCTGCGGCTGCCCGCGCTGCCCTGCAGGGGCGGCCCGGAGCTGGCGGCGCGGCTGTTCGAGCCGCTCGGATGGGAGGTGGACGCGCAGGCGCTGCCGCTCGACGAGGGCTTCCCCGAGTGGGGACAGTCGCGCTACGTCCGGCTCACCCTGCGCGGCACGGCGCGCCTCGCCGACGCGCTCAACCACCTGTACGTGCTGCTGCCCGTCCTCGACGACGGCAAGCACTACTGGATCGCGCCCGACGAGGTCGACAAGCTGATCAGGGCCGGTGAGGGATGGCTGCACGGCCACCCAGAGCGCGGCCTGATCAGCCGGCGCTACCTCGGGCGGCGCTGGGCGCTGGCCCGCACCGCGCTGGCGCGGCTGGCCGAGCTGGGCGACGAGACCGAGGAGGAGCTGGAGCCCGCGGTCGAGGAGGACGCGCCCGCCGGGGAGAGCGCCGCCGACGAGGCGGCCGCCGCGGAGGCGGAGTCCCAGGGCGACGCCCCCTCGGAAGAGGTCTCCTCCGAAGAGAAGGCCCCCAAGAAGACCCCGCTGAACGTCACGCGCCGCGAGGCCGTGCTCGCCAAGCTGGAGGAGCTGGGCGCGGCCAGCGTGATCGACCTCGGCTGCGGCCAGGGCGAGCTGGTCGGCGCGCTGCTGGCCAGGCCCAGGTTCGCCCGGGTGGGCGGCATGGACGTGTCGTCGATGGCCCTCACCATCGCCGCCCGCAAGCTGCGCCTCGACCGCATGCCCGACAGCAAGCGCGCCAGGCTCACCTTGTTCCAGGGCGCGCTCACGTACACCGACAAGCGCCTGTCCGGCTACGACGCCGCGGTGCTCATGGAGGTGATCGAGCACGTCGACCCGCCCCGCCTGGCCGCGCTGGAGAACGTCGTGTTCGGCCACGCGAGGCCCCACCACGTGCTCGTCACCACCCCCAACATCGAGCACAACGTCCGCTACGAGTTCCTGACCGGCCTGCGCCACCCCGACCACCGCTTCGAGTGGACCCGCGCCGAGTTCGCCGCCTGGGCCGCCCGCGTGGCCGGCGAGTACGGCTACCAGGTCGCGTTCGAGCCGGTCGGCGAGGACGACCCCGAGGTCGGCCCGCCCACCCAGATGGGAGTGTTCACCCGTGATCAGCGTTCCTGAGCTGTCCCTGGTGGTGCTGGTCGGCGTCTCAGGCAGCGGCAAGTCGACGTTCGCCGGGAAGCACTTCAAGCCCACCCAGGTCATCTCCTCCGACTTCTGCCGCGGCCTGGTCGCCGACGACGAGAACGACCAGGCGGCCACCCCCGCCGCCTTCGACCTGCTGCACCACATCGTCGGCGTGCGGCTGGCCAGGGGCCTGTTCACCGTGGTCGACGCCACCAACGTCCAGTACGCCGCCCGCAAGAGCCTGATCGAGCTGGCCAAGCGGCACGACGTGCTGTGCGACGCGATCGTGCTCGACGTGCCGGAGGAGGTGGCCATCGAGCGCAACGCCGCCCGCCCCGACCGCGACTTCGGCCCCGGCGTGGTGATCCGCCAGCGCAAGGACCTGCGGCGCTCGTTGAGCAGGATCTCGAACGACGGCTTCAGGCGGGTGCACGTGCTGCGCGGCCTGGACGAGATCGACAGCGCGGCGATCAGGTACGAGAAGGCGTGGTCCGACAGGACCGAGCTGACCGGCCCCTTCGACATCATCGGCGACATCCACGGCTGCCGCTCCGAGCTGGAGACGCTCCTGCGCAAGCTCGGCTGGGAGGGACTCACGCACCCGGAGGGCCGCACCGCCGTGTTCGTCGGCGACCTGGTGGACCGCGGGCCCGACACTCCCGGCGTGCTGCGCCTGGTGATGGACATGGTCGAGGCGGGCACCGCGATCTGCGTGGCCGGCAACCACGAGCAGAAGCTGGTGCGCGCGCTCAACGGCCGCAAGGTCAAGGTCGCGCACGGCCTGCAGGAGTCGCTCGACCAGCTCGCCGAGCAGCCGCCCGAGTTCGTGGAGCGGGCGAGGACCTTCATGGACGGCCTGCTCAGCCACTACCGGCTCGACGGCGGCCGCCTGGTCGTCGCGCACGCGGGACTCAAGGAGGCCTACCACGGCCGCGCCTCCGGCCGGGTGCGCTCCTTCGCCCTGTACGGCGACACCACCGGCGAGACCGACGAGTACGGCCTGCCGGTCCGCTACCCGTGGGCCGAGGAGTACCGCGGCAGGGCCATGGTCGTCTACGGCCACACCCCCACGCTCCACCCCGAATGGGTCAACAACACGATCTGCCTCGACACCGGTTGCGTCTTCGGCGGTCACCTGACCGCGCTGCGCTACCCCGAGCGCCAGATCGTCCAGGTCCCCGCGGAGCAGGTCTGGTACGAGCCGCTCAAGCCGCTCGGCGGCCCCGGCCGCGATCCCGGCATGCTGGACATCAACGACGTGACCGGCACCCGGTACGTCGAGACCGGGTTCGGCCCCCGGGTCAAGGTCCTGGAGGAGAACGCGGCCGCGGCCCTGGAGGTCATGAGCCGGTTCGCGGTGGACCCGCGCTGGCTGGTCTACCTGCCGCCCACCATGGCGCCGCCGGAGACGTCCAAGCTGGACGGCTACCTGGAGCACCCGCACGAGGCGTTCGAGGAGTTCGCCGCCGCCGGGGTGCGCGAGGTCGTGTGCGAGGAGAAGCACATGGGCTCCCGGGCCGTCGCCGTGCTGGCCAGGACGCCGGAGGTGGCGGCGGCCAGGTTCGGCGTGACGGACGGCAGCGCGGGCGCCGTCTACACGCGTACCGGACGGCCGTTCTTCCACGACATGGCGCCGCTGGTCACGCGGCTGCGCGAGGCGTGCGAGCCGCTCTGGGCCGAGCTCGGCTCGGACTGGGTGGTGCTCGACTGCGAGCTGCTGCCCTGGTCGGCCAAGGCCGGGGAGCTGATCAGGTCGCAGTACGCCTCCGTCGGGGCGGCCGCCCGCGCCGCGCTGCCCGAGGCGGTCTCGGCCCTGGAAGCGGCGGCCGGGCGCGGGCTGGATGTGGGCGGACTGCTCGCCCGCACCCGCCGCCGCTCCCACAACGCTGCCCTGTTCCGCGACGCCTACGCACGATACTGCTGGCCGGTCGACGGCCTGGAGGGCGTCCGGGTGGCGCCGTTCCAGATCCTGGCCTGCGAGGGGCGGGCCACGGCGCTGGAGCCGCACGACTGGCACCTGTCCACGCTGGCGCTGCTCGACTCGCCGCTGATCACCCAGACCCGGCACGTCTTCGTCACGCTCGACTCGCCGGAGTCCCGGGCTGAGGCGACCGCGTGGTGGGAGTCGCTGACGGCGGCGGGCGGCGAGGGCATGGTGGTCAAGCCCGCCACCTACGCGGGCGGCCGGGTGCAGCCGGGGGTGAAGGTGCGCGGGCGCGAATACCTGCGCATCATCTACGGCCCCGACTACACCGAGTCGCTCGACGTGCTGCGCAGGCGCTTCCTGGGCAAGAAGCGCTCGATGGCGCTGCGCGAGTACACGCTGGGGCTGGAGGCGCTGTCGCGGCTGGCCGAGGGGGAGGCGGGCTGGCGGGTGCACGAGCCGGTCTTCGCCGTGCTGGCCCTGGAGTCGGAGCCGGTCGACCCGCGGCTTTAAGGGCCTGGCCTGCGGGTATGTCCCCGACACCTCGGGGAGGACCTGCATGTCTACCAAGTACGCCCATCACGAGCACCTGGGCCACGTCGTGTTCATCACGGCGGCCGCGGCGATCGGGGGGTTCCTGTTCGGCTACGACAGCGCGGTCATCAACGGCGCGGTCGTGGGCATACAGAAGTACTTCCACGTGGGGCCGGTCCGGACGGGCTTCGTGGTGGCCATCGCGCTGCTCGGGTCCGCCGTGGGGGCGTGGGCGGGCGGCGGGATGGCCGACCGGCTGGGGCGTACGAAGACGATGCAGGTGGCGGCGCTGCTGTTCGCGATCAGCTCGATCGGGCAGATGCTGCCGTTCGCCCTCTGGGACCTCGCGTTCTGGCGCGTGGTCGCGGGTTTCGCGATCGGCATGGCCTCGGTGATCAGCCCTGCGTACATCGCCGAGGTGGCGCCGCCCGCCTATCGGGGCCGGCTGGGCTCGTTCCAGCAGCTGGCCATCGTGCTCGGCATCGCGATCTCCCAGCTCGTCAACTACCTGATCGTCGAGCTGGCCGGCGGCAACGTGAACAACCCCCTGGGGGCGCTGCAGGCCTGGCAGTGGATGCTGGGCGCCTGCCTCGTGCCCGCCCTGCTCTACCTGGTGTTCGCCCTGACCATCCCCGAGTCGCCGCGCTACCTGATCATGTCGGGGCGCACCAGGAGGGCACGCGAGGTGCTGGTCGAGGTCGAGGGCGAGGACGTCGACCTCGACGCGCGCATCGCGGAGATCCAGCACGTGCTGCGCACCCAGCGCGTGCCGACGCTGAAGGACCTGCGCGGGCCCGCGTTCGGGCTGCTGCCGATCGTCTGGATCGGGATCACCCTGTCGGTGTTCCAGCAGTTCGTCGGCATCAACGTGATCTTCTACTACTCGTCCGTGCTCTGGCAGTCGGTCGGCATCAACCAGGCCCAGTCGCTGCTGATCAGCTTCTCCAGCTCGATCATCAACATCGTGGGCACGTTCATCGCGATCTCGCTGGTGGACCGGATCGGGCGCAGGCCGCTGCTCCTGATCGGCTCGGCCGGGATGACGGTCGCGCTGGCCACCGCGGGGTGGGCGTTCAGCGCCGCCCGGATGGTGGGGAAGTCGGTCACGCTGCCGGACCCGCAGGGGCTGATCGCGCTCGTGGCGGCCAACGTGTTCGTGCTGTTCTTCGCGCTGTCCTGGGGTGTGGTGGTCTGGGTGCTGCTGGGGGAGATGTTCCCCAACCGCATCCGCGCCGCCGCCCTGGGCGTCGCGGCGGGAGCGCAGTGGATCGCGAACTGGGCGATCACGGTGTCGTTCCCCGCGCTGGCGCAGTGGAACCTGGCGGCCACCTACGCCGTCTACGCGTGCTTCGCGCTGCTGTCGTTCCTCTTCGTCATCAAGTGGGTGCGGGAGACCAAGGGCCGCAAACTCGAAGACATGGGCTAGTCTCCGGCACGTGCTTATGGTCGCGCTCCCTCGGGCCTCCGCTGGTTACGGACTGGACGCCCTGCCGCTCTCCGGCCCGGCTCGCCGCTCGTGATCGACGACGTCCTGGGTCCCTCGCTCGACGTGCTGTTCTGCGGCATCAACCCCGGCCTCATGTCCGAGGCCACCGGCCATCACTTCGCCCGTCCGGGCAACCGCTTCTGGCCCGCGCTGCACCTGTCCGGCTTCACGCCGCGCCTCCTGGCGCCTGCAGAGCAGCACCTCCTGCCCTCGTACGGGCTGGGCATCACGAACATCGTCGCCCGCCCCAGCGCCAAGGCGTCGGAGCTGACCAGGCAGGAGCTGGTCGAGGGCGGCCGGACGCTGGCGGCGAAGGTGGCCGACGCGGCGCCCAAGGTGCTGGCCGTCCTGGGGATCTCGGCCTACCGGACGGCCTTCGCCCGCCCCAAGGCCCGCATCGGTCCTCAGGACGAGGCCGTCGGCGGGGCCAGAGTCTGGGTGCTGCCCAATCCCAGCGGGCTGAACGCCCATTGGACCCTGGCCACCATCGCCGATGAGATGGGCCGGCTCCGCGGCTACTTGGCGACGAAGTCCTGGGTCCAGTAGATCCGGCCCTGGGGGTTCTTGGCCGCGCCGACGCCGATGAGGTTGTAGTCGCAGTTCATGATGTTGGCCCGGTGACCCGGGCTGTTCATCCAGCCCTTGACCACGGAGGCCGGGGTGGGCTGGCCGAAGGCGATGTTCTCCGCGAAGCCCGTCCCTCCGGAGAAGCCGGCCCCCTTGATCCGGTCCATGAAGTCGCGGCCGTCCTTGGAGTCGTGGTCGAAGTAGTCCTGCTTCGCCATGTCGGCGGAGTGGCCGAACGCGGCCGCGCGGAGCAGCGGGTCGAACCTGAGCGGCCCGCAGCCGCCCTTCGCCCGCTCGGCGTTGGTCAGCCTGAGGACCTCGTTCTCCTGGGACGTGCCGACCGTGCTCCGCGACGGGGCCGTGGTGGGCGTCGAAGTGGGGGTCGGCGTGGGGGTGGGCGTGCTCACGGGGGCACAGGCCAGCTTGGCGGCCTTGGACTTGGCGGTACGACCGCGGTAGTCGGTGGCGAACGCGTAAAAGGTGCCCGACTTGCAGGGGAGCGCCAGGATGATGCGGCCGTTCTTGGTGGCCCCGCTCTTGACGACGGGGTCGGTGCCGGGGACGGCGCGCATGATGCGGATGCGCATCAGCGCCGGATTGACGCAGCCGCGACGGGTGGCGAACGAGGTGATCTTGCCTTTGGCGCCGAGCCGCGGCTTGGCCACGCGCACGCGACACGAGGCCTCCGACGCCACGGTCGAGCCGCGAGCCGCCGATGAGCCGGGTGCCGCCGAGCCCTGCGCCGCCGCCGTGCCCTGGGTCGCCGGCGGGGCCGGCGCCTCTGCCGCGCCCTGCGCCCCGGTTCCGGCCGCGCAGCCGGTCGCGGAGAGCGCCGCCAGGGTCAGGAGCCCGCCGAATACCCCAAGGGGTCTACGCATAGGGGGTTGCCTCCCAGTTGGGATAGACGCTGGATGGCTAGGCATTCTGTCGGGAACGAAACCCTTTTGTCATCAAATTGGGATATTTGCCACATGGCGCAGGTAAACCAAAGTGATCGTTGAGGCGTCTGTGCCGACGCCGCGCGGGCCTGGATGCCCCTACGCCGTGGGGCTTCGCGAGTCACGATCTTCGCCATGGTCGCCTGGAGATACGCATGAGGCTGGCGTCCGGTTCGGGCGGCAGGCGTCCCCGCCAGGGTCCGCGGGGTGGTACGGGTCCGGACGGGCCTGTACCACCGGCGGGGTGCCGCCGGCGGACTGCTGGAGGCCGAGCCCGGCCATTTCGTGGCCTGCGCCCAGCTGGAGACCTGCCGAGGAGAGCCCGTCAGACCCTGAACTCCTCGGTGCGGTGCGCGTAGGCGGGCACCGCGGCCCGCATCTCGTCGGTGACCAGCGGCGGCGGCAGCGGCACGATCTCCCGCTCGTGGAAGTCGAGGATGTGCTCGCCGTCGTCGAACAGCTCCTGGACCGCCCGCAGGCACGGCTCGACCACCGCGCGGTCGGTGATCCGCCGGCCGCCCATGCCCCCGCCGTACCGGTCGTACAGCACTTCGTACATCAAGGACGGAGAGAAGATCACCAGCTCCGGCAGCGGGTCGAGGTCGGCCACCCGCGCGGCGCGCACCACCCGGCACGGCGAGCCGGCCCGGGCGCGCAGGGCCAGCACGTGCATCTCCCACTGCAGGTACGCGCTGATCGGGAACTCCACCACCCGCACCCGCCGGACCGGGACGCGGTGGCGGAAATAGTCGGCCACGGGCACCGCCATGCGGTCGGCCAGGGCCAGCGACCGCTCCCAGTCGCCGTCCATCATGGCCCGCCAGCTCGCCACGTCGGGCTCGTAGAAGTGCTGGGCCCGCTCCAGCTTCCACATCGGCTCGGCGCAGGCCGCGTGGTCGCGGTCGAAACCGGCTTGGTACTCCGGCACATCCAGGACGAGGCCGTCGGTGCGGGCGACGGCGGCGAACGGATTGTGGCGGCGGGCCGGAGTGCCCTGCTCGGTCATAGGCGTCCCTTCGACTCTGAAGATCCGCCCCGATCATGAGATGACCCCTCGACCCGGTCAAGGCCCAAAACGATCCGAGCGGGCCCTCAGCGGCGGGAGTTGAAGCGCCGGTGGATCGCGCCGAACAGCATGGACCCGATCCACACCACGAACAGCACCTTGAAGATCCCGAAGCCGCCGAAGATGAGCCCCAGCACCATGAGCACGAAAAGCACGCCCAGGAACGGGTGCGGCCCCCGGTGGTGCCGCCACGGGTGGCCCTGATGGCGCCACTGCCGCCGCATCTCGCGGTGCTGCTCGTGGATGGAGTGCCGCACGTCCCGCTGGGCCTGGCGCATGGACTGCATCTGCCGCCGGTGCGCGCTCATCGCCTCCCGCCAGCCGTCCATGTCGTAGTGGGGGACGGGCTCGCGGTAGCCGGGCGCCGGTTGGTGCGACCCCGGCAGGTCGGCGGTTACCTTCGCGAGGTCGCGGGCCGTCTTGGAGGCCAGCGCCTGGTCGAGTCGCTCGTCGAGCTCCTCGTGGGTCAGGCGGCCCTGCGCGAAGTGCTCGCGCAGGGCTTCCATCGTCTGCTCACGCTCGGCATCACCGATGCGGAGTTCGTTCGAGTCCATGCCTGCGTCCTCCCGGAGAAGAATGGCTCACTCCTCGCCCGGTTCGCCGTCGGCCAGGATCTGGTACAGCTTGCGCCGGGTCTCAACAAGAGTCTTACGCGCTTCGCGGATTTGTGCGTCGTTCCCGGTCTGGAGAATCTGCATCATGGCGAACGCGGACTGCCGGGCGATGTGCCAGAGGTCGGCGGTGTTGTCGTCGATGTCCGGCCGCATCTCGTCCCACGGAGCCCGGACCTCGTCCGCGTGCGCCTCGATGTAGTTGCGGCCCTCCTCGGTGAGCCGGAAGGTCTTGCGGCCCTCGTTCTCCTCCGAGATCACCAGGCCCTCGTCGGTGAGCTGCTGCAACGCCGGGTAGACGGCGCCCGGGCTGGGCTTCCAGCCGCCTTCGCTGCGCTCGGCGATCTCCTGGATGATCTGGTAGCCGTTGCGGGGCTCCTCGGAGAGCAGGGCCAGGATCGCGGCGCGCACGTCGCCCCGCTTGGCCTTGCGGCTCCTGCCCCAGCCGCGGTGGCCGCCGGGACCGCCCCAAGGCGGCCCGCCGGGGCCGCCCCACGGGCCGCGTCCCCAGTCGAACGGGAACGGCCCGGGACCGCGCCTGCCGCGCTGCCGGTGCTCGTGATGGTGGCGGCCCTCACCGAAGGCCTCGGACATGGCCCTGAACGCCTCGCGCGCCGCCTGCTTGGCCTCGCGGGCCGCCTGCCGGTACTCGTGCGCACCGGGCCAGTGGCCGCCTGCTGCTTGTGCGGAAGTCATTTTTCCTCCTATATCGCGATCTGTTCTCGATGCGTCAACGATATATCGATAGTATGTCGTTCGCAAGGCTGAGGGTTGAGTGAGCTAGATCACGAAAAAGTTGCGGAATCCGGGAACAGGATCGGGGGGAGCCTCGTTGTTCAGAGCAGACGAGGTCGTTCCGCGTCGGCAGGGCTGGGGGGTGCTGTCGCCGCGGAAACGACCTCGTCTGCATTTGCGGGGGCAGCCACGTCTCCCCATGTCTTCGCAAAGTGCCGTGTTCCGGACAGGTCCCAGCCGCCTGTGAAGGCCCCGCCAGGCGGGTCTCACCGCGTAAAGGGATTCTTTGCCGTACAGTCCGGATCATGATGGGGCACACGCATGCGATGACCGGGGCCATCGCCTGGCTGGGGCTGGCGCCGCCTCTCGCCGCACTTCCGCTGCTGAACGAGTCCTCGCGGTTCATCGAGACCGGGATCATGGCGACCGCGATCAGTCCGGCCGAGCTGATCGCCGGGGCGATCATCTGCGCGGGCGCCGCGATGCTGCCCGACCTCGACCATCCGAGCGCGACGATCGCGCAGACGTTCGGGCCGGTCACGTGGGTGCTCAGCAAGGCCGTGTGCTGGATCAGCGGCGGGCACCGCGGGGCGACCCACTCACTGGCGTTCGCGGCGGCGCTCGGGTTCGGCACGCACTGGCTGGCCAACACCTATCCCATCGGGCGCGACATCGTGGTCGTGCTGCTCATCGGGCTGGCCCTGCGGGCGATCGGCGTCGGCATCCCCGGCAACAAGATGGGCTCCGCGCTGATCAACATCGGGCTGACCGCCGGCCTCTACGCCGTCTTCCTCTCACTCCAGGTGGGGTACGCCTGGCTGGGGCTGGCGGTGGGGATCGGCTGCCTCATCCATGTGGTGGGTGACTGCATGACCGAGCGGGGATGTCCTGTGCTGTGGCCATTGGGAGCCAAGTTCGTGCTGCCATGGAAGATCGGCATCAAGACGGGGAAGAAGTTCGAGCAGAAGATCCTCGCTCCGATCCTGTCCGTGGCCATCATCGGGCTGCTGTTCTGGCGGTTGGCACCCGCTTAACTTGATGTCGAGATATCCTAGAGATATCTTGACGTCGAGACATCCGCCGCGGCGCTCGCGACTTAGGGTCACCTAACGTGCTTCCCGTCCGACGAGTGCGGCAGGATTTGGTCTGAACCCTTTCTGATGGAGGAGGCGAATCACCGTGTCCGCGAACAGCTTCGGCAGCCGTGACACGCTACGCGTCGGTGACGCGTCATATGAGATTTTCCGGCTGGATGCCGTCGAAGGCGCCGCACGCCTCCCGTACAGCCTGAAGATCCTGCTGGAAAACCTCCTCCGCACCGAGGACGGCGCGAACATCACCGCCGACCACATCCGTGCGCTGGGCGGCTGGGACCCGAACGCGGCACCGAGCGTGGAGATCCAGTTCACGCCCGGCCGCGTGATCATGCAGGACTTCACCGGTGTGCCCTGCGTGGTCGACCTCGCCACCATGCGCGAGGCCGTACGCGACCTGGGCGGCGACCCGGCCCGCATCAACCCGCTCGCGCCGGCCGAGATGGTCATCGACCACTCGGTGATCGTCGACTACTTCGGCCACCCGGACGCCTTCCAGCGCAACGTCGAGCGTGAGTACGAGCGCAACCGCGAGCGCTACCAGTTCCTGCGCTGGGGCCAGACGGCCTTCGACGAGTTCAAGGTCGTCCCGCCGGGCACCGGCATCGTGCACCAGGTCAACATCGAGCACCTCGCCCGCGTGGTCATGACCCGCTCCGACGGCGACATCAACAGGGCCTACCCCGACACCTGCGTCGGCACCGACTCCCACACCACCATGGAGAACGGTATCGGCGTCCTGGGCTGGGGCGTCGGCGGCATCGAGGCCGAGGCCGCGATGCTCGGCCAGCCGATCTCCATGCTCATCCCGCGCGTGGTCGGCTTCAAGCTCAGCGGCAAGCTGCCCGCCGGTGCCACCGCCACCGACCTCGTGCTGACGATCACCGAGATCCTGCGCAAGCACGGCGTGGTCGGCAAGTTCGTGGAGTTCTACGGCGAGGGCGTCGCGTCCGTGCCGCTGGCCGACCGGGCCACGATCGGCAACATGAGCCCCGAGTTCGGCTCCACCTGCGCGATCTTCCCGATCGACGGCCAGACCATCGACTACCTGCGGCTGACCGGGCGCTCCGAGGAGCAGATCGCGCTCGTCGAGGCGTACGCCAAGACCCAGGGCCTGTGGCTCGACCCGTCCGCGCCCGAGCCGGTCTTCTCCGAGTACATCGAGCTCGACCTCGGCACCGTCGTCCCGTCGATCGCCGGCCCCAAGCGCCCGCAGGACCGCATCGCGCTGTCGGCCGCCAAGGCCACCTGGCGCCACGACGTCCAGAACTACGTGAGCGACGACCTCGACGAGGAGGGCGAGGAGACCTTCCCGGCCTCCGACGCGCCCGCCTCCAACGCCCGCGCGGACGGCGCCCGGCCGCACAAGCCGGTGCCTGTCACGCTGGCCGACGGCACCACGTTCGAGATCGATCACGGCATCGTCTCGATCGCCGCGATCACCTCGTGCACCAACACCTCCAACCCGTACGTCATGCTCGGCGCGGCGCTGCTGGCCCGCAACGCCGTCGACAAGGGCCTGACCCGCAAGCCGTGGGTCAAGACCTCGCTGGCTCCCGGCTCGCAGGTGGTCACCGGCTACTTCGAGCGCTCGGGGCTGCAGCCGTACCTCGACAAGATCGGGTTCAACCTCGTCGGCTACGGCTGCACCACCTGCATCGGCAACTCGGGCCCGCTCCCGACGGAGATCTCCGAGGCCGTCCAGGCCAACGACCTCGCGGTCACGGCCGTGCTGTCGGGCAACCGCAACTTCGAGGGCCGCATCAACCCCGACGTCAAGATGAACTACCTGGCCTCGCCGCCGCTCGTGGTGGCGTACGCGCTGGCCGGGACCATGGACATCGACCTCGACACCGAGCCGCTCGGCCTCGGCAACGACGGTCAGCCGGTCTACCTGAGGGACATCTGGCCGTCGCCGGAGGAGATCTCGGCGGTGGTCAACTCCTCCATCGGCCGCGACATGTTCGAGCGCGACTACGCCGACGTGTTCAAGGGCGACGACCACTGGCGCTCGCTGCCGATCCCGACGGGCGACACCTTCGAGTGGGACCCGGACTCGACGTACGTACGCAAGGCCCCCTACTTCGACGGCATGCCGTCGAAGCCGGAGGCCGTCACGGACATCACCGGCGCCCGGGTGCTGGTCAAGGTGGGCGACTCGGTCACCACCGACCACATCTCGCCGGCCGGCTCCATCAAGGTCGGCACGCCGGCCGCGCAGTACCTGCAGGCCAACGGCGTCGAGGTGAAGGACTTCAACTCCTACGGCTCGCGGCGCGGCAACCACGAGGTGATGATCCGGGGCACGTTCGCCAACATCCGCCTGCGCAACCAGATCGCGCCGGGCACCGAGGGCGGCTACACCCGCGACTTCACCCAGCCCGACGGGCCGGTGTCGTTCATCTACGACGCCTCGGTCAACTACGCCGCGGCCGAGACGCCGCTGGTGGTGCTGGCGGGCAAGGAGTACGGCTCCGGCTCCTCGCGCGATTGGGCGGCCAAGGGCACGGCGCTGCTGGGCGTGCGCGCGGTCATCGCCGAGTCGTACGAGCGCATCCACCGCTCCAACCTGATCGGCATGGGCGTGCTGCCGCTGCAGTTCCCGGAGGGGGCCTCGGCCGCCACGCTCGGGCTGACGGGCGAGGAGACGTTCGACATCACCGGCGTCGAGGAGCTCAACTCGGGCGGCATCCCGAGCACCGTGCACGTCAAGGCGGGCGACGTCGAGTTCGACGCGGTCGTCCGCATCGACACGCCGGGCGAGGCCGACTACTACCGGCACGGCGGAATCATGCAGTACGTTCTTCGCTCGTTGCTCGCGAAGTGACTTCCCGGGCCTTCGCGCGGTCATGAGCCGCGCGAAGGGCGGGAGCCGGCTTGTTCGAGCCGGGGTTGGGCGCGATCCTCACGCGCCCGTATCGGGGGAACCACCCGACACAGAAGAGCCGCTCGGCGGGACACCCCCCGCCGGGCGGCTCTTCGTCATCGGGACATCGTCCGGTAGCGGTGCACGGCCAGCGGCAGGAACACCGCGAGGATCCCCACCGACCAGATCAGGCTCGCGGTGATCGGGTGCTGGAGCGGCCACGCCGAGGAGACCGAGGTGGGGTTGCCGAAGAGGCCACGGACGGCGGCCACGACGGCGCTCATGGGGTTCCAGTCGGCGATGGGCTTGAGCCAGACCGGCAGTCCCTCGGTGGGGACGAACGTGTTGGCCAGGAACGTCATCGGCATCAGCCAGCCGAACGTGGCCGCGTCCGCCTGCGCCCCGCTCTGGATCCACAGGCCGATGTACGTGCCCACCCAGATCATCGCGAACCCGAACAGCGTCAGCAGCCCGAACGCCGCCGCCGTGTCCCCGAGGCTCCCGTGCACCCGCCACCCGGCGATCAGGACGCCGGCCAGCACCATCGCGGCCAGCGACAGCAGGTGCATCGACAGGTCGGCCACGCTCCGCCCGACCAGCACGGCGCTGCGGGCGATGGGCTGGGCGCGGAACCTGTCGATGATCCCGCGGGCCATGTCCTCGCCCACGGTGGTGGCGGCCGAGGCTGCCGTCAGGGCCATGACCTGCATGAAGATGCCGGGCATGAGGTAGTTGCGATAGTCGCCCCCGCCCGGCAGGACGATCGCACTGCCGAAGACGTAGCCGAACAGCACGGTCATGATCACGGGGAACACCAGGAAGCTGGCGAGCTCGCCCGGCTGGGCTTTCAGCCGCGCGTAGGTGCGGCCCGCGATCGTGAGGGCGTCGGCCACGGTCCAGCGCAAGGTCTCGTACATCGATGGACTCCTTTCAGGCCGTCAGGTGGAGGAAGACCTCGTCGAGGGTGGGCCGCCGCAGCGCCAGGTCCTCCACGGGGATGCCGGCCGCGTCCAGCGCGCCGGCGATGCGGATGAGCGACTGCGCGCCGTCGGTCGCGGGAACGGTCACCTGCCGCCCGTCGGCGCTCTCGATCTCCGGCGTCGCGGCGCTCCGGAGCAGCTGCACTCCAGCGGCCACGTCTCCCAGGTCCCGGAAGACGACCTGCACCCGGTCGCCCCCGATCGTCCGCTTCAGATCTTCGGGTGAGCCCGCGGCGGCCACGACGCCCTCCCTGAGCACCACGATCTGGTCCGCCAGCTGGTCGGCCTCGTCCAGGTACTGCGTGGTCAGCAGGAGCGTGGTGCCCTCCTTGACCAGGTCGCGCAGCAGCTCCCACAGCTGAAGCCGGCTGCGCGGGTCGAGCCCGGTGGTGGGCTCGTCCATGAACAGCACCGACGGTGACACGATCAGGCTCGCGGCCAGGTCGAGCCGGCGCCGCATGCCTCCGGAGTACTGCTTGACCGGCCGCCGCGCCGCGTCCGCCAGCCCGAACCGCTCCAGCAGCTCGTCCGCCCTGCGCCGCGCCTCGGCCCTGGACAGGTGGTAGAGCCGCCCGAACAGCTGGAGGTTGCGCCGCCCCGTCAGCAGCTCGTCCACCGCCGCGTGCTGGCCGGCCAGGCCGATGCGGAAGCGGAGCCGGGTCGCGTCGCGGACCACGTCCAGCCCGTCGACCTCGGCCCGCCCCGCGTCGGGACGCAGGAGCGTGGTGAGGATGCGGACGGCGGTGGTCTTGCCCGCCCCGTTCGGCCCGAGCAACCCGCAGACCGTGCCCGCCGGAACCTCGAGGTCGATGCCCTTGAGTGCTTCCTTGGCCGCGTACCGCTTACGCAGTCCCTCTGCGTGGATCATCTGAGCACCTCCTTAACGGTGTTAAATCTAACGGCGTTAAGGATGCATTGAACGTTGTTAAGCTGTCAACCGTGGCACTCGAAAAAGGCACCATCGTCGCGACCGCACTGCGGCTGCTGAACGAGGTCGGACTCGACGGGCTGACGCTGCGGCGGCTGGCGAGCGAGCTCGGCGTGCAGGCCCCGGCCCTCTACTGGCACTTCAAGGGAAAGCAGGAGCTGCTGGACGCGATGGCGGCCGCGATGATGGCCGCGCACCAGTCCCGCCCCCTGCTGACGGAGCCGGCCAAGTGGCGGGAGTGGGTCGCCGACTACGCGCACACCGACCGCGCGATGCTCAACTCCTACCGCGACGGGGCCAAGCTGGTGGCGGGCACCCGGCCGTCGCCCGAGCTCTTCGCGGCGGTGGAGCGGGTGGTCGCGGGGCTGGAGTCGGCGGGGTTCACCGCCGGCGACGCGATGCGAGGGCTCTCCACGGTCAGCGGGTACGTGGCCGGGTTCGTGCTGGAGGAGCAGGCCGACAGGATGCGTCCGGACAAGGGGCACGCCCTGCCGGACATGGAGGAGTTCCAGGCGGCCTATCCGCGGCTGATGGCGGGCATGGCGGAGGTGGGCGACCCGCAGGGCGACCAGGCGTTCGAGGGCGGGCTGCAGCTGATCCTGGACGGGATGGAGCTCCGCCTCAAGGCTCAGGCGACCTCGGCGGCCGGGGCCGGCCAGGTGCCGCGGGCGGAGGGGGAGGCGACCCGATAGTCGCGCTTGGGCGGGAGGGCTTGCACGGTGGGGAGCTTAACGATCAGCGACTGTATGGCACGATGGAGGTGCCACCCGGCGAACCTCTATTTCGCCGGGCGGCAAACACTCGCTAGATCGAGTCGACGATCCAGTCAGTGACTTCGCGGACGACCTCGTCAGGAGCGATCCCGATCCTCCTCGTGAACCGCCGTGGGGACACGCTGCGCACGTGCTCGACCATGGCCCAGCTGAGCTTCTCCAGGCCGGTGCCGTCGCAGCCAATGGCGACGTGGTTGTCCCATCCTCGGTCGGTCGTCGTCAGGGGCACGACGATCTTGACTGGGGCTGCGGCGTTGAACTCGTCGTTGCTGACCACGAGTACCGGACGGGGAAAGCCCTGCTCGCGACCGACGGGTTCGCCCAGGTCAGCGAGCCAGATCTCGCCCTGGATCACCCTCATTTCTCTCCTCGGGAAACGTGATGAGCCCCTCCCACTCCGGCGCGATGCGGGTGGAGCGTGACGGCTTGCCCTGAACCATCCCGGATTCGGCGAGGTAGTCGGCCCAGGCTTGCGGGTCTTCTCGTCGTGTCTGCTCCATCTGCTCCGCGACGTGTTGCCAGCGCTGCTTCTTCTCCATCTCCCGGATGGCCTGGTCGATGATCGCGGTCATGGGTTCACCTGCCTTCTTCGCGAGTGCTGCGATCTTGTCTCTGGTCTTGACGCTGACGCGTATGCTCGTCGCTTTGGGCTTCATGGCCATACTCCTGAGGCTACGTCGGCGTCCTTAAATCACGTTACACGCCCACGGTCACTCTCAAAGCACGAATGGCAACAGAGCGTAAAGATGATTGAATCTTCGCCATGGCTGATGCGGCATTGGTACTGATTATTGGTGGTCTGGCGGTCTTCGTCGGGGCGATTATCCAAGGTGGCGTGGGTTTCGGCTTAGGGCTCGTCGCAGTCCCCGTGCTCACCATGCTGAGCCCCGACCTCATGCCCGGCGCCGTCCAGGTCGTCAACGTGACCCTGCCGCTGTTCACGCTGGCCGTCGAATGGCGCACGGTGGACTGGCGCGGACTGGGCTTCGCGGTGCTGGGGAGACTGCCGGGGAGTGTCATCGGCGCAGTCATTGTTGTCTACGTTTCCATATACATCAGAGGTGTCTTCGTCGCCCTCATGGTGCTCATCGCGGTGGCGCTGACGGCCAGGGCGCTGAGCGTGCCGCGCAACGGCCTGACGGTCGCCTCCGCCGGCTTCGTCTCGGGGATCACCGGGACGGCCACCGGAATCGGCGGGCCGCCCATGGCCCTCGTCTACCAGCACGCCAAGGGGTCGCAGATCAGGGCGACGCTGGCGATGTTCTTCTTCCTGAGCGCCGCCCAGTCGCTGGTCATCCTCGCGGTCGTGGATGAGCTCCCGGCCCGGGCGCTGCTGACGGGGGCGGTGCTGGTCGTGCCCATGGTGCTCGGGTTCCTGGTGTCGGGGCCGCTGCGCCGGTATCTCGACGGCGGCAAGGTGCGGGTGGCCGTCCTCGTGGTGGCCGCCGCGTCCGCCGTGGCGCTGCTTGTGCAATCCCTGATGGTAAATGCCGGTTGACGGGTGATTTGACCGCTGATCGCGGCCGCCCTCATGGCGCGGACCATGAGGGCGTTGTGTCATTTGCAAGTCTCCGGTCGGGCATGCGACGTTATGATCGCCATATTCGTGCTTACCCTGTTCGCGTTTTACGGCTGGGGGACATCGCACCATGGGCAATGGCCGAAAAGGCAAGGACGGAAAGAAAAGCCAGGTCGGTGGGAATGTGCCGCAGGCGGCGGAGAAGCCCAAAGACGGAGGGTGGAAAGCGGCGCGTACGTGGGCGGCCGGAATCGTCAGCGCGGTGCTCGTCGCGGTCATCGGGGTGGTGTTCACCGCCTGGTTCGACTCCCGTGGCACGGATGCGATCGACCGGATCAGCGGAGACCCGCCCGTCACGATCGGTCATGTGGCCGTGGACGCCGATGAGCGGGACATCGCCTTGAGAGAGCCGGTGACGGATCCGGAAGGGCGGAGAATTCTCCTCGGCGGCCATGCGTCGGACGCCGAACGGCAGGCATTGCTGACCCGCCATCAGGCTGCCGCCATTAAGCAGATGAATATCACGGTCGTCCTCGTGGGAAATCGACGCAGTCTGCGCATCGTCGACCTGAAGCCCCGTATTGTCAGGCGTGAATCCGTGTCGGACGGCGCGTATCTGAAGGCCGCCACGGGCGGAGAGGTCGGCACCGTGGAACTCCACGCGGACCTTGACAAGGCGGCACCCCGTTTCACGACCGCCAAGGAGCCCGGCGTCCGGTATTTCGCCACGAAGCAGATCGACCTCAAAAGGGGCGAGCGCGTCACGCTGAGCATGACGATCAGCGGCGTGCAGGCGTATTACGAGTTCGACCTCCTCGCCACCGTGCTCGCGGAGGAGCGGACCGAGCAGCTCGTGATCAACGGACCGGGCGGGGGCCTGTTCCGGCTGACCGGCGAGGGCGAGACCTATCGCTCCTTCTACACCACGTCATCGCTGGGCGGGTGGGCGCCGATGGCGGCGGCCGAGGTGTGCGAGTTGTTCCCGGAGAGGAAGAAATGCTGACCGTGCGCGGTCCGCGCTACCTCGTGATCCTCCTGGTGCTGGCAGCCTGCCCGGTCGTGGCCGGGGACGCGCCGCGCCTGCCGTGGGTGCCCACCGCCTGGCGTACCGCCTGGTCCATGCCTGACCAGCTGGAGGACCCGTTCCCACCCGGGAGCCCGCGCTACGGGGTGTCGGGCGAGGGACTGGCCGTAGCGACGCCGCAAGGGGCGGTGGCGGTCCGCGACCCGCGCACCGGCAGCCGGAGGTACACCATTCCCGCCGGCACCGTGCCCACCGCCGGCGTGTGGGTCGCGGCCGGGACGATCGTCGTGGCGAGACAAGCCGGAGCGGCCGACCGCCAACTGTCCGGCTACGAGCTGGCCGACGGAACCCTGCTGTGGCGTAGAACGGTCACCGTCGAGCGCGTCGAGGTCGTGGAGGGCGCTCCCGGCTACTCCGGCCCCACGATCATGGTGACCGGGCGCGGCGTCACCTACATCAACAGGCAGGGCGGCCCCTACACCTTCACCTCGCTCGACCTCCGCACCGGCAGGATCACGGCGCGGACGGTCCGCCCGCGCGGCTGCGGGCTGGTCGCCGCCGCCTCAGCCCGGTCGGTCGCGCTGCTCAGCGATTGCGCGGGCAGGGTCGAACTCGCCTCCGTTAACCCGTACACCCTCCATCCCGACTGGACGCGCTCGCTGCGGACGCTCGGGCAGGCCGCCGGCCCGGTCGGCCTGAAGGCGGGCGACGACGGGTACCTGGACGTCAGGGACGGAGGCGGAGAGTCGTTCTTCGCACCGGACGGTCGGCTGGTGGCCACCGCGCCCGCGGCCCTTGAGCCCCCTCCGGCCGCCGGGGCCGCGCGACCGGAGCAATGGAGCCGGCCCTTCGGGGTGGGCGCCTACCCGGAGCTCACCCGTGAAAGGGACCTCCTGACCGACAGCAGGGGGGCGACTCCCAACTTTCTGATCTCCCTGGACACCGTCACCGGCCGCGTCCGCGCGCTGCCCATCGCCTTGCCCGCGCTCAACCCCATCCTGGTGGGCACGACCGAGGACATGGCCTTCGTCCACGACCAGGCCGGGCGGATCTTCGCATACACGCTGGTCCACGGGCTGTCCGGCGCTCCCGCCCCGCCTGGCGGCGCCCCCCTGTCCGATTGGCCGGACGCCTGTGCCCTCCTGGGCGAGCGCGCGGCGAGCGTCCTCGGCGGCTACCGCCCCGGCCCCGGGCGCCGGACCGTGGCTGGAGTGCCGACGCCGAAGCCGGCCGACTGCGACTGGATACCACCGACGGACGAAGGGGCGGTCGTGTCCGTCTCGGTCGCCTGGGTGTTCTCCACACCGGCCGTCGCGAGAGAGGTCTTCGCCGCCATGGTCCGTCACGTCAAGCAGACCGGCAGGTACGACCCCACCACCGAGACCCCGTACGCCCTGTCGCAGACGCTGCCCCGCACGCCCAGCGGGATGATGAGCGAGTCCATCGTCACGGTGGGCCCGGCCCTGATCCTTCTGCGGTCCTCCTCGCGCCGGGCCATCCGGCTGCTCACCCCGCCGCTCCAGAGAAACCTGCTGGCCCGCTACGAGCCGGGAGCCGTCGTTCCCGATGGCGGCCCGCGCGCCGCCCGCCCGGCCGGATGGAGCTTCCCCGCCGACGACGGATTCCGCCACCTGATGGTGGCGGACGGCATCGTGTACGCGGGCAGCGACGACGGCAAGGTGTACGCGCTGGACGCCGTCTCCGGTGCCCTGCGATGGAGCCACCAGTTCGGCGACCTGGTCACACAGGGCCCGATCCGAGCCGGCGGCACCGTGTACGCCGCCACCTACGGCCGGATCGTCGCGCTGGACGCGGTGCGCGGCCGGACGCGGTGGAGCCGCAGGACCATCGGGACGGGCGGGCTCACGGTCGACGGGCGCACGGTGTACGTCGCGACCGAGCGCGGGCTGGTCATCGCCCTGGACACCGCCTCCGGCCGGACGCGATGGCGTGCCGGAACGGGTGACCTCCTCCGCGATGTCATCCCACATGCGGCGGGTCATCTCGTCTATGCCGTCGGCAGGAACGGCGTGGTGGCGCTGGACGCCGGCTCGGGCGAACGCCGCTGGCGTTTCCGCGTCGACGGGCGCGCAGGCGTCGCGGGCGTGGCCACGACAGCCGACACCGTCTACGTCGCCACCCAGGAGAACGGCCGGCTCCACGCGCTGGACCAGATCACCGGCAGGCCGAAGTGGCGCTTTCGGACCGGCGTCCCGCTCTACAGCGGCCCCCAGGTGAGCGGCGGGGCCGTCTACGTGGGCGATTGGGGAGTGCTGCACAAGCTTGACGCGGCCACGGGCGCGCGACAGTGGACTTTCAAGGCCGGCGGTAGCGTGGCGCAGTCCGCTTTCACGGTCGTCCGCGGTGACGTGTACGTGACAATCGTCGGGGATCGCCTCCACGACCTCGACGCCGCCACGGGCGAGACCCGGTGGAGCTTCCCCCTCGGAGGGGAGGACAAATTCGGATTCTCCGACGTGTCCCGCCCCGTACTCGTCGGGGACGCACTGTACGCCGCGGCCGGCAACGGCCGATTGGACGCCCTCGACGCCGCGACCGGTACCCGCCGGTGGAGCTTCCAGACCGGCGGCGACCTCAGCACCGCTCCCGTGGTGGCGGGCGGCCGGGTGTACGCCGGCGGCATGAACGGCAACGTGTACGCCATCCGCGCGTCCGACGGCAGGGTGGACGGCTGAACGAGTCAGAAAGATTGAGGTCGCGTTTCTGGATTGTTACCCGAAACAACAAACTCCCGGCCGACAGGGTCTTCCAAAGCAGGCCATCCCGGAATACGTTGCCGCAAACAACATTCATCCGGGCCGCTCCGGAAGAAAGGACCCTGCACCATGCGCAAGGGGATCCTCAGCCTGACCGCCACGGCAGCCGCGCTCGCCCTCGGTCTCACCGCCTGCGGGGGCGACAGCGGTCAGACCACGTCGACCACGTCGGCCTCGGCCCCGGCGGCGAAGGCCGGGAAGATCGGCGTCATCCTGCCGGACAGCAAGTCCTCGGCCCGGTGGGAGACGGCAGACCGCAAGTACCTCGAAGAGGCGTTCAAGGCCGCCGGCGTCCAGTACGACATCCAGAACGCCCAGAACGACAAGACGGCGTTCCAGACCATCGCCGACCAGATGGTCACCAACGGTGCCACCGTCCTGATGATCGTGAACCTGGACAGCGGCAGCGGCAAGGCCGTCATCGACAAGGCCAAGTCCCAGGGCGTGGCCACGATCGACTACGACCGGCTGACGCTCGGCGGCGGCGCCGCGTACTACGTCAGCTTCGACAACACCAAGGTCGGCACGTTGCAGGGCGAGGGCCTGAGCAAGTGCCTGGCCGACAAGAAGGCCAGCAAGCCGATCGTGGCCTACCTGAACGGCTCTCCCACCGACAACAACGCCACCCTGTTCAAGCAGGGCTACGACGGGGTGCTCAAGCCGAAGTTCGACTCCGGCGAGTACGTCAAGGGCCCCGAGCAGCCCGTGCCCGACTGGGACAACGCGCAGGCCGGCACCATCTTCGAGCAGATGCTGACCCAGCAGCCGAAGATCGCCGGCGTGCTGGCCGCCAACGACGGCCTGGGCAACGCCGCCATCACCGTGCTGAAGAAGAACAACCTCAACGGCAAGGTGCCCGTCACCGGCCAGGACGCCACCGTCCAGGGGCTGCAGAACATCCTCGCCGGCGACCAGTGCATGACGGTCTACAAGGCCGTCAAGAAGGAGGCCGACGCCGCGGCCAAGCTCGCGGTGGCGCTGGCCAAGGGCGAGAAGCCCGCGGCGAGCAGCAGCGTCAAGGACCCCGAGAGCGGCCAGGACGTGCCCTCCGAGCTGATGGAGCCGCAGGCCATCTACCTCGACAACGTCAAGGACGTGGTGGCCGACGGCTACGTGACCAAGGAGGAACTGTGCACGGGTGACTTCGCCAAGAAGTGCACCGAGGCCGGCATTCAATAAGAGCGAGGGGGTGCGGCCGGACTGGCCGCGCCCCTCTTAGGGAGCCCCATGACCCCCCTCCTTGAAGTGCGCGGGATCGACAAGAGCTTCGGCCCGGTGAAGGTGCTGCACAAGGTCGAGCTCTCGGCGTACGCCGGCGAGGTGACGGCCCTGGTCGGCGACAACGGCGCGGGCAAGTCGACCCTGGTCAAGTGTGTCGGCGGCATCTATCCGATCGACGACGGAGAGATCCTCTTCGACGGCCGCCAGGTGCAGGTCCACAGCCCGCGCGACGCGGGCGAGCTCGGGATCGAGATCGTGTACCAGGACCTCGCCCTGTGCGACAACCTCGACATCGTCCAGAACATGTTCCTCGGCAGGGAGCGCAAGAACGGGATCCTGCTCGACGAGGACAGCATGGAGGAACTGGCCGAGCGGACCCTCAGCAGCCTGTCCGTACGGACGGTGAAATCCATCAGGCAGCAGGTCTCCAGCCTGTCCGGCGGACAGCGGCAGACCGTGGCCATCGCCAAGGCCGTGCTGTGGAACAGCAAGGTCGTCATCCTCGACGAGCCGACCGCGGCCCTGGGCGTGGCCCAGACGGCGCAGGTCCTGGAGCTGGTGCGCCGGCTGGCCGACACGGGCCTGGCCGTGGTGCTCATCTCGCACAACATGAACGACGTCTTCGCCGTCTCCGACCGGATCGCGGCGCTCTACCTCGGCAGGACGGCCGCCCAGGTCAGGACCGCCGACGTGACGCACGCGCAGGTCGTCGAACTGATCACCTCAGGCCGCAGCGGGGATCTCGGCCTCAAGAACGGGGTCACCCCATGAGCAAGGTCAAGGAACTCCCCGGCGAGGCCATCGTCACCGCGACGCAGTCCCCGTCGATCGGCAACAGCTTCCTCGCCTACGTCGAACGCGTACGCGGCGGGGACATGGGGGCGCTGCCGGCCGTACTGGGCCTGATCGTGCTCTGCACGGTCTTCGCCGTCGCGCGGCCCGCCTTCGTCACCTCGATCAACTTCGCCAACCTCTTCACCCAGGGCGCCGCGACCACGCTGATCGCGATGGGCCTGGTGTTCGTGCTGCTGCTGGGCGAGATCGACCTGTCCGCCGGGTTCGCCAGCGGCGTGTGCGCGGCGGTGCTCGCCGTCACGCTCACGAGCATGGGCCTGCCCTGGTACGTGTGCGCCCTGGCCGCCATCCTCACCGGCGTGGTCATCGGCACCGTGCTCGGCACACTGGTCGCCAAGGTCGGCATCCCGTCGTTCGTGGTCACGCTGGCCGGGTTCCTCGCCTTCCAGGGCCTGGTCCTGGTCCTGGTCAAAGAGGGCACGAACATCTCGGTCAGGGACAGCGTGATCCTGGCCATCGCGAACAAGAACCTGCCGCCCTCGCTCGGCTGGGCGCTGTACGCGGTCTGCGTGGCGGTCTTCGCCGCCGTTCAGCTCCTGCGGGCCAGGAAGCGCACCAAGCGCGGGCTGGTGGCCGACCCGCTGTCGCTGATCGCCGCCCGCGTGGGCGCGCTGGCGGTGCTGGCCGGGCTCGCGGTCTACGTGCTCAACCTGGAGCGCAGCCGCAACCCGGCGCTGGTCTCGCTCACCGGCGTGCCGATCGTGGTGCCCGTGATCCTGGCGCTGCTGGTCGTGTGGACGCTGGTGCTGCGCCGTACCGCGTTCGGACGCCACCTGTACGCGGTCGGCGGCAACGCCGAGGCGGCGCGGCGGGCGGGCATCCCGGTCGACAGGATCAGGATCAGCGCGTTCGTGATCTGCTCGTCGATGGCCGCGATCGGCGGGATCGTGGCCGCGTCCAGGGCCAGCTCGGTCGACCCGAACACGGGCGGCAGCTCCGTCCTGCTGTACGCGGTCGGCGCGGCGGTCATCGGCGGCACCAGCCTGTTCGGTGGCAAGGGCCGGGTGCTGGACGCCGTGCTCGGCGGCGCCGTGGTGGCGGTCATCGAGAACGGCATGGGTCTGATGGGGTATGGAGCCAGTGTGAAGTACCTGGTCACGGGCTCTGTGCTGCTGCTCGCCGCGGGGGTGGACGCCCTTGCGCGCAGGCGGGCGGCAGCCGCTGGTCTAAGGTGATCAGCGACTCTCAGCCCCCCTTGAAGGAACCCCAGACGATGCGTGCCGGCCCCTCCCAAGAGGACATCAGGCGCCACAATCTCGGCACGCTGCTTCGCCATGTCCACCTGGGCGGGCCGATCTCGCGTGCCGAGCTGACCACGAAGATGGGGCTCAACCGCAGCACGATCATGGC
Organism: Nonomuraea helvata; assembly: GCF_039535785.1. Classification (NCBI taxonomy): domain Bacteria; kingdom Bacillati; phylum Actinomycetota; class Actinomycetes; order Streptosporangiales; family Streptosporangiaceae; genus Nonomuraea; species Nonomuraea helvata. The sequence goes on from NZ_BAAAXV010000011.1 coordinate 220,792, forward strand.
ACTGACCTCTGACCTCACCGCGGCGGGGCTGGTGCGCGAGGAGCTGCCCCGCGAGACGGGCCGCGCGGGACGGCCCTCGCTCGTGGTGCGGCCCGAGTCGGCGCGGGTCTACGTGTTCGCCTTCGACGTGGGCCCCGACCGGCTCGCGGTCGCCCGGGTGGGACTCGGCGGGGTGATACTCGACCGCCGCGAGACGGCCCGCGAGCGTGGCCCGTTCCAGCTCGAGGAGCTGGCCGGGACATTGGCCGGCTTCGCCAGGCAGATGCGGCGCAAGACCAGGGACGACACCGTCTGCGTCGGCGCGGCGGCGGCCGTGTCCGGCGGCGTGCGCAAGGCCGACGGGGTGGTCCGCTTCGGGCCGAACCTGCTGGCCGAGGAGGTGCCGTTCGGCGAGGAGCTGGGCCGCAGGCTCGGCCTGGGACTGCCGGTCAGCGTGGGCAACGACGCCAACCTGGCCGCGCTCGCCGAGCACAGCCGCGGCGTCGGGGCCGCTGTCAGGGACCTCATCTACCTGCATGGTGACGTGGGCATCGGCGGCGGCATCATCGCGGGCGGCCACCTGCTGGGCGGCCACGACGGCTACGGCGGCGAGGTCGGCCACATGGTCGTCAACCCGGGAGGCCGTGCCTGCGGCTGCGGCTCGCACGGATGCCTCGAGGCGGAGGTGGGGGAGCGGGCCCTGCTGGAGGCCGCGGGCCGCGTCGGTCCCGGGCAGCACGGGCGGGACGCGGTGCGCACCGTGGTGGAGGCCGCCGACCGGGGCGACATCGAGGCGCAGGCCGCGCTCAGCAAGGTCGGCGACTGGCTCGGACTGGGCGTGGCGAACCTGGTGAACATCTTCAACCCGGAAATGGTGATCTTCGGGGGGATGCTGCGGGAGATCTACCTCGGGTCGGCGGCGCAGGTGCGTACCCAGCTCGTCCTGCACGCGATGGCGCCGCAGCGGGAGAGGCTGCGGCTGCGCACGTCCTCGCTCGGGGACGCCGCCACGCTGGCGGGCGCGGCTGAGCTGGCCTTCGCCCACGTCCTCGCCGACCCTCTGGAGGTCCTGGCCCGGGCCAACGCCTGACCGGGACGCTCAGGTGACCTTGGACGTGATGGCCGTCCACGTGTTGCAGAAACCCGTGGCGCCGCCGCGGTAGCCGCGGTCCTGCCAGAAGGCGAGGTTGCGCGGCTTGCCGTGGATCGCGCTCTCGTCCGCCCTGCGCACGGCGTCGATCCAGTCGTCCCACTCGATCCCGGGGTTGATCGACTCGAGGGCGGAGCTGTAGAAGACGCCGGCGAAGCATTCGGCCTGCATCTCCAGCCGGTGGCTCAGCAGTGCCCGCGAGCTGTCCGAAGCGGGCCAGTACAGCGCGTTCTGCGCGTCCAGCACGCCGATGAGCTGCTGCACGTGGTGCCCCCACTCGTGGGCGACCGAGTGCGCGATGTTCATGCGGAACGGGTCGCGCAGGTCCTGCTTCATGATGCGGATGACGATCGTGCGCTGCCCCGGGCAGTACTGCGCCCCGTTGCTGGTGATCTTCCCGCAGACGGAGTCGCTCCCCGTCGTGATCGTGACCTCGGGCGAGGTGTACGTCAGGCCGGCGGCCGCGAACTGGGCGGCCCAGAAGCGGTCGGCGCATCCGGCCATCGCCCGGTGGAAGGACTTGAGCGAGGCGACGCTCCCCCCGCGGATCTGCGGGATCGCGCACTCCTGGGCGGCCACGTGACCGCCGGTCATCCCCGACAGGCCGGCCTGCGCGATGCTCGACGCCGCCCGGGCCGGCCCGGAGAAGAGAAGCAGACCCGCGACCATGCCCGCTAAGAGGGAAATGCGCACGATCGCGGATCTTAGATTACTTAGTGCTGGTTTGCGCTAGAGGACCTTGGTCTTCGGGGCGGTCCAGGTGTTGCAGGCGCTCGCCGACTGGGCCTTGAAGCCGCGCTTGGCCCAGTAGGCGACGTTGGAGTCCTTGCCGTGGGTCTCGTCGGCGTTGCTCCGCACCTTGACGCCGATGGAGCTCAGGTCGAGCCAGTTGTGGGTGGAGCCGAGCAGGTCATTCCATTCGGCGCTGCTGCGGCCGAGCGAGCCCCAGACCCGGCCGACGAACGCCCCGCCCAGGCACTCCGCCTGCAGCTCGGAGCGGCGGCTCGCGTTGAGCGCGCGCGCCTCGGTGCTGCGGTAGAGGCTGTCCCTGGCCTCGCCTATGCCGGTGAGCTGCTGGATGTGGTGTCCGTACTCGTGGGCCAGCACCGCCATCAGCGCCAGGTTCCTCGGCTCTTCGACGATCGCCGGGGTCAGCCAGAACGTGATGGACTTGTTCCTCCCGCAGTAGATCGCCTGCGCCTCTTCGGGGAACTTGCCGCACGCCGTCTTCGTGCCCGCTTTGGTGATCACCGTGAGCTTGGGGGCGCTGAAGCGGAAGCCCGCCTTCTTCACCACAGGCGCCCACGCCTGCTTCAGGCAGTCCATCACGGAGGCGAAGTAGACCTCCGCCTCCTCGACGGTCCCGTTGTTGACCTGCGGTTCGTCGCACGTCTGGGTGCCGAGTTTGCCCGCCTTGTACAGCGGGTTCTTCGTCAGGACCGGCTTGAAGGCGGGTGCGGGGGCGGTGGCCGCGTGGGCCGTGCCGGCGAAGAGCAGGCTCGCCACGGCGCCTGCCATGAGCGCCAATCGGGGGATACGCATGAGAAGGCACCCTATTAAAGAGGGAGTTCCAGGTAAAGGAATATTAAAGTGTATTTCTGGTGGAGGCGGACCAGGTGTTGCATGCACCCGGGGTTCCGCGGTTGAAACCGCGCGTCATCCACGCGGCCTGCGTCGGGCCCCTGCCGTGGTCGTTCTGCGGCCAGCCCTTGGCGCCGTTCTTCCTGAACCAGTCCACGGTGTACGCCCAGTCGGCGTCCGTGACCAGCTTCGTGCCCTTCATCGTGCTCATGAAGACCGAGGAGAGGCATTCGGCCTGCAGCTCCGAATTGCGGGAGAGCTGCAGCCGTTTTGCCTTTCCCGCCACGGTCCTGGCGGCCCAGTAGTAATTCCAGATGCCGGAGATCTGCTGGACGTGGTGTCCGTACTCGTGGGCGATCAGGCGGGTGATGCCCAGCGGGAACGGGTTCCGCAACTGGTCCTTGCTGATCATCAGGTACATCGTGCGGTCGGTGGAGCAGTAGACGCCGTCGGCGCCGGCGTTCCACGCGCCGCAGGGCGTCTTGACCTTGGTGGTGATGATGCGCAGCCGCGGCTTGGTGAAGGGCAGGCCGGCCTTGCGGAACTGGGCGCCCCATGCCCGGTTGAGGCAGTTGGTCACGCGGGTCAGGAAGCGCCGGTACGCGGTCATGCTCCCGGCCGGCAGGTCGCCGGGCGCGCAGTTCACGTCGGTCAGACGGCCGCTCCTGTAGAGCGGGTTCGCCGTCGCCAGCGCCCTGCCGATCGCAGGGCCCTTCTTCGCCTGGCTGGAGATCTTGGCGGGAGGAGAGGCGAGCTGCTGGGCCTCGTTCTGCGGCTCCGTCGAGGTGGTGGCCACATCGGCCAGCACGAGCACCAAACCGGCGGCTGCCAGGGCAAGTGCCAGCATGGCGACCGCGAGTGCCGCGAGTTTGCTTTTGGGGACGGAGTTCATATGTCCCGAAAGACTAGGTCAAGATCGGACATATGTGGGTGGGTTTGACTCGATGGAGTCAGTGAGGCGTCCGCGAACTAGACTCGGACCGTCGGCGCACAAGAGCAGAGGGGAGTCGGATCCGTGAGCGGGTTGCTGGGCTCGATGAAGGGACCGCACGACGTCAAACGGCTCGCTGTCGAGGAGTTGCCACAGCTCGCAGGGGAGATCCGTGATCTGCTCGTCGACTCGTGCGCCAGGTTCGGCGGCCACCTGGGCCCCAACCTCGGGGTGGTCGAGCTGACCATCGCGGTGCACCGGGTCTTCGACTCGCCGAACGACCCCGTTGTCTGGGACACCGGCCACCAGGCGTACGTGCACAAACTGCTGACCGGGCGGGCCGCGGGCTTCGAGGCGCTCAAGCAGGAGGGCGGCCTTTCCGGCTATCCGAGCCAGGCCGAGTCCGAGCACGACTTCGTCGAGAACTCCCACGCCTCGACCGCGCTCTCCTATGCCGACGGCCTGGCCAAGGCGTTCAAGCTGCGTGGCGAGCGCGACCGCACGGTCGTCGCGGTGATCGGCGACGGCGCGCTGACCGGCGGCATGGCCTGGGAGGCGCTCAACAACATCGCCGCCGGCAAGGACCTGCCGGTCGTGATCGTGGTCAACGACAACGGCCGCTCCTACTCGCCCACGATCGGCGGCCTGGCCTCCCACCTGTCCTCCCTGCGGGTCAACCGCCGGTACGAGGACATGCTCGAGTACGTCAAGGAGAAGCTGGGGAACGTTCCCGTCCTCTACGACGCGCTCCACGGCTTCAAGAAGGGCGTCAAGGACGTCCTGGCGCCGCAGGTCATGTTCGAGGACCTCGGGCTCAAGTACGTCGGCCCCATCGACGGCCACGACGAGCAGGCCATGGAGACGGCGCTGCGCAAGGCCCGCGACTTCCGCGGGCCCGTGATCGTCCACGCGCTCACCCAGAAGGGCCGCGGCTACTCACCCGCCGAGAACCACGACGAGGACCAGTTCCACTCGCCCGGCGCCTTCGACCGGGCCACCGGCGCGGAGAAGCCCAAGGGCCGCATCTGGACCAACGTGTTCAGCGAGGAGCTCGTCCGGCTCGGCAAGGAGCGCGAGGACCTCGTCGCGATCACCGCGGCCATGCTCCACCCGACGGGCCTCAGCGCGTTCGCCGAGGCCTTCCCCGAACGCATCTACGACGTCGGCATCGCCGAGCAGCACGCGCTGACCAGCGCCGCCGGGCTGGCCCTCGGCGGCATGCACCCCGTCGTGGCCGTCTACGCCACGTTCCTCAACCGCGCCTTCGACCAGCTCCTCATGGACGTCGCCCTGCACCGGCTGCCCGTCACCGTGGTCCTCGACCGCGCGGGCGTCACGGGCGACGACGGCGCCAGCCACAACGGCATGTGGGACCTGTCGATCCTCCAGGTCGTCCCGGGGCTGCGCATCGCCGTGCCGCGCGACGGCGACCGGCTGACCGAGCTGCTGCGCGAGGCCGTGGAGGTCACCGAGGGCCCGACCGTGCTGCGCTTCCCCAAGGGCCCGGTCGCCGAACCGGTCGAGGCGGTGGGCAAGCTGGGCGAGATGGACCTGCTGCGCGCCCCCGAAGGCGAGCCCGACGTGCTGCTGGTCGGCGTCGGCCCGATGGCGCAGGCCTGCATGGACGCCGCGGTCCTGCTCGACGCCCAGGGCATCTCGGCCACCGTGGTCGACCCCCGCTGGGTCAAGCCGCTCGACGAGGCGCTCGTGCTGGCGGCGAGCGCCCACAAGCTGGTGGCCGTCGTCGAGGACAACGGCCGCGTGGGCGCCGTGGGCGACGCCGTGGCCCGGCTGCTGCGCGACGCCGACGTGGACGTGCCGGTGCGTACGTACGGGATCCCGCAGGAGTTCCTCGACCACGCCAAGCGGGCCGTGATCCTCAGCCGGGTCGGCCTGACGGGGCAGGACCTCGCCCGCCAGATCACCGAGGCCGTCGCCAAGCGCACCGCCCACGAGGAGCCCGCCCGCCACTGACCACCGTGCGGCGCTCGGTGACCAGGCGCCGCGATCGGTGGTGCGCGGCGCGCCGGTCACCCGCCGGCTCGGCGATCGGGTGGGCGGACCTGTGACGAGCGGAAAGCCGCCGCCTGCGCGTGATCAGGCATGATCGCGAAGGGTGGGGGAAGGATCACTAGTCGTGGAGATCTTTCGCACGAAGAGTGTCGAGCAGTCCATCCGCGACACCGAAGCTCCCGAGCACCAGCTGCGTAAGCGCCTGACCGCCACCGATCTGACCGTCTTCGGCATCGGGGTGATCGTCGGCACTGGGATCTTCGTGCTCACGGGACAGGTCGCCAAGACGATGGCGGGCCCGGCGGTGGCTGTCTCGTTCGTCGTGGCGGGCATCGTCTGCGGGCTCGCCGCCCTGTGCTACGCCGAGTTCGCCTCCACGATCCCGGTCGCCGGCTCGGCCTACACCTTCGCCTTCGCGACCCTCGGCGAGTTCCCGGCCTGGGTGATCGGCTGGGACCTGACGCTGGAGCTCGCGCTGGCCGCGGCGGTGGTGGCGGTCGGCTGGTCGGGCTACTTCGCCTCGATGCTCTCCTCCATCGGCGTCCACCTGCCGAACGCGATCGCGGGCGACAACCCCGTGGTGAACGTGCCCGCCATCGCCATCGTCCTCATCCTCACCCTGATCCTGGTCGTCGGGATCAAGGTGTCCTCGCGGGTCAACCTCATCCTCGTGGCCACCAAGATCGCGGTGGTGCTGCTGGTGATCGTGGCCGGGCTCTTCTTCGTCAAGGCCGCCAACTACACGCCGTTCATCCCGGAGCCGGTCCCCACGCCGCAGGTGGGCGGGCTGAAGGCGCCGCTGCTGCAGGTGCTGTTCGGCGTCACGCCCGTCGCGTTCGGCGTGCTCGGCATCTTCTCGGCCGCCGCGATCGTGTTCTTCGCGTTCATCGGCTTCGACATCGTGGCCACGGCCGCCGAGGAGACCATCAACCCGCAGCGCGACGTGCCGCGCGGCATCATCGGTTCCCTGGCCATCTGCACGGCGCTCTACGTCGCCGTCTCGCTCGTCGTCGTCGGCATGCAGCGCTACGACCGGCTGAGCGTCTCGGCGCCGCTGTCCGACGTGTTCACCTCGGTCGGCTTCGCCTGGCTGGCCACGATCATCAGCATCGGAGCCCTCGCCGGCCTGACGACGGTGGTGCTGGTGCTGCTGCTCGGGCAGACCCGGGTGCTGTTCGCGATGTGCCGCGACGGGCTGCTGCCGCGCTCCCTGTCGAAGGTCGATCCCCGCTTCGGCACGCCGGCCCGGCTGACGATCATCGTCGGGGTGGTGGCGATGGCGCTGGCCGGGTTCGTGTCGTTCGGCGAGCTGGCAGAGCTGGTCAACATCGGCACGCTCTTCGCGTTCGTGCTGGTCTCGATCGGCGTGGTCGTGCTCAGGCGCACGCGGCCCGACCTGCCGCGCGGTTTCCGCGCGCCGCTGGTGCCGGTGCTGCCGATCCTGTCGGTGCTGGCCTGCCTCTACCTCATGCTCAATCTGCCGGTGGAGACGTGGCTGAGGTTCCTGATCTGGATGGCCATCGGCGTCATCGTCTACTTCGTGTACGGCTACCGCCACAGCCGGACCGCGACCCCCTCGGTCAAGAGCGACGGCTGAGGGGCGGGCGCGAACCCGCCCCCCGGCGTCGTGTCAGAGGTCGAAGACCGCTCCTGTCGCGGCCTTCACCAGGCAGGCGTTGCCGAAGACCTTGCCCCAGCGCACCGGTTTGCCGTCCCATTGGCCCTTGGCCGCGACGGCGTGCGGCTCGGCCTCGCGGGTGCATACGGCGTCCGGCGAGACGTTGAGCTGCCCCGGGTCCCCGTTGACCTTCTCCAGCAGCTCACAGGCCGCCTGCGCGTCCGGGTGAGTGCCGCCGGCGGGCTCGCAGTGCAGCCGGACCTTCTTGGTCTCTCCGCCCTTCACCGCGACGACGAGCGTGAGGTGGTCCTTCGGCCGCGCGGCCACGGCAGGTGACGAGGTGCCCAGCATGACGAGGCCGCAGAGCGCGAGGGCGCCTAGTGCTCGGATCATGGTTACTCTCCGTTCGTAGGAACGTTACGCAACGCTACGACGGAGCCGGGTGAGGGTTAAGGAGGCCCGCCGGGCGAGCCCCCAAAAAGGATCAGACAGGCACCGAGGCGATGCCCGGAGCGAGGAAGCGCGGCCGGGCGATGCCCGTCCTGTCCAGGTACGGGGTGATCCCGCCCAGATGGAACGGCCAGCCCGCCCCGAGGATCATGCACAGGTCGATGTCCTGCGGCGCGGCGACCACGCCCTCGTCCAGCATGATCCGGATCTCGGCGGCCAGGGCCGCCAGCACGCGGTCGCGTACCTGCTCGGCGGTGGACGGCGACGTGCCGCCGGAGAAGATCGCCACCGCCTCCGGGTCGAGCGTGAAGTCGGGGCGGTACACGCCCGGCTTGCCCGCCGCGACCAGCTTGGCCATGTTCTCCGAGACGCCGAACCGGTCGGGGAAGGCCTCGTGCAGCGTCTCGGCCACGTGCAGCCCGACGGCCGGGCCGACCAGCTGCAGCAGCGCGAACGGTGTCATCGGCAGCCCGAGCCCGTCCAGCGCGTGCTCGGCCACCTCCAGCGGCGTGCCCTCGTCCACGGCCGACACGACCTCGCCCATGAAGCAGGTCAGCAGCCGGTTGACCACGAACGCGGGCGCGTCCTTGACCAGCACCGACGACTTCTTCAGCGACTTGCCCACCGCGAACGCCGTGGCCAGCGTGGCGTCGTCCGTCGCGGCGCCGCGGATGATCTCCAGCAGCGGCATGACGGCCACCGGGTTGAAGAAGTGGAACCCGACCAGCCGCTCAGGGTGCTCCAGATCGGCGCCCATCGCGGTCAGGGAGAGCGAGGAGGTGTTCGTGGCCAGCACGCACTCCGCCGAGACCACGGCCTCCACCTCGGCGAACACCTGCTTCTTGACCGCCAGGTCCTCGAACACGGCCTCGATCACGAAGTCGGCGTCGGCGAAGGCGTCCTTGGTCAGCGAGCCGGTCACCAGGGCCTTGAGCCGGTTGGCCTGGTCACTGGAGATACGGCCCTTGCCGAGGAGCTTGCCGACCTCGGCGTGCACGTACCCGACGCCCTTGTCGAGCCTGGCCTGGTCGAGGTCGGTCAGCACGACCGGCACCTCCAGGCGGCGTGCGAACAGCAGCGCCATCTGCGAGGCCATCAGCCCCGCGCCCACCACGCCGACCTTGGTGACCTTGCGGGCCAGCGACCGGTCGGGCGCGCCCGCGGGCCGCTTGGCGCGGCGCTGCACCAGGTCGAACGCGTAGAGCCCGGCCCGCAGCTCGTCACCCGTCAGCAGGTCGGCCAGCGCCTCGTCCTCGGCGGCGAAGCCCTCGTCACGGGAGGCCGTGCGGGCCTGGCCGATCAGGTCGAGCGCGCGGTAGGGGGCGGGGGAGGCGCCGCGCAGCTTCATGTCCACCAGGAAGCGCGCGTCGCCGACCGTCTTGTCCCAGTCCTCGTCGTCGTGGGCGGGCCGCTCCACGGCCACCTCGCCGTTGACCACGCGGGCGGCCCAGCGCAGCGACTCCTCCAGGAAGTCGGCGGGCTCGAACATCGCGTCCGCGACACCCAGCTCGTACGCCTCCTTGCCCTTGACCATGCGGTTCTGGGAGAGCGGGTTCTCGATGATCAGCTTGATCGCGTTCGCCGGGCCGATCAGGCGGGGGAGCAGCTGCGTGCCGCCCCAGCCGGGCACCAGGCCGAGGAAGCACTCCGGCAGCGCCACCGCGGGCACGCCGGAGGAGATCGTCCGGTATGTGCAGTGCAGCGCCACCTCGAGGCCGCCGCCCATCGCGGCGCCGTTCACGAACGCGAACGACGGGATCGGCAGCTCGCCCAGCCTGCGGAAGACGTAATGACCCAGCGCGCCGATGGCGAGGGCCTCCTCGCGCGTGGTCAGGGCGGCCGCGCCCTTGAGGTCGGCGCCGACGGCGAAGATGAACGGCTTGCCCGTCACGCCCACCGCGGCCAGGTCGGTGCGCTCGGCGATCTCCGACAGCGCGCCGTTGAGCGCGAACAGCCCGCGCGGGCCGAACGTGTTGGGCTTGGTGTGGTCGAAGCCGTTGTCCAGCGTGATCAGCGCCATCGTGCCCGCGCCGTAGGGCAGCTGCACGTCGCGCACCAGCGCCTTGGTGACGACTTCGTCGCCGCTGCGCTCGCTCAGCAGGCCCCGCCAGGTCTCGATGCTCCCAGGCCCGACTTCGTCGCTCCTGCGAGCAGAGTCGCTGTGCCTACTTGTTCGCTCGCTCATGCCAGGTTCTCCCAGATCACAGTGCCGCCCATGCCCATGCCGACGCACATGGTGGTGATGCCGTACCGCACGTCGGGACGCTCGCCGAACTGCCGCGCGAGCTGCGTCATCAGCCGCACGCCCGACGAGGCCAGCGGGTGGCCGTAGGCGATCGCGCCGCCGTACTGGTTCACGCGGGGGTCGTCGTCGGCGATGCCGAAGTGGTCGAGGAAGGCCAGCACCTGTACGGCGAACGCCTCGTTGATCTCGAACAGTCCGATCTCCGAGATGTCCAGGCCCGCCAGCCGGAGCGCCCGCTCCGTGGACGGGATCGGCCCCACCCCCATGACCTCGGGGTCCACGCCGGCGAACGCGTAGGAGACCAGCCGCATCTTCGCGCCCAGCCCCAGCTCGTCGGCCACCTCCTTGGCCGCCACGACGCACCCGGTGGCGCCGTCGTTGATGCCGGAGGAGTTGCCCGCCGTGACGTTGCCGTGCGGCCGGAACGGCGTCTTGAGCGCGCTCAGGCCCTCCAGCGTGGTGCCCGGCCGCGGCGCCTCGTCCTCGGCCGCCAGGCCCCAGCCCTGCTCGGCCGTCCTGATCGCGGTCGGCACCAGGTCGGGCTGGATCTTGCCGTCGGCGTACGCCTTGGCCGCCCGCTCCTGCGACAGCACCGCGTACGCGTCCGCCCGCCCCTTCGTGATCGCCGGGTAGCGGTCGTGCAGGTTCTCCGCCGTCATGCCCATGACCAGCGCGCTCGGGTCGACCAGCTTCTCCGACAGGAACCGCGGGTTCGGGTCGACGCCCTCGCCCATCGGGTGGCGGCCCATGTGCTCGACGCCGCCCGCGATGGCCACGTCGTACGCGCCGAACGCGATGCCGCCCGCGACCGTGGTGACCGCGGTCATCGCGCCCGCGCACATGCGGTCGATGGCGTAGCCGGGCACGCTCTTGGGCAGCCCGGCCAGCACCGCGGCCGCCCGGCCGATGGTCAGGCCCTGGTCGCCGATCTGCGTGGTCGCGGCGATGGCGACCTCGTCCACGCGCTCGGGTGGCAGGTGGGGGTTGCGCCTGATGAGCTCGCGGATGACGCGGACGACCAGGTCGTCGGCGCGGGTCTCCGCGTACAGTCCCTTCGGCCCCGACTTGCCGAAAGGCGTGCGCACGCCGTCGACGAACACGACGTCACGAGAGGAAGGCACGGATTCGCTCCTCGTTGGAGAGTGGGTTCCGTGCCTATGCTACTCGCCAGTAACTACTCCGCAGACGAGGGCGGCGGTCAGCAGTGCGTAAATGACGGCCGTGCCCGGCTCCCAGAGATGGGCGCGGGCTCCGACCAGGGCCGCGACCGCCACGGCCGCGCCCGTCCAGAGCGCCGCGCCCTCTCGCGGGCGCGCGCCGTGGCCGGGGTCCCATGGATCGCCAGGTGATCCGCCCGACCGCGCGGCACGCGCCAGCATCCCCACTGCGTCACGTGCCCACCAGATGACGAACAACACCCCCGCCGCGAGACTCACCACCGCCAGCGCCTCGGCGGCCCAGCGCAGGGAGTCGGCGAAGGCGTACAGGGCGGCCTCGTGGAAGAAGTGCGGCTCCGTCCAGCCGAGCAGCAACGTGACCGCCCAGCCGCAGGCCACGGCCAGCCTGCTGAGCGGCCGCGTCCGTGCCGAGGGGGTGACGGCGTAGAGCTCACGCTCTCTCAGGCGGACGAGCCGGGCGTGGGCGCCCCAGACGTACTGGGTGGCCACGAGCACGGGGACGGCCGTCATGAAGATCGCCAGTGACAGCACGGCCAGCGGCAGCGTCTGCTCGTCGGTCTGCGCCCGGTCGGCCAGCAACTGGGCGGTGGTCAGCAGCGCGATGGCGGCGGAGAGTGCGACGAAGGCCCGGCGGCGGGCGGTCCTGGCCGTGGCCCGCAGCTCGGCCAGTCTCTGAGCGCCTGGAGGGGGCGCCGTCTCGGTCAACAGCATGGATGTCATGATGACCTCACTCCGCGTAGCGACGCCTCGCATTCGCACGCTTTGGATGGAGCCCTCGCTGGCACGGAAGAGTGGCAGCGCAGTGGGTTGCCGTGGTCGGCCGGATGGCGCGACATTCCCTTGGGGGGCACGTTTTCTCAGTACACTGCGCGTCACCGGAGGGGGGCGTGTGAGGGAGAGCGCGAAAAGAGCGGGGGATGCTCCATCTCGGCGGCGGGGCCGCGGGCCGGGCCGGCGACGGCGGGTCCCCGTGCTGGGGTGGGTCGGCATCGGGCTGACGTTCGTGCTGGTGGCCGTCTCGCTCGGGGCGTACGCGTATTACCGGCGCATCGAGGGCGGGATCGACCGCGAGGTGATCGACGTCGGAGCGAGCCGCCCGCCGGAGACCGGCGCGCTCAACGTCCTGCTCGTCGGCTCCGACTCCCGCGAGGGCGACAACAAGAAGTACGGCCCGCACCTCAAGGAGATCGGCGAGCGCACCGACACGATCATGCTGCTGCACATCTCCCCCAACCGGGACAAGGCCACCATGATCAGCTTCCCGCGCGACTCCATGGTGATGATCCCCGAGTGCCGGAGCCGTACCGGCGCCGTGCTTCCCGGTAGCCTGCGGCAGATCAACGCCGCCTTCAACGAAGGCGGCATCAACTGCACGATCAAAACCCTCGAGTCGCTCACCAACATCAAGATCAACCACTTCGTGAAGGTCGACTTCACCGGCTTCAAGGGCATCATCGACGCCATCGGCGGCATTGAGATCTGCCTGCCGAAGGCCGTCAACGACCCCAAGTCCAAGCTGGTGCTCGGCCCGGGCAAGCACGTGGTCAACGGTGAGCAGGCGCTGGGCTACGTGCGCACCCGCTACGCCCTGGGCGACGGCAGCGACCTGAGCAGGATCCAGCGGCAGCAGGTCTTCCTCACCAAGGTGCTCGAGGCGGTCACCAGCGGCGGCCTGCTCACCAACCCGGTGAAACTCAACGCGTTCCTGGAGGCGGCCGCCGCGGCCGTCACCGTGGACAGCGGGCTGACGCTGGACCGGATGCTGGACATCGCCAACAGCGTCAAGGGCCTGACGGCCAAGGAGCTCAAGGGCATCACCGTGCCCACCGAGCCCTATCCGCCGGACAAGAACCGCGTCCAGTTCAGCGAGCCGGCCGCGCGCGACTTCTTCGAGAGCGTACGGAACGACGTCGAGGTCACCGCGACCCCCACGCCGGGCAAGGCCGCCGCCGTCAAGGTCGAGAACAAGCAGGTACGCGTCCAGGTGCTCAACGGCACGGGGGAGCAGGGCAAGGCGGTCCAGGTGGCCGACCAGCTGGCGGCGCAGGGGTTCGTGATCACGGAGGTCGGCAACGCCGCCGTGACCGACACCACCGTCATCCGGTACGCCAAGAAGGACACCGCGGACGGGCCCGGCTACGCGGACGCGGTGGCGGCGCGGCTGTCGAAGGAGAAGAAGACGCCGGTGGCGGGCAAGGTCCGGCCGGTCAACACGCAGCCGTACACGTCCCAGGCGGGCGTCAAGGTGCCGGATGGGCCGATCGTCCAGCTCGTCATCGGCAAGGACTGGCCCGGGGTGCGCGTGGTCTCGGCGATCCCTGACTCGCTCAAGGACAAGGTCGTCGACTCCACCACCAACCCGTGCCTGTGACGCCCGGCCCCGGGCCGGGCGGTGACGTTTCCGGTTCGTCCGGCGCCGATCCGTAGCGCTCATCCGGGCTTCTGCGCGCCTTCAGATGCAGGCCGCAGCACTGTCATAGCCCAAAGTGACGAATGTTACAGAGAGTGTTTTTAGGGAAACATGTGAAATTTCCGGACAACGTGAGGTTTAGTCTGCTAGGAAAGGGCGCGGTCCGCATTCGTACTAGAGAGGTTCCATCGTGGCGCGCGACGAGAACGACAGGCCTTACGAGGATGGGCAGGGGAGGTCGTTAAACCCTGAGATGACGGGTGACGTGCTTTCCCCACGGTGGAGCACCGAGGACACCGACGAGCAGCCCGCCATCCAGGTCGTCGGCAACGAGACCTACATCCTCCCGCTCGACAAGAGCGAGCCGCAGCTCATCGAGGGCCGCGACGTGCTCGACGACGGTCCCCACGACGTGCTCGGCGGCTCCGGCGGCTCGCACGACCTGTACGGCGGCCCCAGCGGCGCGCACGACGTGCTCGGCGACCCCCACGCGAGCGGCGCCCAGGACGTGCTCGGCGACCCCCATGCGAGCGGCACCCGCGATCTGCTCGGCGACCCTCACGCGAGCGGCACCCGCGACCTGCTGAGCGAGCCGAGCGGCTCGCACGGCGTCGAGGACAAGGACGAGAACCCGTACCTCCCGCTCGACCGGAGCTACGAGTCGGGCCTCGACGACGATCGCGACGACGACCGGCCCAAGCGCGGCTTCCTCGGCTCGGGCTGGACCGACGACTCGGACGAGGGGCGCTCGCGCGGCGGCCGTTCCGGTGGCGGCGAGGGCCGTGGCCGTTCCGGCGACGGTGAGGGCGAGGTGCGCCGCCGTACCAGGAAGCTCCTGGTGGCGGCCGCCGCGGTGGTGCTGGTCGGGGTGGGCGCGGGCTTCCTGCTCACCGGCAACTCCTCCGACGACCCCTGCAAGGCCGGCCAGTGCGCCAGCGCGGGCGAGGTGACCTCTCCGACGGAGACCGCGGCCCCCGAGGACACGGCCGCGGAGGAGGAGGACACCGCCGAGCCCACCGATTCGGACAGCCCTGAGCCGACCGACACCCAGGCCGCGCGGCCGTCCACCCCGCCGACGCAGCGGACGCGGCACACGCGCGAGCCTTCGGCCCGCCCGACGAACACGCGACAGCCCACGCAGCGGGCGAGCACCAGGCCCACCCGGGCCCCGCAGACCCAGGCGCCGGACAACGGCGACAACACCGTCTCCAACCCGGCCGGCGGCAACGACGACACGGTGGAGACCAAGGCGCCGGAGTCCAAGAACACCGAGGCTCCTCCCGCCACCCAGGCGCCCCAGACCCAGGCGCCCGCGCCCACGCCCACGAAGGAGAGCAAAGGCATCCTCGACATCCTGTTCCCCTGGGCCTGAGCACCGTAGGGTGCTCCCCGGGGGATGCGGACCCAGGTACTGGTCTGGCAGACTTGGAAACCGCTTTCCGGGGAGGTCTCGTGGTCACGCTTGAAGACGTCGCCAGGCAGGCGGGCGTCTCGCTCGCGACCGCCTCGCGGGTGCTCAACGGCAGCACCCGCCAGGTGGGCGCGGCCCTGCGGGCGCGCGTCGAGCAGGCCGCCGACGAGCTGGGCTATCGCGCCAACATCGCCGCCCAGACGCTGGCCCGCGGGGCGAGCAACGTCATCGGCATCGTCGTGCACGACCTGACCGACCCCTACTTCGCGGCCCTGGCCGACGGGGCGATGCGGGCGGCCACCACCGAGGGCCTGCTGGTCATGGTGGGCACCACGCATCGCGACCCCGAGCAGGAGATCGCCTACGTCGCCACGCTGAACGCCCAGCGCGTGCGAGCGGTGCTGCTGGTCGGCTCGCGCGTCGCCGACCCGGCCGTCACGGGGCGGCTCCGCGACGAGCTGGCCCGATACCAGGCGGGCGGCGGCCGTGCCGCCTGCGTGGGCCAGGACCTCCTCGGCGTCGACACGGTCGCGCCCGCCAACAGGCAGGGCGCGGCCGAGCTCGCCCGCGCGCTGGCAGGGCTCGGGCACACGCGGTTCGCGGTGCTGGCCGGGCCGCCGCACCTCGTCACGGCGGCCGACCGGTGCGCCGGCTTCACCGAGGCGCTGGAGGAGCTGGGGCTGCCTGCGCCGCAGGTGATCAACGGGCCGTTCGACCGCGACGGCGGCTACGCCGCGGCCCAGCAGGTCGTGGACGCGACCTGCGTGTTCGCGGTCAACGACGTGATGGCGGTCGGGGCGCTGGCGGCCTACAGGGAGCGCGGGGTGAGGGTGCCCGAGGACGTCTCGGTGGCCGGGTTCGACGACATCGTCACGCTGCGCGATCACGTGCCCGCGCTGACGACCGTGCGGCTGCCGTTGAAGGACATGGGGGCGCGGGCGCTGGAGCTGGCGCTGGGCGAGGAGGACACGGTCGTGGTCGAGCAGGTGGCCGGTGAGGTCGTGCTGCGGGAGAGCGTACGGAGGCTGGCGTGAAGCTGGCGGTCAGCACGCTGGGCATGCCCGGCGAGGGGCTCGACAGGGCCATCGAGATCGCGACCGGAGGCGGCTGCCAGGGCCTCGAGCTGCGCCTGCACCCGGACACCGGGGTGCACGGCGGTCTCGACGCCGCCGGGCGGCGCTCGGTGCGGGAGCGGGTGGAGCGGGCAGGTCTCGAAATTTCGGCGCTCGCTGGATATGTCGGCATTTGTGAGCCGGGGGAGGACGAACCGGTCGTCGAGGCGCTGATCGCCGACCTTCAGCTCGCCGCCGACCTGGGTGCGCCCGGCGTGCGGGTGTTCCCGCGCGGCGACGACCCGGCCGTCGGCGCCCGCAGGCTCAAGGCCGTCTCCGGTACGGCCTCCGCGCTCGGCACACGCGTCCTCGTCGAGACGCACGACCGCATGGCCACCGGCGCGGCGGTGGCCGGGCTGCTGGCCGAGGCGGGCTGCCCCGAGACCACCGGCGCGATCTGGGACCTGCTGCACCCGTGGCGCCACGGCGAGTCGCCGGCCGACACGCTGGCCGCGCTGGGCCCGTACCTCTCCTACGTCCAGGTGAAGGACGCCGTCTCGGCCGAGGACACCACGCCGGTGCCCATGTGGACGGGGTCGGTGCCGCTGGAGGAGTCGGGCGAGCTGCTGCGGGCGGCCGGTTACGACGGGTGGGTCTCCCTGGAGTGGGAGCGCACGTGGTATCCGCAGGTCGCACCGGTCGAGGAGATCCTGCCGGGCGCGGCTGACTGGGTGCGGCGTTTCGCCCTTTAGAAGACTTTCGCCGCTTAGATAGGGGGATGCCCCTTTCTAAGCGGAACAAGGTGCTCGTCGTCGGCATGGACGGCCTGCGGTTCGACCGGCTGCGCGCCCTGGGCGCGCCCGTGCTGGACGGGCTGATGTCCTCCGGCGCGTACGGCACCAGCAAGCTCCCCTACGGTGAGGCGGGAACGCCGCGTACGGAGTCGCCCGGCGAGGTCGTGCCCAAGAGCCCGGAGCCGGGCGGGCGGGTCATCGCGTCGCGTACCGACTCGGGTCCCGGCTGGTCGTCGATCGCCACCGGGGTCTGGCCGGACAAGCACGGCGTGGTGGACAACGCCTTCACCAACCCCAATTTCACGAAATTTCCGGACTTCCTGACTCGCGCGAAGAATGTCCGGCCGGAGCTGACCACCGCCGCGTTCTTCTCCTGGACGGCGCTCGACGAGTACGGCGCCTTCAGCCGGGCGATCGACCACCGGTTCGTCGTCGACGGGTACGGCATGGGCATCTGGGCCGCCGCCGACGAACAGGTCGCCGAGGCCGCCGAGCGGCACCTGGCCGATGCCGACGCGGACGCCGTCTTCGTGTACCTGGGCGACACCGACGAGGTGGCCCACGACCTCGGCCCCCATTGCGAGGAGTACTTCACCGCGCTCCAGACCCAGGACGCCTACCTGGGCCGCCTGCTCGACGCCGTCCGCGGCCGGTCCACGTACCCGGGCGAGCGATGGACGGTGCTGGTCACGACCGACCACGGGCACGTGGACGAGGGCGGGCACGGGGGGACGTCGGACGAGGAGCGCACGGTGTTCGTGATCGCGAACCGGTTGGGGGAGGACCTGGGCGGCCGCTCGCTCGCCGGGCCCCGGCTGGTGGACGTGGGGCCGACGGCGTTGGGCGTGCTGGGCATAGCGGCCGATCCGGCGTGGGATCTGGACGGAACGGATCTTTTCATCAACTGTTGAATTTCTGCCGGGAAAGGGTGAGACTGGGTGACAGGACGCTGAAGGGCAGAGGAGCACCCGATGAACACGGCACTGGACTTCGCCGAGATCGACGCGGGGATGCTGGCCGAGGTGGGCGGCAAGGCCGCGAACCTCGGCGAGCTGACCAGGGCCGGCCTGCCGGTCCCACCGGGGTGGGTGCTGACCACGGAGGCGTACCGGCAGGTGGCGCAGGGCCTCGAGACGAGCGGCGACGACCTCGCCGAGCGGGCCAGGCGGCACCTCCTGGAGGCGCCGGTGCCGCCGGCCGTCCACGAGGCGATCGTGAAGTCCTACGCCGAGCTGGGCGACGACGTGCCCGTCGCGGTCCGCTCCTCGGCCACGGCCGAGGACCTGCCGTTCGCCAGCTTCGCCGGCCAGCAGGACACCTTCCTCAACGTGGTCGGCGCCGAGGCCGTGGTGGACGCCGTACGTCGCTGCTGGGCCTCGCTCTGGACCGACCGAGCGGTCGCCTACCGGGAGTCCAACGGCATCGACCACGCCACGGTGCGGCTCGCGGTGGTCGTCCAGGCGATGGTGGACTCGCAGGTGGCGGGCGTGATGTTCACCGCCGACCCGGTGACGGGGCGGCGGCGTCAGGCCGTCATCGACGCGAACCCCGGGCTCGGCGAGGCCGTCGTCTCCGGCGCCGTGAACCCCGACCGCTTCGTCGTGTACGGCGGCGAGATCCTCGAACGCCACGCCGGCGACAAGCGCCTGACCATCCGCTCGCTCCCCGGCGGCGGCACCGAACGCGTCGAGACCCCCCACGAGGGGCTCTGCCTGACCGACGACCAGGTGCGCGCGCTGGCCGACCTGGGCGCCCGCGTCGAGGACCACTACGGCGCCCCTCAGGACACCGAGTGGGCCATCGACGAGCACGGCAGGATCTGGCTCACCCAGGCCAGGCCGATCACCACGCTCTATCCGCTGCCTGAGCAGAGCAGGCCCGGCCTGCGGGTGTACTTCTCGGTCAACGTCGTCCAGGGCGTCATGGGGCCCTTCACTCCGATGGGGGTGTCGGCGTTCCGGCTGCTCAGCGCCGGAGCGGCGAAGGTGTTCGGCTACGGACCCGCCGACCGGCTCGACGGCGCGGCGTTCGTCGCCGTGTCGGGCGGGCGCATGTGGCTCGACCTGACCACGGCCGTCCGCAGCCGCTTCGGCCGCGCCCTGCTGCCGCGCGTGCTCACGCTGGGCGAGGCCCGCGCGGTCCCCCTCATCGAGCAGCTCATGCAGGATCCGCGGCTCTCGCCGGAGTACACCTCACCCCGCCCGGTCCTGCGCGCCGTACGCAGGTTCGCGCGCGGCATCCACGCCCCCTCCCGGGTCCTGATCGCGCTGACCAGTCCTCGCAAGGCTCTCGAGTACACCGCCCGCCTCGGCGCGGAGCTGGACCGGCGCCTCGTGCCGCCCGCGTCCGCCACCCCCGAGCAGCGCCTGGACCACGCCGAACGCCTGCTCGCCGGCACCTTCCCGGCCATCCTCTCGATCATGCCGATCGTGATCACCGGCTACGGCCTGTTCGCCCTGGCCTCCAAGCTCTCCGGCGTGCCGCTCAACGACATGCAGGACATCCTGCGCAGCGTCCCCCACAACCCGACCACGGAGATGGACCTGGAGCTGTGGGACCTGGCCACCCGCGTCGAGCCGGAGCCGTTCAGGGAGCGGCCGGTGGCCGAGCTGGTCCGCCTCTACCAGGCCGGAGGGCTTCCTCCGGTCGCCCAGCGGGAGATCGCCGCGTTCCTGGACAAGTACGGCCACCGGGGGGTCGCGGAGATCGACATGGGCGTGCCGCGCTGGTCCGAGGAGCCCGCGCACATCCTCGGCGTGCTGGCCAACTACCTGCGGATGGAGGGCGGCGCCGACCTCGCCCCCTCCGCGCTGTTCGCCAAGGGCGCCGAGGAGGCGCGCTCGGCCATCGCCCACGTGGTGTCCGCGGCCGGGCGCAAGGCCCGGTGGCGGGCCTCGGTGGTGCGCTTCGGGCTGCGGCGTACGCGGGAGTTCGCGGGGCTGCGCGAGCTGCCCAAGTTCTACCTGGTCAAGACCCTCGCCGGGCTGCGGCGGAGCCTGCTGGTGGTCGGGGAGCGCCTGGTGGAGCTCGGCGTCCTGGACGCGGCGCGCGACGTGTTCTTCCTGACGTTGCGGGAGGCCAGGGCCGCCCTCGGCGGAGGGGACCTGCGCGCGGTCGTGGAGGAGCGGCGGGCGGCGTACGAGCAGGAGTCGCGCCGCAGGCACGTGCCCAGGATGCTGCTGTCCGACGGCACCGAGCCCGAGGCGCTCGCGTCCGCGGCCGCTGCTTCCACCACTGGCGGCGCGCTGACGGGTACGGCCGCCTCGGCGGGCACCGTCACGGGCGTGGCCAGGGTGGTGCTCGACCCCATCGGCGCCCACCTGGAGCCGGGCGAGATCCTGGTCTGCCCCTCGACGGACCCCGGCTGGACGCCGCTGTTCCTGACGGCGGGCGGCCTGGTGATGGAGATGGGCGGCGCCATGTCGCACGGCGCGGTGGTGGCCAGGGAGTACGGCATCCCGGCCGTCGTCGGCGTCCCCGACGCCACCCACCGCATCACCACGGGCCAGGAGATCGAGGTGAACGGGGCGGCGGGCACGGTGACGCCGCTGTGACGCCGCTGTGACGCCGCTGTGACCACGGGCGGCGGCGCGGATCACCTGTGCCGCCGCTCCCAGGAGGTCACGGCAGGAGCACCACGTCCTCGTACCGCGCCTTCATCGTGGCCACCACCTCGTCGGGGTCGGCGGCCCAGATGTCGGCGTTGAAGATCTCCACCTCGACGTCGCCGGCGTAGCCGGCCTCGAGGACCGCCCGCGTGATCGGCCGGAAGTCGATCACGCCGTCGCCCATCATGCCCCGCCCGAGCAGGATGTCCTGCGGCAGCGGGTGCAGGTAGTCGCACACCTGGTAGGAGGCGATCCGGCGGCCGGCCCGCGCGATGTCCTCGAACACCCGCGGGTCCCACCACACGTGGAACGTGTCGACCACCACGCCGACCTGCTCCTCCGGATACGCCAGGCTCAGATCGAGCGCCTGGCCCAGCGTGGACAGGACCGCCCGGTCGGGGCAGTAGATCGGGTGCAGCGGCTCCAGGGCCAGCTTGACCCCGCGCTCCCCGGCGTAGGGCGCCAGCTCCGCCAGCGCCTCCGCCACCCGCTCGCGCGCCCCGGCCACGTCACGCGAGAAACCGCTCGCGGGCAGGGGCTCCCCCGGCTTCACGCCGGGCAGGCCGCCGACCACCATCACCAGGCACGCCGCCGACAGCTCGGCCGCCTCGTCGACGGCCCGCCGGTTCTCGTCCAGCGCCTGCGCGAACGCACGGCGTCCCTCCTCGCCCGGCAGCCCGCCGGCCGTGAGGAAGCCGCCCCGGCACAGCGACGACACCCGCAGCCCGGCCTCGCGCACCAGCTTCACGCTCTCCGCGAGGCCCTGCTCGGCGACCTTCTCCCGCCACAGCCCGACCGCCTCCAGGCCGTGCCGTACGCACCCGTCCACGGCCTCGGCCACGGACCAGCGCCTCGTCGTCCACTGATTCAGGGAGAGGGTCATAGGACCGCCTTCGGCGGTCCTATGACCCAGCGTGCTGTGTCCATGGTTCCCTCGCTTCGCTCGCTCACAGCCCGTTCACCGCCAGCAGCGCCTTCATCCGGCGTACGGCCAGCTCCTGGTCCGCCAGCAGCCCGGCCTGGTCGGCGAGGCGGAACACCTCCGACAGGTGGAGCAGCGAGCGCGCCGACTGAGCGCCGTTCACCATGGCGAACGCGTCCTGGTGGCCGTTCAGCCAGGCCAGGAAGACGATGCCGGTCTTGTAGTTGTACGTCGGCGCCTCGAAGATCTTCCGCGACAGCGGGACGGTCGGGGCGAAGATCTCGTCATAGCGGTCCAGGTCGCCGGCGTCTAGCGCGTGCAGGGCCGCCGCCGCGGCCGGGGCGATGGCGTCGAAGATGCCCAGCAGCGCGTGCGAACCCGACTTGATCAGCGACGGGTAGTTGAAGTCGTCGCCGGTGTACAGCTTGACGCCCTCGGGGAGCGCGGCGCGCAGCCCTACCTCGTGCTCCTCGTCCAGCAACGACACCTTCACGCCGTCCACCAGCGCGGCGTGGGCGTGGATCAGCTCCAGGAACGACTCCGTCGCCGCCGCCACGTCCCGCGAACCCCAGTAGCCGGCCAGCTGCGGGTCGAACATCTCGCCCAGCCAGTGCAGGATCACGGGCCGGTCGGCCAGGCCGAACAGCTTGCCGTACACCTGGTGGTAGTCCTCCGGGCCCGTCGCCACCCTGGCGAGCTGGCGGGAGGCCATGACGATCACACCGGCGCCGGCCGACTGGACAGTCTCGATCTGCTCGGCGTACGCGGCGGTGATCGTGTTCAGGTCGGCGGCCTGGGGCGCGTGGTCGGTGCCCGCGCCGCACGCGACCAGCGTCGCCGGGTCGCCGTACGGGCGGGCCTCGGCGGCGCTGCGCCGGATGAGCTCCTTGGTCGCCGCCCAGTCCAGGCCCATGTTGCGCTGCGCGGTGTCCATGGCGTCCGCGACGCGCAGGCCGTGCGACCACAGGTGACGGCGGAAGCGCAGGGTGGCTTCCCAGTCCACGGCGGCGGGGGAGCCGGGCGTGTTGTCACCGAGCGGGTCGGCCACCACGTGGGCGGCGGCGTACACGATGCGGCCGGCGGGCGCCTTGTCCGGCACCGGCCACGTCACGGGCTCGCGCAGCTCGTAGGCGCCGATCCCCGGCAGGTCGATCGTCGTCACAGCTGCGGCACCTCGATCCTGCGGCCCTCGGCGTTCGAGCGCAGCCCCAGCTCGGCGAGCTGCACGCCGCGGGCGCCCGAGGCGAAGTCGTTGGGGAAGGGCGCGTCCTCCACCACGTGCCGGACGAACGCCTCCCACTGCACCTTGAACCCGTTGTCGAACTCGGCGTTGTCGGGCACCTCCTGCCACCCGTCGCGGAAACGGGCGGTGGCGGGCAGGTCGGGGTTCCAGACGGGCTTGGGCGTGGCGGAGCGGTGCTGCACCCGGCAGTTGCGCAGCCCGGCGACGGCGCTGCCGTGCGTGCCGTCCACCTGGAACTCGACCAGCTCGTCGCGGTTCACGCGAACCGTCCAGGACGAGTTGATCTGCGCGACGATGCCGCCTTCGAGCTCGAAGATCCCGTACGCGGCGTCGTCCGCGGTCGCCTGGTACGTGTTGCCCTGCTCGTCCACCCGCGAGGGGACGTGCGTCACGGCGCGGGCGTAGACGGACTCGACGCGGCCGAACAGGTTCTCCATCACGTAGTGCCAGTGCGGGAACATGTCGAGCACGATGCCGCCGCCGTCCTCGGCCCGGTAGTTCCACGACGGGCGCTGCGCCTCCTGCCAGTCGCCCTCGAACACCCAGTAGCCGAACTCACCGCGCACCGACAGGATCCGGCCGAAGAAGCCGCCGTCGATCAGCCGCTTGAGCTTGAGGAGGCCGGGCAGGAACAGCTTGTCCTGCACGACGCCGTTCTTCACACCCTTGGCCGTGGCCGCCTCGGCCAGCGCCATGGCCTCCTGCGTCGACTCGGCCGTGGGCTTCTCGGCGTAGATGTGCTTGCCTGCCTCGATGGCCTTCAGCACGGCCTTGACGCGGGCGCTGGTGACCTGCGCGTCGAAGTAGATCAGGTTGTCGTCGTCGGCCAGGGCGGAGTCCAGGTCTGTGGTGAAATCCGAAATCCCATGCTTCGCAACGATATCTGCCAATTTGTCGGCATTTCTTCCGACAAGTACGGGCTTGAGCTTCACCCTGTTGCCGTCCGAGAGCGTGACGCCGCCCTGCTCGTTGATGGCCAGGACGGAACGGACCAGGTGCTGGCGGTAGCCCATCCGTCCGGTGACGCCGTTCATCACGACGCCGATGGTGCGCACGCTCATTGAGGATCCCTTCAGGACATACATGGGGAAAGCGCTTTCCCGAACCGTACGGCCGCCCCGCCGACGACGTCAAGTAGCGTCTTGAATTCCCTGTAGGCCCCTGAAGGAATCAGGGAGCCCGGCAGGCGTAGCCTGGCGAATGCCCGCGCCCGCGCTCAGTCGCCCGCATGGCGGCTGCCCCCTCTGGCGGCGCGTCAGCTGGTGCCCGGCGCGAACGCGCACGGTGCCCAGCCCGGCGACGCGCTTGTTCGCGCTGCGACGCCGGGCCGGGCAGCGGCCAGAGGTTACTGGTCGCCGCCGCGGTTTTCCAGGCGGGCCAGGGCCTTGGTGATCGGGTGGGCCGTCAGGGAGAGCTGCCACTCCCGGGCGCCGAGCTCGCGCAGCCGGGCGGTGACGGTCTCCTCGGTGATCTCCGCGGGCGGCTCCCACGTGAGCCGTCGTACGGCGTCCGGCTGCAGCAGGTTCTCCGTGGGCATGTGGTGCTGCTCGGCCAGCCCCGCCACCACCGCGCGGGCGGCCGCCAGGCGTTTGGCGGCGGCCGGGTCGCGGTCGGCCCAGCGGTTGGGCGGTGGCGGCCCGTCGCCGGGGGTGCTCGGCGTGGGGAGCTGGCCGTCGGGCAGCTGGCGGGCGCGGGTCACCGCGGCGAGCCAGTCGCTCATGTGCCGGCGCGCGCTGCGCCCGGTGAATGCCGATATTTCGGTCAAGGCCTTCTTGGTACGGGGTCCCTCCAGCGCGGCCGTCACGATGGCCGCATCGGGCAGCACCCGTCCGGGCGCCAGGTCGGCCTCCCGGGCGATCCTGTCGCGCATGGTCCACAGCTCCCGCACGATCGCCAGCGCCCGCACGTTGCGCACCTTGTGGATGCCCGAGGTACGGCGCCAGGGATCGGACCGGGGGACGGGCGGCGGCGTGTTGAGCACGGCGGCGAACTCCTCGCGCGCCCACTCCAGTTTCCCGCTCTCCGCCAGCTCCTGATGGAGCGCGTCCCGCAGCTCGACCAGCACCTCCACGTCGAGCGCCGCGTACCGCAGCCAGTCTTCGGGCAGCGGCCTGGTGGACCAGTCGGCGGCCGAGTGGCCCTTCTCCAGTCGCAGCCCGAGCACGGTCTCGACCATGGTGCCAAGGCCGACCCGTTCGTAGCCGAGCAGCCGCCCCGCCAGCTCGGTGTCGAACATCGTGCGCGGCCTGAACCCCACCTCCAAGAGGCACGGCAGGTCCTGGGAGGCGGCGTGCAGGACGACCTCGGCGTCGGCCACGGCCGCGTCGAGGTCGGACAGGTCGGGACAGCCGATCGGGTCGATCAACGCGGTGCCCGCCCCGGCCCGGCGCAGCTGCACGAGGTAGGCGCGGTTGCCGTAGCGGTAGCCCGAGGCGCGCTCGGCGTCCACCGCGACGGGACCGGTGCCCGCCGCGAATCGCGAAACGATTTCAGCCAGCCCGGCCGCGTCCGCGATGACCGGCGGGATGCCCTCGCGCGGCTCGAGCAGCGGTTCGACGGTGCGTTCTTCTGTCATGAGCTCACCGACCTCATGACGCTGGTGCTGTCTTTACTGGTGCCCTCACTTCGTACGGTCACTCTCCGGATTCATCGCGGCGGCGGGGAAGGGCGGCCACGTCGGGCGGGAGCGGCGGGATCCCCGCCGCCAGGCACATGAGGTCGCACCAGGCGGCGACGTGGCCGGAGAGATCCTCCTGCGCGGGTGACCAGGACGCCCGCAACTCGAGCTCGGTCGTGACCGGGTCTTCGGCTTTGTTGCCGAACCCCTCGGACACGGCTCTTGTCACGGTACCGCCAGCGGCGGAGTAGTCGGCTTGGTGGGCGTCCAGAGCCTCGGTCAGCCAGCTCCAGGCGACCGGTCCGAGCAGCGGATCGGAGGTGATCTCCGGCTCCATGTCGGCCCTGACGTAGGCCACCAGCCGGAACGGGCCCTCCCACCCGCGCTGGCCGTCAGGGTCGTAGAGCAGGATCAGCCGGCCGACCGCGAGCTCGTCGTCGTCGCGGTAGACGGACGCGCCGATGGCGGCCGAGTAGGGGGCCAGCCGCTGCGGCGCGGGGAGGTCTTCGAGCTCGATCTCCGGCCTGACCTCGGCCTGCCGCATGCTCTCCGCGGCGCGCGTGAACACCGCTGGAGGAGGAGGCGGGTCACCGAGTGTCATAGCGGAAGCGTAGGTCGAAGACGGACGGAAGGGGACCACGGGGGTGCTCATCCTTCGTGATCAAGCCGCTGCCGTAACCAGCTGGCGATTCGGTCGGAGGGTTTCGGCCGTGCCGAAGATGATCGCGTGACCGCAGTCGACGCAGGCCCACTCGGGGCAGTGGCCGGGCTCGTGGCCGTCGAGGCACGGCGGTTGCTCGAACGGCCGCTCGCCTGCACAGGAAGGGCAGCGCTCACTGCGGCGCTCTGGGGAACTCCACAACGCGGTCATCGCACGAGTCATCGAGCCGTGGCCTTTCTTCGGGTCGTGGCTCCGACGTTGGCACGAGCTGCTGACAATTCCCCGCAACGCGCTCGGCGTGTCCCGAAAGTGGTCCCTGAATCGGTGCCGCGCGGTGGGTTGGTGAACATTTGGCCCACTCGAAACCGGCTCTCTGGCCGGACATGGGGTGTGTTCGACCCGAGTGCGGCGCCGATGCCGAGCAGACCGGTAAACCTTCATCTGGCTATCTGATCATGCTTTGGGGTGTCCAATCGAGGTTTTTCTGACACGTCGCTCCCGTGTCATGACCGACGCCCGTACATGGCACCCTTGTGGGGTGAACCTCGCCGACTCCGCTTTCCTGCGTGCGTGCCGCCGCCAGCCCGTCCCGCACACCCCGGTCTGGTACATGCGCCAGGCCGGTCGGTCGCTGCCCGAGTACCTGCGGATTCGCGAAGGCGTGCCGATGCTCACGGCCTGCTCGACGCCGGACATGATCGTCGAGATCACCATGCAGCCGGTGCGCCGATACGGCGTGGACGCGGCGATCTTCTTCAGCGACATCGTGGTGCCGCTCAAGGCCATCGGCGTCGATCTCGACATCAAGCCGGGCGTCGGTCCGGTGGTGGCCGACCCGATCCGCGACGCCAGGGGTCTTGAGGCGCTGCGGCCGATCGAGCCGGACGACGTGCCGTACGTCACCGAGGCCATCCAGGCGCTGACCGGCGAGCTGGGCGGCACGCCGCTGATCGGCTTCGCCGGGGCTCCGTTCACGCTCGGCTCGTACCTGATCGAGGGCGGCCCGTCCAAGAACCACGACCACACCAAGGCCATGATGTACGGCGAGCCGAAGCTGTGGCACGCGCTCATGGAACGGCTCTCCACGATCGTCCTCGAGCACCTGCGCATCCAGATCGCCGCCGGGGCCTCGGCCGTGCAGCTCTTCGACTCCTGGGTGGGGGCGGTGGCGCCGGCCGACTACCGGGAGTTCATCCTGCCCCACACCCGCCGCATCTTCGAGGGCCTGCCGGACGTGCCGCGCATCCACTTCGGCGTCGGCACGGGCGAGCTGCTCGGCGTGCTCGGCGAGGCGGGGGCCGACGTGGTGGGCGTCGACTGGCGGGTGCCGCTCGACGAGGCGGCCCGCCGGGTCGGCCCCGGCAAGGCGCTGCAGGGCAACCTCGACCCGGCCGTGCTGCTGGCGCCGTGGGAGGTCGTCGAGCGCAAGGCGCGCGAGGTGCTGCGCCAGGGGCGGGCGGCCGAGGGGCACGTGTTCAACCTGGGGCACGGCGTGCTGCCCTCGACCGATCCCGACCAGCTCAGGCGCCTCACCGACCTCGTGCACGAGGCCGGCCGACAGTCCTGATCACGCCGCCTCCGGCCCCGGCTCGCTGTGTCCCGGCCCCTGTGGGGGTACCGGGCCGCTGTGTCCCGGCCCCTGCGGGGGTACCGGGCCGCTGTGCACCGGCCCCTGCGGAGGTACCGGACCGCCGTGCATCGGCCCCTGCGGGGGCATGGGGGCCCGGGGGCGCCTGGAGCGGCGACGCCGTGCCAGATAGATCATCAGCGCGATCAGCGGCACCAAGACGGCCAGCCACGGCAGCACCGCGCCGAGCACCGTCACCGCGACCTTCGTGAACGACACCAGCGCGGTCCAGCCCGCCTTGAGGCCGCCGAAGAACCCCGCGGGCTCGTCGGAGGGATCCTCGACGACGGCCACCGGCCCGACCAGCCGGAGCGTCAGCGTCGCCATGGCCACCTGCGTGGCCAGCTGCTTCTGCTGCGCCTGCAGCGACTCCAGGTCGGCCTCGCGTGCGGAGATCTCCCGCTCGACCTGCAGCACCTGGCCGATGGTGCCGGCCTTCTTCAGCAGCGTACGCAGCGAGTCCAGCGACTGCTGCGCCGACTTCAGCCGGCTCTCGACGTCGGCCACCTGCATGGTGACGTCCTGGGTGCCCTGGTTCATGGACAGCTGCTTGCCCAGCTCCTTGCCGAGCCGGCCCAGCACCTCGGTGTACCTGGCCGGCGGGATCTTGAACTCCAGCGTGGCTGTGTCCTCGGTGTCGTTGGCCGAGTTGCTCTCCTCCTTGGACAGGTAGCCGCCCGCCGACGTCACGATCTGCTTGGCCTGCTGGGCGGCGGCGGTGACCTGCTTGGCCCGCACCGTCAGGTCGCCGGTGTAGATCACCTGGCGATCCTGCTGCTGGGTCAGCTTGACGTCCGAGACGAGGCCGTCCTTGCTCTGCTGCGGTCGCTGCTGCTTGGCGAGGCTCTCGGCCTGGTCGGCGGCCGGTGCGGGCGCGGTGCCCGAGCCGGCTTCGCTGGACATCGTCCTGGAGCTGCCACCGCAGCCCGTCAGGAGCAGGGCCGAACAGGCGGCCGTGAGTGCGACTCCGTACCGGATTCTCCTCATGCCCATAAGACGGTCACCGGAAAGCCCCGGTTTGGTAGGAGGAATCACGGTCCGGTCACCGTCTGACAACGCTGCCCCGCGCAGCTGAGCACTGTGCTGAGGCGGTAGCGTCAGGAGGCGTGGAAGGGAATCGGGCGCACGTGGTCGTCATCGGCGGAGGGATCTCCGGTCTCGCCGCCGCGTGGTATCTCCGCCAGAGCGCGGGCGAGCGGGTCAAGGTCACCGTGCTCGAGGGCGGGCCGCGGATCGGCGGCAAGCTGTACGCCTCCGAGGTCGCCGGGGTGAACGTGGACGCGGGCGCGGAGGCCATGCTGGCCAGGCGGCCCGAGGGCAAGGAGCTGGCCAGGGGGGTCGGGCTCGGCGACGACCTGGTCTTCCCCGGCACCACGAGCTCGGCCGTCTACAGCAGGGGCGAGCTGCGCCCGATGCCGAAGGGCCAGGTCATGGGCGTGCCCTCCGACCTGACCGAGCTGGCCAAGTCGGGCATCGTCTCGCCCGGCGGCCTGCTGCGCGTGCCGCTCGACCAGATCCTGCCGCCGACCCTCGTACGCACCGACGTGTCCGTGGCCGCCTACGTCCGCGCCAGGATGGGTGGCGAGATCGTCGAACGGCTGGTCGAGCCGCTGCTCGGCGGTGTCTACGCGGGCCGTTCCGACATGCTCTCGCTGGAGGCCACCATGCCGCGCGTGGCGGCGGTGGCCCGCTCCGAGCGCTCGCTGCTGACCGGGGCCAGGCAGCTCGTCGAGGAGGCGCCGAAGGACGCGGGCCCAGTCTTCACCTCGCTGAAGGGTGGGCTCGGCGGCCTGCCCGAGGCGGTCGCCAAGGCGTCGGGTGCGGACATCAGGACCGGCGTCACCGTACGCGAGCTGCACAGGGACGGCGACGGCTGGCGACTGGTCACCGGCCCCGTCCCCAAGCCCGAGGTCGTCCGGGCGGACGCGGTGATCGTGGCCACGCCGGGGGCCGCCGCCGGCAGGCTGCTCAAGGCCGAGGTGCCCAAGGCGGCGAGCGAGCTGGCCAAGATCGAGTACGCCAGCATGGCCATCGTCACGCTCGCCTACCCGATCGGCGCCTTCCCCCAGCCGCCCACCTCCAGCGGCTACCTGGTGCCGCCCGTCGAGGGCCGGCCGGTCAAGGCGGTCACGTTCAGCTCGATCAAGTGGCCGCACCTGACGAAGGACATGGTGATCCTGCGCTGCTCGATCGGCAGGGTCGGCGAGGAGCACCTGCTCCAGCGGGACGACGTCGAGCTGGTGTCGCTGGCCACGGCCGAGATGGCCGACGTGATGGGCGTGAGCGGCCTGCCGATCGACACCAGGGTCACGCGCTGGGGCGGGTCGCTGCCGCAGTACAACGTGGGCCACCTCGACCGGGTGGCCAGGGTGCACGCCGCCGTGGCCGTGGAGCCGGGGCTGGCCGTCTGCGGCGCCGCCTACGACGGCGTCGGCATTCCCGCCTGCGTCAGCACGGCCCGTACGGCCGCCGCCCGGATTCTGGACCACCTGTCCCAGCGAGGAGAATAGGCGCTATGACAGACGCTGCTCCGCGGCCCAAGGCCCGCGATCTCAACCAGGTGATCCGTTACACGATGTGGTCGGTCTTCCAGGTCACCGAGCCGTGTCCCGTCGAGCGCGACGGCCTGGCGGGCGAGGTCGAGGAGCTGCTCGAGCAGGCCGCCGGCAAGGGCGTCGTGACCAGGGGGGTCTACGACGTGGCCGGGTTGCGGGCCGACGCCGACTACATGTTCTGGTGGCACGCGGCCACGCCCGAGGACCTGCAGGACGTCTACGCCCGCTTCCGCCGCACCGAGCTGGGCCGGCACAGCAGGCCCGTCTGGTCGGCGATGGCGCTGCACCGGCCGGCGGAGTTCAACAAGTCGCACATCCCCGCCTTCCTCGCCGAGGAGGAGCCGCGCGCATACGTGAGCGTCTATCCGTTCGTGCGCTCCTACGAGTGGTATCTGCTGGACGACTCCGAGCGCCGGGCCATGCTGGCCGAGCACGGCCGGATGGCGCGCGACTACCCCGACGTGCGGGCCAACACGGTGGCGTGCTTCTCGCTCAACGACTACGAGTGGATGCTGGCGTTCGAGGCCGACGAGCTGCACCGGATCGTCGACCTGATGCGCACGCTGCGGGGCGCGCAGGCCCGCCGGCACACGCGTGTCGAGATCCCGTTCTACACGGGCGCGCGCAAGCCGGTGCGTGAGCTGGTGGCGTCCCTGCCTTAGGCCCTGCCCCAGCCGTACGGCACCTCGACCTGGGGACTCAGGGGAAAAGAGCCAGACCCAAGTTGGCGATCCAACGGACTTGATCTATCCCCTTTGTCACAATCAGGGAAATCCTTCGTCCGTACGGGCGTGCTTGCGGTGGCACGTTCCAGGCGGCGGGGAGGGCGGGGTGATGGGCGGATCGGGCAGGCGGGGGAGCAGGCGGAAGCCCACCGGTCGGCATGCGGCGGAGCGCTCGCCGAATGCGGCTGAGAGCTCGCCGCAGGGGGCGGGGCGTTCGCGGCATGCGCGGCGCCGCACCGGAAGGCTGCGGTGGGCTGTCGGAGCGGTGGCGCTGGCCGGAGGCGTCGCCGTGGTGCTCGGCGCGAACGGGACGTTCAGCGGGCCGCTGACCGCTGCCTCCGCCCAGCAGCCGCGCGTGGCCTCCGGGCCGCCAGGCCAGGCCGAGCGGCAGAACGGGTCCTCGGCGCTGTCCGGCAGGGCCGAGTCGGGCTCGGGGGCGAGCGCGCAGGCCAGGGTGAGCGAGCTGCCGAAGTCGCAGCCGCCCAAGGCCGCCACGAGCGCGGCGACCTCCGGCGCGGTGGAGCCTGGGCAGGTGCAGGGGAGTGTCAGCCCGCAGGACCTGTCGGCGGGCGGCCCCGACTCCGCCGACGTGGACGATTACAAGGCGGACGGGCCGTCGCGGCACACCGATCAGCAGGCGGCGGAGTACTTCCGTACGCACTGGGGGCCGGACGACGCGGCGCTGAAGCGCCTCAAGGACATCCGCACCATCGGCGGATATTTGCGCATTTATACGGATTTGCCGGAGACGGCGGGCAATTCATCCCACGCGCTGACGCTGTGCAAGCGCGGCCTGGAGTACCTGCGCTCCCTCGGGGTGGCCCGCCCGGTCGTGTTCGTCCAGGCCGAGTTCGGCGAGAACGGGAACCCCGTGCTCGCCAACATCCTCGGCCCCTCCGACACCAGCTGCCGGGTCACCCACCCCGAGCCCGATTGACCCCGTTATCGCACCCGTACCCGCGTCTTCGCGCACAGCTCGCACCGTTGCGTGACGACTCGCCCGATAGTCTCAATCGTCACCCAGCGGTGGCGAAGATGGACAAAGCGCACACGAATCTCCTACCCGAGGCAGGGGATCGGTACGCGCTGTCGTTAACCGATCACCCCTTGGGTTCAAGCCTAAGGGAGATCGAGTTGATGCAGTAACGGTCGTCGGTCGGCGTCGGGTACCCCTCGCCGTGGAAGACGTGACCCAGATGGGAGTCGCACCGCGCGCACCGCACCTCGGTGCGGACCATGCCGTGGCTGCGGTCCTCGATCAGCCGCACCGTGTCGGAGTCGGCGGGCGCGAAGAAGCTCGGCCACCCGCAGTGCGACTCGAACTTCGTGTCCGACCGGAACAGCTCGGCCCCGCAGGCGCGGCACGAGTAGACGCCCTCGGTCTTGGTGTCGACGTACTCGCCCGTGAAGGGGCGCTCGGTCCCGGCCTCCCTGAGGACGTGGAACTCCTCAGGCGAGAGCTGAACCCGCCACTCGGCCTCGCTCTTGACCACCTTTTCCATGACTCCAGCGTACGAGATCTGGCAAAAAGAGATCTCCGAAGGGTGAAGCATCCGTTCTGGGGTGAATTCGCGTCTTTGTAGGCAAGGGGGTGTCATCGCCTCCTGCCAAGGGGTGAGATCATCCGCAGATCCCGGCGAGCGGCACAGCCCACGCCCGTGCTGGAGCCGCCGGGGGTCGCAACGGCCGGCCGGGTGGCGCGCCAGCGCCCGGAACGGCGGCGGCTGATCTAGCGGTCCGTCCCGTCGAGCCCTCGGTCCCGCCACCGAGGAGGCTCCGGGACGGGCCCACCTCGCGAGGGAGCGCCGTTGCCTGGACTGAGGAGCGTCGGGAGCATAGCGACCAGAGCGACGAGGAAAGGCAACGGCTCCTCGGCGACCGAGCCCGCCTCCACGGAGTGGAGGCCATAAGCATGGCGACATCATAAGCTCGGGCTATGGCATCGCCCTTCATAGAGCTCGAGGTGGGGGAGCGGACCGTCAAGGTCACCAACCCCGACAAGGTGTACTTTCCTGGGATCGGCGCCACCAAGCGGGAGCTGGTCGAATATTACGTGAGCGTCGGCGAGGGCGCGCTGCGGGCGCTCAAGGACCGGCCCACCAACCTCAAACGCCACCCCGACGGCGTGCAGACGGAGGCGATCTACCAGAAGCGGATGCCGCCCAAGCACCCCGACTGGCTCCAGCCCGTGACGGTGACCTTCCCGAGCGGCCGTACGGCGCAGTCCCTGCGGGTCACGGAGGTGGCGGCCATCGCCTACGCCGCGAACCTCGGCACCATCGACTTCCACCCCTGGCAGGTGCGGGCCTCGGACGTCGAGCACCCCGACGAGCTCCGCGTCGACCTGGACCCGCAGCCGGGCCTGGACTTCGACGCGGCGCGCAAGGCGGCCCTGCTCACGAGGGAGGTTCTGGGCGAGTTCGGGATGACCGGGTTCGTGAAGACGTCCGGCAACCGCGGCGTCCACATCGCCGTGCGCATCGAGCCGCGCTGGGACTTCATCCAGGTACGCCACGCCGGCATCGCCCTGGCCAGGGCCGTCGAGGAACGGGATCCGGCGCTGGTGACCACGGCGTGGTGGAAGGAGGAGCGTGGCGAGCGGGTGTTCATCGACTTCAACCAGAACGCCCGGGACCGCACGGTGGCCAGCGCCTACTCCGTCAGGGCGCAGCCGCACGCCCCCGTCTCGACCCCGCTGACCTGGGACGAGCTGGCGGACGCCGACCCGCGCGACTTCGACATCCGTACGGTTCCTGCGCGGTTCGCCGAGGTGGGCGACGTGCACGCGGCCATCGACGACGCGGCGTACTCGATCGAGCCGCTGGTGGAGCTCTACGCCAAGGACGACCGGGGCGACATGCCGTACCCGCCGAACTATCCCAAGATGCCGGGCGAGCCGATGCGCGTGCAGCCGAGCCGGGCGCGGAACGCCGACTAGCGCACGAGATGGTGGGGGGCGAGCTCGCGGGTCTCGCCCCTCTTGAGGTAGACCACCCGGTCGGCCAGGCCGTTCTGCTCGATGTGGTGGCGGAAGTCGTCCAGCGGCGAGCTGAAGGCGGCGTAGTCGTCGTAGTGCACCGGCACGACCGCGTGCGGGTTCATCAGGTCCACCCACGAGGCACCCTGTTCGCCGTCCATCGTGACGAGCACGAGGCCGAGCAGCCGGGTGCCGCCCAGGTGCACCAGCGCCAGGTCGATGTCGGGGAAGCGGCGCGGGATCGCGTCGAGGCGGCGGTCGAGCAGCGTGTCGCCGCTGACGTGGATGCGCAGCTCCACGCGTTCGTCCGGGTTGCAGAACTCCAGCATCGTGCCGATCACGGGCGGCAACAGCGCCTCGGCGGGGCCCGGCGCGTGCTTGGCGGGCAGCGCGGTGATCCGTACCGAGCCGTGCGGGCCGCGGAGCTCGTGTGTGCGCCACTCCTCCAGCCCCACAGTCCGGCGGAAGCCGCGGCGGCGCAGGCGGCGGGCGGCCGCGGTGGTCGTGATGACCGGGGTGTCCCGGTCCAGGCCTTTCCTGGTGACACGGTCCCAGTGGTCACCGTGCAGGTGCGACAGCACCACCGCGTCGATCGGCGGCAGGTCCTCGATCTCCAGAGCG
Source organism: Nonomuraea helvata (assembly GCF_039535785.1). Lineage (NCBI taxonomy): Bacteria > Bacillati > Actinomycetota > Actinomycetes > Streptosporangiales > Streptosporangiaceae > Nonomuraea > Nonomuraea helvata. The sequence continues at coordinate 255,160 of NZ_BAAAXV010000011.1, forward strand.
GGATCGGTGAGGCGGCGGGTGGACAGGCCGTAGCCCAGGTACGCCCGCTGGCCCTGATGCAGGAAGTTGGGATCGGTCAGCAGCGTGAGGCCGTTGTAGCGGATCAGCGTCGTCGCGTTGCCGACGAACTGCAGGCTCCCTTTCACTTTCGCTCACCCCGGGTACGGAGGGCGCTGGCCTGGAGGCACGCCGCCGCCCTTGCCGCCGCCCTTGCCGCCCTTGTCCATGCCATGCGGGCGGGCGGAGCGCTTGGCTCCCTGCTTGGTCTGGGGCGTGAGGTGGGCGGACTTGAACTCGGTGGGCGATTTACCTGATCTGCGAATCTCGGGTTGCTGTGGGTTGCTCATGGTATTTGTCCCCCTTTATGCCGTTATTTCCTGCCACGTTGGGGTGGGGTTAAACCCTCCGTGTCTGGACAATTTCACTTCGGTATCATTACTTGACTCGTTATCTAATAATTCGCAAAGCTCTCTTGTGCATCGGGGGCGACAAACGAGTCTGGAGCCTTCTCATGGCAAGAGCACGTCTCGCGGCGGCGGTGCCCATTTTCGTGGCCGCCTTCGCGGTCGGAGGGGTGAGCCTGGCGGCGCCCCCCGCGTACGCCTCCACCGGCCCTGACCTGCCGGTCGAGCTGCCCACCTGCCTCCTTCCGCTGCCGCTGCTCTGCGACGAGCAGCACGAGCCCGCGCCCGAGGAGTCCTGGAGCCCGCCTCCCTCGGTCGAGCCGGGACCGGAGGACACCTGGCCGGGGCCGGACGAGCGCGAGGAAGAGCCGTGGCGGCCCGCGGGCGAGGACGAGCACCGGGTGCCGAGGGGGCACCCGGAGACCGGTGGCGGCGGTCTCGCGCCGGACGACCCGGTGTGGCCGTTCGCGCTGGGCGGTGTGGCCCTGATGACGGGCGCGGGGCTGGCCGGGTTCGCGGTACGGCGCCGCAAGGGTGTCGTCTGAGCAGCGGCTGCTCCGGACCGGGGCAGCCGTCGTCTCGCTGGCGGGGTTGCTGCTGATCGGGCTCGGGATCAGCGGCATCTTCAGCGACGAGCCCGAGCCGGGTCCGGTCGCGGCCACGAACCCCGTGCCGTCGGTCCCGGGCGTGCCGTCCGGCAAGGTGGCCGCGCCCATGAGGGCCGCCAAGCCCACGGCCGTCTACATCCCGTCCATCGGCGTGGCCGCCCCGCTGATGGAGCTGGGCCTGGACGCGCAGGGCGCCATCGAGAACCCGCCGTTCGACCCGCCGAACCAGGCGGGCTGGTACCGCTACGGCCCCGTACCCGGCCAGCGCGGCGCCGCCGTGATCACCGGTCACCTGGACACCAGGAGCGGCCCCGCCGTCTTCGCCAACCTCAAGAACGTCAAGCGCGGCGACCAGGTCCAGGTGATGCGCGCCGACCGCTCGGTGGCGGTGTTCGTCGTCGACAAGGTCGAGCACGCGCCGAAGCGGAGCTTCCCGGTCAGGAAGGTCTACGCCAAGCTCACCTATCCGGGGCTGCGGCTGGTGACCTGCGGCGGGACGTTCGACCGGCAGGTGCACAGCTACGTCGACAACACGATCGTGTACGCCCACCTCGCGGCGCCGTACTACCCCAAGAGCTGATCACGGGTCGCGGGGAAGGCCGAGCGCCCGTTCGGCGATGATGTTGAGCTGGACCTCCGTGGTGCCGCCGCCGATGGTGAACGCCCGGGTGGCGAGGATCGTACGGTTCCAGCGGCGGTTCCTCGGCGCCAGGGACCAGCAGAACTCCGAGATCGCCTGGGCGTGGCGCATGCCGAGCAGCTTGCGCACGCTGGGGGCGGTCACCGGATCGGCCCCGGCCAGCTGCGAGAGCGTGATGCGCAGGCCGAGCGCGGAGATGGCCTGGCCCTCGGCCCACAGGCGGCCCGCCTGCTCGCGCTGCGACTGGCGGAGCGGCGGCAGTTCGGCGATGAACTCGGCCATGTCGGTGTGCTGCGAGCCCGGCCCCCAGGAGTCGCCGAGCGCGACGCGTTCGTGGGAGAGCGTGTCACGGGCCACCCGCCAGCCCTCGTCCACCGCACCGACGACCAGGTCGTCCGGTACGAAGACGTCGTCGAGGAAGACCTCGTTGAACACCTCGTCTCCGTTGATCTCCTTGAGCGGTCTGACGGTGACTCCCTGGGACGTCATGTCCACCAGGAAGTATGTGATGCCGTTATGTTTCGATTTTTCGGGAGAAGTCCGGGCGAGGCAGATGCCCCAATGGGCGTACTGTGCAAGAGACGTCCAGATCTTCTGCCCCGTCAGCGACCAGCCGCCCTCCACCCGCGTGGCCTTCGTCGCCAGCCCGGCCAGGTCGGAGCCCGCACCGGGCTCGCTGAACAGCTGGCACCACACGATCTCACCGGTGAACGTCTTCGGCAGGAAGCGTTCCTGCTGCTCGGGCGTGCCGTACCGGACGATGGAGGGAACCGCCCAGGCCGCGATGCCCAGGTTCGGCCGCTTCAGGTCGCGGAACTCCTGGTGAATGATCACCTGCTCCAGCGGCGACGCGGCCCTGCCCCACGGTCTGGGCAGGTACGGCATGATCCACCCGTCCGCCGCGAACCTCCTCAGCCTGGCCGCCGGCTCCTCGGCCCGCAGCGACCCGGCCTCCGCCCTGATGGCGTCCCTGACGGCGGCGGCCTCCTCGGGCAGATCCGGCTCCATCGCCCGCCGGGTCCCCGCCACCGCCAGCCTCGCCGTCTCCTCGGCCCACGGCCCCGGGTCCCCGGCCAGCATCCGGTCGGACAGGGCCCTGCGGTAGTAGCGGTGCGCGTCGTGCTCAAAGGTGTATCCGATGCCGCCGAGCACCTGGATCGCGTCCGCCGTACCTCGCACCGCCGCCTCGGGCCCCAGCACCGCGGCCACCGCCGCCGCCAGCCTGACCTCGTCGTACGACGCGGCGCCGTCCATCGCTCCGGCGCCGTCCATCGCTCTGGCGGCGTCCCACACGGCGGCGCGGGCCTGCTCGAGCGCCACGAAGGCGGCGGCCACCCGGTGCTTGACCCCCTGGAACTGCCCGATCGGCCGCCCGAACTGCTCGCGTTCCTTGGCGTACTCGGCCGCCGTCGCCACGGCCCACGCCGCCACGCCGCACGCGTCGGCGCCGAGCAGCACGGCGGCGAGCTCCCGTGCCGGCACCTCGCCCAGCACCCGGTCGGCGGGGATGTCGCGCGTGGTGACGGAGCAGAGCGCCCGGTCGAGGTCCACGCTGTCGGCGGGCTCGGCGACGACGTCGGCGCGATCGAGCACCGCCCACCGGGCGCCGTCGACGGGCACGAGAAAGAGGTCGGCGTCCGGCGCCCCCAGGGCGAGGGCACCGTCCGGATCTCCGGCCAGCACGACGGCGGCGGTCGCGGACCCGCCGGTGAGCCCGGCGATCAGCCCTTTCCTGCCGTCGGCCAGACCGGTCGAGTCTCCCGGCCAGGCGAGGACGGCCGAGGTGAGGACGGTCGGCAGGTACGGCCCGTGGACGCGCCGCTCGCCCAGCGCCTCGAGCGCGACGCACAGCTCCAGCAGCCCGTACCCCTGCCCGCCGCACTCCTCAGGCAGATGCAGCCCCAGAATCCCCTGTCCGGCGAGGGCCGCGTGGCCGGGCGCACGCCGCCCGGCAAGTCCGTGTACGGAGGCGGCCAGCGCCCGGTGCTCCTCGGTCAGCCCGATACCCATACGTCAGAACGTAGAAGATGATTCGTTCATAAACCATTGGCCGCTCGCGGCACGTGGAGCGCAGGGACGCGTTCCGCTGCGTCGGATGCGGGCTGGACGTGCCGATGGTCGCGCCGGGCACCGCCCACCGCAACCACTGCCCGCACTGCTTGACGAGCGTCTTCGGCTCTCTGTGTTTACAGGAGTAAAACGGACATCAGCGTGGCCTCGCCGCTTGCCGACCGAGGCCGGAAGCGCAGCGCGGCCAGCTGCTCCGGGTTCTGCAGCAGTGCGAAGGTGCCCAGTGCCAGCATGTTCGTGGTGGTGTCGAGTCCGGCCGCGAGCAGGGTCAGGGCGACACCCTTCAGCTCCTCGTCGGTCAGGTCACTGTCGGTCAGATCGCTGAGCACGTCGTCGGTGGGGTTGGCGCGTTTGGCGACCACCAGCTCCGCGAGGTAGTTCTGGGTCGCGGTGTAGGCCGCGATCAGGTCATCGTCGCTGGTCTCCCCGTTCATGAACTTGTCGACGTGCCCCTGGAAGGAGCCCCGCTCGTCGTACGGCACGCCCAGCAGCTCGCAGATCATGACGGCGGGGATGGGCTTGGCGAACGCGGTCACCAGGTCCGTCGGCGGCCCGGCCTTCTCCATCGCGTCCAGGTGCTCGGCGGTGACCTGCTCGACGCGCTCACTGAGCAGCCGCATCCGCCGGACGGTGAACTTGCCCACCAGCGGCTTCCGATAGCGGCTGTGCCGCGGATCGTCCATCAGCAGGAACTCGCCGGGCGCAGCCGGCGGGATCTCCATGCCGGTGACGTCGATCGTCGGGTGGCGCATGATCTCCTTGCGGGTGCTGAACCGCGGGTCGGCCAGGACCGACCTGACCAGGTCGTATCCGGTGATCGTTCGGGCGAGTCGAATGGCCGCCTCCGGGTTTCATCAAGGAGACGCCCCTGTTCACGGCGCTCGACTCGGTCGGCACGGATGCCCCTCCGAGCAAGGCGGACACCAAGAGGATCCTGGAGCCACTGCCCGAGTCGATGTACGCCCTGGCGGTGGTCGATTTCGCCAAGCCGTTGGGGGAGAGCGAGTTCTCGGCATTCGTTCAGCGGCACACTGCTGTTCCCCCGGAGGCGGCGATCTATGACGGGCGGATCGGCGGGACCCCGGTTAGCTGGCGCTTGGACACCCCGCTGCCCGACGCGCCGCAAGGCGACGTCCCGCAACTCGCCCCCGGCGAACTGCCCCGGAACGGGCTGGCCGGGTTCCGCCGCTGGGTGGGAGACCTGCGCGACCATGACGCCGCCAACCTGGACAAGTTCGGACTCGGTCTCAAGCTGCTGCGCAAGTCGGCCGCTGACGGCATGGCGTACGCCTACGTCACCCAGCACGCCCGCGTCCGCGACCTCCGGGCCCTGATCGACGACCCCCAGGTCCGCGCGATCAGGGTGGCCGACGTCGCCTACGATCTCACCGGCATGGGCTGATCTCGGAAATGCCCTGATCCTCAGTGGAAGTCGGTGATGCGGAGCACCGCCATCATGTCCTGAGCCCGGGAGCCGCCGGTCGAGAAGGAGGCTTCGGCGCCGACCCAGCCACGGAAGGCTCCCGAGTCGTCGATGATCTGCATGAGCGGCTTGACGTGGGAGTTGCCGGTGTAGCAGAACTCCTTACGCTCCATCGCCAGGCAGGTGCACCAGTGCCACAGCGTGTCGCGGCGGTCGGAGTTGGAGATCTTCGTGAGGTAGTACTGGATGGAGCTGATGTTGGCGCGCGTTCCGCCGCCGTAGTTCGGGCAGCCGCCCTCCTTCTGGCACGCGCTGTTCGAGGACGGCTGCAGGTAGGTCAGACACGTGGTGGTGGTGGAGCAGGCGCGGAAGGCGGAGAGGCCGAAGGGCTGGTTGCCGGCGGTGGTGATCTTGCCGCCCGCCCAGCTTGTCAGGTCCTGCCTGAGCGAGCCGGGGAAGGCCTTCACCGAGCTCATCGCGCGCCGGGTGCCGACCGCGGCGTTGCTGCCGTAGCCGTACCCGTGAGTGGCCAGCGTGCTGGACTTGAGGTCCAGACGGGCCAGCTTGCCGTCGGGGGAAGACCGCACGTACCACTGCTCCGTCCACGTCTGGGCGATCTTCCACCGGATGGTCAGCACGTTCCCTGACACGGTGTACGTCCCGGTGCGGCTCTCGTCAGGTGCGCCGGTGAAGCCACCGGCGGTGAGCACCTCGCACATGCGGGGGCGCGACTGGGCGCCGCCGGCCTTGGTGGTGCAGCCGGAGTCGGGGACGAGGCCGGTGCGCTGCCTGGCCACGGGGTGACGCTGCCACCACAGGTAGAGGGCGGCGCTCACCGTGCCGTTCGCGGCGAAGCGGTAGCTGCCCAGCCGTACCCAGTTCTCATTGGAGGCGGCCTTGAGATGACCCTGCGACACGACGTAGGTGGCCTTGCCGCCCGGCAGCTGCGCGGCGGCGGCTGGTCCGGAAGGCGCGACGATGATCGCGAGAACGAAGGAGAGGACTGCCACTGCAGCACGCATAGAGAGACTCCCGAGGCTTACGGGCTTGGCCGATCGTCCACGGGCCACCATATTCGGTCTGCACCGGAAACGTCACCGAAACGGCCGCCTGGCCACCATCTTCAGTCCTGAGGCGCAGGGGCGGGAGAGCGCTTCGCGGTGTCGGCCGCGCCTCCGTGCCCGGGGGCGCGGGCTGCCCAGCCATGTTCGAGCAGGTCGAAGGCCGCTCGTGCGGCCTCGCGCGGGTCGGCGTGCCGGCGGGCCAGGTCGACGGCTTCGAGAGTGAACCGGGCCAGCGCGGCGCAGGTGAGATCGTCCGCCGGGGCTCCGGTCGCCTCGGCGATGGCGTGCGCGAGGGCGGTCTCGTGGCGCAGCCACATGCGGCGGGCGTACTCGCGCAGGGCGGGGGTCTCCTCGACCAGGCGGGTGACGGCGGCGGCCCGCTCGTCCGCGTCAACCTTGCCCCTCCACTCCAGGATGTGTTCCCGCAGGGCCGCGGGGATCGACCGGCCGAGGGCGCGGTCGCGCACCGCGGCGACCAGCGCGGCCTCGAGGTCCCTTTCCGGGGACACGGTCATCGACGTGGAATCTGCGCGACACCACCTCAACGAGCGAATCCGGAGCGTCCAGACGCCCGGTTGACCTCAGGAGTCGAGCACGGCGGCGACGGCTTCGATCTCGACGAGCTGGTCGTTGTACCCGAGCACGGTGACGCCCATCAAGGTGCTCGGAACGTCATGCTCACCGAACGAGTCCCGGACCACCTTCCAGGCGGTCCCCAGGTCCTCCTGCCGGGTGGACGCGACGAGAACCCTCGTGCTGATGACATCCTGCAGCGACGCGCCGGCGGCGGCGAGAGCTTCCCGCATGTTCTCGACGGCCTTCGCCGCCTGACCCGCATAGTCGCCGATCGCGGCCGTCGACCCGTCCGCGTTCAGCGGACACGCGCCGGCGAGGAAGATGAGCCGCGACTCGGCGGGCGCCGTGGCCGCGTAGGCGTACTCGGCGACGTCGGAGAGGGAGGCGGAGCGGATCAACGTGATGGCGCGGGGCACGGTCGTTCAGGTCCTTCCGGGGTCTTTCGCAGCATGCCTGAAGCAACCATCCTGGCAGGGGCGTTCTCGTTCCCGCCTCCCCTTTTCCGCTGACCGGCTGTCAAGCTGCTGCTTCGGGGGGCGCCGTGCGCTACGCCCCCCGTCTCTCCAGCAGACGATCGAGTCTGACCGCCAAGTCGATCATGTCGCACCGCAGCGCCTCGCATCGCCTGAGCATCTTGCTCCGGGCCGAGGCGAACTGCTCGTCCGTCTGCCGCCGAAGACCGGCCAATTCGTCCCGCAGGGCCGCGAAGTCCTGGTTCAGCCCGATGTGCAGGTCGGCGACGTCGGCCCGCACCTCGGCGATGGCGACTTCCAGCGTGGTGGCGCCTTCCCCGAGGGTGCTCTCCTGCGCCGGGAAGTGACCGTAGAGCACGTTGGGAGGGGCGGAGGCCGCGTCATCGGAACGCATCACTGCTTCGAGGGCTGCCAGACGGTGTCTCAATTCGCGAATCGCCGCCTCTATATCCATCTCCCCCCGGCCTTTGCGCTAGTCGGAAGGGCCCACGTCCTGACGACCGGGTCCCACTGCCAGTGAGTACATGGTGGCAAACCGATTCAAGATCGTGGCGATCGGCGGCTTGGGTGGGGTGTGGTTTCCCTCCTCCCAGGGTGACAAAAATCGCCGCGCAGGATGAGTTTCTGCACTTCGAGGCGGTGGCCGCCGACGCGAGGACGGTGGTCAGGCCGCGATCTGTCAGTCGCGGTCGTTAGGCTCGCGGCGTGATGAAGGAGTTCGATCTCGATCTCGGCGACAGTCGTACGCTGCACGTTTACGACACCGGCCAGCAGGACGCGCCCCATCCGCTGACCGTCTTCTGGCACCACGGCACGCCGAACATCGGGACGCCGCCCGAGCCGCTCTTCCCCGTCTCAGAACCACTCGGCATCCGATGGGTGTCCTACGACCGGCCCGGTTACGGCGGCTCCACCCCCTCGACGGGGAGAAACCTGGTGTCGGCGGCCGGCTACGTGTCCCGGGTCGCCGACGCGCTGGGCATCGATCGGTTCGCGGTGATGGGCCACTCCGGCGGCGGTTCACATGCCCTGGCCTGCGGCGCCCTGCTCCAGGAGCGCGTGCTGGCCGTCGTCAGCGTGTCCGGCCTGGCCCCGTACGGTGCTGAGGGCCTTGACTGGTTCGCGGGCATGTACGCCTCCGGCCAGGCATCACTGCGCGCAGCCGTCCAGGGCCGCGCGGCCAAGGAGCGGCACGAGGCGTCGGCCGGGTACGACCCGGAGATGTTCACCTCAGCCGATCACGCCGCGCTGGGAGGCGAGTGGTCGTGGTTCGGCAGCGTCGTCGGCCCGGCGCAGGAGGGCGGCCAGGGCGGGGCGATCGACGACGACCTCGCGTACGTGAACCCGTGGGGATGCGACCCCGCGCGGATCACGGCGCCGACGCTGCTCATGCACGGCGACCAGGACCGCGTCGTGCCCAGCTCGCACGGCACGTGGCTGGCCCGGCACTGCCCTGCAGCTCAGATCAAGATGTTTCCCGACGGCCACATCTCGGTCCTCCGCTCTGGAGCAGAAGCCCTGGACTGGCTCCACGAGAACGCCCGATAGCAGGCCGGTGGAAACCACTGCCCAGGGTTCGGCCGACGTGGCCCATGTCGGCCGCTGGGTCAGCGGTGTCGCCGGTACCACAGCTCTACGATCCCGTTGGTGGAGGCGGTGCTGGAGACCAGGTCGAGCCGCATGAGCTCGACGCCGCACTTTTGCTGGCCCGGATGCCCGAGCCGATGCGGCCGGGCCGGTCGAACGCGTTACGGATGGCCTCCTCCCAGCTGCCGCACCAGCGCTTGATGGACATCGATGCGCGGATGGAGACGGCGGCCGCCCGGCCGGTGATCGTGCCGTCCGAAACCCCGCCCACCAGATCGACGCGCTGAAGGTCACCCGGCTGGACCGGCTGTCGCGCTCAGTCCTGCACCTGGTCGCCCTCGGGGCGGTCCTGCGCGAACGTGGGGGGCCTGCGCGTGATCGAGCAGGGAATCGACGTCGGCACGATAGAGGGCCGTGCGATGACCGGCATGCTGCCGGTCCCGGCCGAGCCGCGGCGCGAGCTGATCGTGGCCAACACCATGGACGGCCTGGCCTCCGCCCGTGCCCGCGGCCGGCCGAACAGGAGGTTCGCTGTCATCTCGATGGAGATGCCGGGACGGGTGTCGGGCTTGCGGGCCAGGGCTTCGGCCGCTGCGTACTGCACGGTGTAACGCGGGTCGAGGCCGTCCGGCTCGGTGCCGCAGGCGATGGACACCCTGCGCGACGAACAGCTCGCGAGCCGCCTCGACGAGCTTTTCACGGGTGCGGCGTGAGCGCTCGGCCCCCTTTTCCGGCCGCTTGACGCTGTCCATATTGCGAGTGTATCTCTAGAGAAGGTCACTAGAGTTCAACTTTAAATTCTTGGAGGAGACGATGGACCAGCCCAGCACCACCCAGACGCCGGAACCGGACCTGACCTCAACGCAGCGCGACCAGGAGGAGGAGTCCGTCCACCGCGCACTGGAGAGCTACTACCGCGCCGGCAAGCCGCCGTGGGACACCGGCGTGACGCCGCCCGAGCTGGTCGCCCTGGTAGAGGGGCACGAGGCGATGCCGCCCGGCCGCGCCCTCGAACTCGGCTGCGGCACGGGGACCAACGCCATCTACCTCGCACGGCACGGCTGGGAGGTGGCGGCCGTCGACCTGATCGACCGCGCCGTCGACCAGGCCAGAAAGAAGGCTGCGGCGGCGGGAGTGGCGGTACGGCTGCTGCACGGAGACGCCACCCGCCTCGACGAGTTGGACGTGCCGGGCCCCTTCGACCTGTTCTTCGACCTGAGCTGCTACTGCGGGGTCCCGCTGCACCGCCGCGACGCCTACGCCGCCGGGCTTACCCACCGCGCCGCTCCCGGGGCACGGTTGCTGATGTTCGGGTACGGCCCCGAGCCGCTCGGCAATCCGACCCCCGAGGTCGCGTCGTGGGCGGCGGGCGTCACTGCCGACGAGCTCCGCGCCAGGTTCCCCGGCTGGGAACTACTCGACGTCACACCGGGCACCAACTCGGTGCCGACCTTCTGGTTCACGCTGGGCCGCGACGCCTAGCAATCTCCGGTCGCGGGTTTCCGTAGGTTTGTAGCGAGTTTCGCGCCGCCCGAGCAAGTCGAGCTTGGGCGGCGTAGCGGTCGAGTGCCGTGATGGCCCTGAGCGCGGGGCTTCTGGACATCCTCGCGCTGACGTGGCCGTTCTTTTTCCTGTGGAGGTCGCGCTTCCCTTGCACGTCACTCAATGTCCTAGGCGGCCTGCTGGCCGCTGCCGCGCCGCTTGGCACGGTGCTCGGTGGCGCCCTGCCTCTCGCTCTGGAGCCTCGGCCTCGCCGTGAGGCCCTTCCATCACGGGATCGGCCGCCTTCGTCACGAGTCGCCGAACACCATGCGATGCCCGTTGGCGGTGTCCATGTACTCGCGTACCCGGTGGATCAGCCCGTCCCGCAGCTCGAAGACGAAGCAGTAGTCGTTGCGGTAGGCGTTGCCGTTGGCGAGCGTCGCCTGCATGGTCTCCTCCACCACGACCACGTCGCCGGCGGCGTGGAACCCCCGGAAATCCACCGTCACATCGGCGACGAACAGGCGCGGGAAGTCCACGGTGAGGAAGTGGACGATGGCGTCCCTGCCCACTATGTGGTGCGAGCCGCCGAGCGCCACGGCGGTCGCGTTCCCGGGCGGGGCCAGCCACTCCGCGTCCTTGGTGAAGAACATCGCGATCAAGTCCTTGTCCCGGGTCGAGAACGATCGCCATGCCTGCTTCACCAGCGTGCGGTTCTGCTCAGAAGTCATGCGGGGGAGTGTGGCATCGTCCGGAGCAGAAGACCGGCCGGATTCGGCCAAGATCGCCGGGCGGTGTACTGTACCGCCCTCATACGGACAGGAGACCGCAATGGCCGTCGGCATCGACAAGATCGCGTGGATCCATCTGGAGGATGGCAAGATCCTCAGCACCCGATCGCACGGCAAGGACGTGTACTACCTCCCCGGCGGCAAACGCGAGCCCGGTGAGAGTGACCTCGACACTCTCGTCCGGGAGATCGACGAGGAGCTGTCCGTCGCCATCGTCCCCGCCACTGCCGCCCACCTGGGGACGTATCAGGCTCAGGCGCACGGTCACCCCGTGGGTGTCGTCGTGCAGATGGCCTGTTACACCGCCGACCACCTCGGGACGCCGACGCCCAGTAACGAGATCGAAGAGATCGTCTGGCTGACCTATGCCGATCGCCACCGCGTGTCGGACGTGGACCAGATCGTCTTCGACGAACTGCACCAGACAGGCCGGCTCCACTGACTCGACGCGTGAACGGTAAGGGAGGGGCGAAAGCGTCTCAGGAAGGCGTCCGAGCGGAGCGAGGTCGAATGCGCCGCTCAGTCGCCGAATTCCAGGTGGAGGGCCTGGGTGAAGTCGGAGACCGCCTCCTCGTGGCGGTCCAGCTCCTGAAGGATCTCCCCGCGCACCCGGAACGCCCAAATGTATTCGGGGTCCAGCTCGATCGCCCGGTTCAGATCGTTCAGGGCCGCCTCGTTGTCGCCCAGCTCGCTCAGCACCGCTCCCCGGCTGCCGTAGGCGCGGTCGTTCTCCGGGTCCAGCTCCAAAGCGCGGCTGAGGTCGGTCAGCGCGTCCTCGTACCGGTCTGTCATGCGCAGCGCCTCGCCCCTCCGGCTCAGCGCGCGTACGTAGTCCGGGTTCACCTCCAGCGCCTTCGTGTAGTCGTCGATGGCCTCGGCGTAAAGGTGCATACGCTGGTACAGGTCGCCGCGGGCCGCCCAGGAATAGGGCAGCTCCTCGTTCAGGGCGATGATTTTCCCGTGCGCCTCCAGGGCCTCGTCCAGGCGGTCCAGGTCCACCAGGGCGTCGGCCTTCGCCTCCAGGATCCACAGGGAGTCGGGGGCGAGGGTGAGGGCGTGCTCGAAGTCCGCCATGGCGTCCTCCAGGCGTCCCATCGCGGCGTACGTCTGGCCGCGCGAGCCCAGGGCGTACGCGCTGTCCGGCTCCAGCCTGAGTGCCTCGTCGAAATCCACCAGCGCGGCCTCGTAGCGTTCGATGACGCGGTGGCTCTCGCCGCGCAGCCGCCAGGCCCGGGCGTTGTCGGGCACCAGTGCGATCGACTCCGTCAGATCCGCGATCGCGGCGTCGTGTCTCGACAGGGCGATGTACGACTCGGCGCGGCTGCGGAGCACCGACGCACGGGACTGGGCGGCTGCCTCCGAGACGCCCGGCTGGTCCTTGATCCCCTCGCTCATGAGGGGTAAATCTATCTGACTAAATCTGGATTATGGCTGCCTTTTCGCGGGTGTACTCGAGGACCGAATCGTGCCCGTACCCGCTGTCCTTGACGCCGCCGAACGGCAGCCCGGGCGGCATCTGGCGGAACGTGTTCACCCACACCGTGCCGCTCTGGAGATCGCGCACGAACCGGTGCGCCCGGCCCAGGTCGCGCGTCCAGACGCCCGCCGCCAGGCCGTAGCGGGAGTCGTTCGCGATCTCCAGCGCCTCCTCGTCGGAGGAGAACGGCATGGCCACGGCCACCGGGCCGAAGATCTCCTCCTGGCAGATCCGGAGCGAGTTGTCCATGGTCGTGTACAGGGTGGGGGCGACCCAGTAGCCGTCCGGGAGGCCGGGCACCACGTCGGCGCCCGTCCGGCCGCCGAAGACCAGGCTCGCCCCCTCCTTCTCCGCCAGCTCGAGGTACGACCGCACCTGCTCGTACTGCGCCGACGACACGATCGGGCCCATGGTCGTCCGCAGGTCCAGGGGGTCGTTCAGGATCAGGCCCGCGCAGACGCGCTCGATGCGGCCCAGCATCTCGTCCCAGATCGACCGGTGAATGAGGATGCGGGAGCCCGCCACGCACACCTGTCCGGCGTTGCCGGTGTAGATCGAGTTCACGGTAACGCCCTGGGTGGCCGCGTCCAGGTCGGCGTCGGGAAAGACGATGTTGGGGGACTTGCCCCCGAGCTCGAACGTCAGCGGCTTGAGCGCGTCCGCCGACGCCCGGGTGATCGTCTGGCCGGTGGCCGTCGAGCCGGTGAGGCTGATCCTGGCCACGTCGCGGTGCCGTACGAGCGCGTCCCCGACCTCCTCGCCGAGGCCGCTGACGATGTTGAGCACGCCGGGCGGGAACACCTCCGCCAGCAGCTCGCCCAGCCGCAGCACCGACGCGCTCGCCTGCTCGGCCGGTTTGACGATCACCGTGTTCCCGGCCGCCAGCGCGTACGCCGCCTTGGCGGAGAACGTCGAGATGGGGGAGTTCCACGGGATGATGCAGACCGCCACCCCGTACGGCTCCCGCCGCGTCAGCCCGAGCGTGTCGGGACCCAGGACGACCGTGTCGCCCTTGGCCGCGTCCAGGCACTGCCCGGCGGCCAGCTGCCACAGGTACGCCATCCCCGGCAGGTCCCTCTTCAGCGTGTCGCGCAGGATCCGGCCGTTGTCGCGCGTCTCCAGCCTCGCCAGCTCCTCGGCGTTCCTGGCGAACACTTCCGACACCTTGCGCAGGTAGCCCGCTCTGGCCAGGGCGGGCAGCGCCGACCAGGCGGGGAAGGCGCGGCGGGCCGCCGCCACGGCCGCCTCGGCGTCGCGCGGTCCGCAGGCCGGGATCCGCGCCCACGCCTCCCCGGTGGCCGGATTGATCGAGTCGAGGGTTCTGCCGTCGCTTGCGGGGACCAGCTCGCCGCCGATGAGATTGCGATAGTCAGGCACGTTCCCAAGCATACGCTTGCTTGCGCCTCCCGAACACCTAAGGTCACGTAAAGTACGCGAACAGGTACGCATGGCTACCAAGGCGGCCGGGGAAGACGCTTCGCATGGCACCTCGACTGTTGGGCCGGCTGGCCTATGGCTCCCGCTATGACCGCGTTCCGTGGAACCAGCGCGTCTACGTCCGCCCGGGGGAGCTGCTGGTACGCGAGGCCCAGTGGCGCTGGCTGACCAGGCGCGCTCCGGTCATGCGCCTGGCCGACTACCAGCAGCTCAGGCCGCTGAAGGCGATCGAGGAGTTCCTGAGCTGCATGATGTGCGGGGACTCCCGCCAGCAGCTGCTCTTCTCGCCCGGCGGCAACGGATGGCGCTACCACGTCGTCCGCTGCCCAGCCTGCGGCTTTCTCTACCGCAACCCGGGCATCCGTCCCGAGCGCCTCGGCGACCTGTACGCCATCGGCTACAACACCTTCCTGACCGGCAAGTACGCCGCCAACCGGCAGCGCCGCTACGAGCTGACCATGCAGGCGTTCTCGCCGGTGTTCGACGAGGGCAAGGAGCGGCGGCTGCTCGACTTCGGCTCCGGGATCGGGCTCTTCCTCGAACTGGCCGAGCAGCGTGGGTTCGACGCCTGCGGGGTGGACCTGTCGCCCGAGTCCGTCGCCCAGGCCAACGACCGGCTGAGCAGCGTGCCTACATACCTCGGCGCGCCCGAGGACGTGCCGGAGATCGCCGCGGGCGGGTTCGACGTGATCACGCTCTGGTCGGTGCTGGCGCACCTGCCCAGGCCGCTGGACGACTTCGCGGCGTTCAGGCGGCTGCTGGCGCCCGGCGGGGTGCTGCTCATCCTGACCGTGAACGCGCGATCGACGCAGCTCAAGGCGTACGGGCCGGCGTGGAACGGATTCACCAAGAACCATCTGATGTTCTACTCGTCGCAGACCGTTCGCACGCTGCTGGGCCGTACCGGCTTCGCGGGCGTCGCCTTCGCCCCCCATTACGGCGACACGGTCGAGGCGGGCACGAGCCGCCTGCCCGGCGACCTGGTGCGCAGGCTGCGCCGCAACGTGGAGCTGAGCGACGGCGGGAACATGATGCGGGTCCTCGCCTTCGCCGACGAGGAGGCCATCGGCCGCTGGGGCGGCGGCCCGCTGACGGTCCACCGCCTGAGCGCCTAGACCCGGCCGAGTACACCTAGAGCTCGGGAACGCCCAGGTCCGGGGCGGGGCCGGCGCCGACCTGCTTGCCGAGCGCGGGGTCGAGCTGCTCGATCAGCCGCTGCACCAGCGCCGCCCGCCGCACCCGCTCACGCCCCAGCTCCCGCGGCACCGCCCCGAGGTGCGAGCCGGAGGGGTAGATGTTGGGCGCGTTGCGCAGCCCCATCTTCAGGTAGACCGGCGCGGCGGCCCGGACGATCTCCACTGCCTCGTAGAACCGTACGAACCCGCCCTGGTCGTCCGGCACCTCCAGGTAGAGGTCGATCGGCAGCCTGGTAGCGGCCCGGATCTCGGCCAGGTGCGGCACGGTCAGATCGGTGCCCACGTTCACGGTGGTCGCGCCGAGCCGCTCGAAGACCGCCGCGGTCGGGCCGTTGGTGAGCGGTATCAGCACGGACGTCTTCAGCACCAGGTTGGCGGGGAGCGTGCCGTCCTCCTTCAGCGCGCGCAGCACCTCGAGCGTGCCGACGTCGCCGACGAGGAGGCTGCGGATGCCCAGCGAGCAGGCCCGCAGCGCGTCCGCCACGCACGCCGCCACCATCGCGTTGCCCCGCGCGGCCGCGCCGACGGCCTGGGTCAGCTTGGCCTGGCCGCCGGTGTCCCAGGCGGCCCGCGGCCCGAGGAACAGGTTGATCTCGATGCCCCGCTCGGCCCCGATCCGCGCCATGTCGGAGATCTCGGCGTCCGTCAGCATCATCACGCCGCTGCCCTGCGACGTCCTGGCGATCGGCACGCCCAGCCGATCGGCCTCGGCGACCACCGACTCGAGCACGGCCGGCCCTTCGACGCTGGGGATCTCGAACCGGTACGGTGCCCCGTCCGCGAACCGCGACTCCACGGCGGAGGCGGTCCCGGCCACCGGATGCCCGAGCCGGGCCATCAGGGCGTGCAGGTCGGCAAGGTTCGTCATCGGGAAGGCTCCTCATCATAGACCACTTCTGCGCGCCCGAGCGTAGTGCGCCGGAACTTCGCGGCAGGGAACCGCCCACCAAGGTGAAAGGGCGCTCAGAAGCCGGTCGAGAGAGCGATGTGCCGCCACTGGTCCAGCTCGCGCCGGACGAGATCAAGCTTGCCCTCCACACGTTCGACCGCGTCCGCGCCGAGTTGCAGGCGCAGCGGAGGCTCGGCTGCCTCCGCGACGTCCACGATGGCGGCGGCGGCCTTCGCCGGATCGCCCGGCTGACGGCCGTCGTTGGCGGCCAGCGCCGCGCGGGTCGGGCCCGCGCCGGCGTCATAATCCGAGATGGAGGCGGGCTGGACTTCCAGGCTTGCGCTATTGAGGAAGTCCGTGCGGAAGCCGCCCGGCTCGACGATGACGACCCGCACACCGAGTGGTGCCAGTTCGCCGTGCAGCGCTTCGGAAATGCCCTCGAGGGCGAACTTCGTCGCGCCGTACAGGCCCGTGCCCGGGGCCGTCGCGAACCCGGCCACCGAACCGATGTTCAGCACGCACCCGGACCGTTGGGCGCGCAGCGTGGGCAGCGTCGCGCGCAACGTGTTCAGCACGCCGAAGACGTTGACCTCGAACAGGTCGCGTACCGCCTTGTCGGACACCTCCTCGACCGCACCCACCAGCCCGTATCCGGCATTGTTCACCACGACGTCGATCCGGCCGAACTCGGCCAGTCCAGCATCGACGGCGGCCTGGAGCTGCTCCTGAGAAGTGACATCCGTGGTCACGGCCAGCAGCCCGGCAGGCTTGTCCGGATATGTCGTGAGCACCGCCTCCGCGTTCCGAGCCGTGGCAATGACACTGTGCCCCCGTGACAGCGCTTCGCGCACGATCTCCGCTCCGAGACCCCGCGACGCTCCGGTGACGAACCAGACACTCATGATCTTTCCCCAGTCCGTTCGATCGGCTACGTCTGGACGCTACAAGCTAGAGTCGGCTCTAGATCAAGCAGGGTGTGAGGGGAGTCGCTCGTGGATCTGAGCATCGGCGAGGTGTCCAAGCGGAGCGGGCTGAGTGTCCACGCGCTGCGCTTCTACGAGAAGGAGGGGTTGTTCGCCAACTCCATACGCCGCACGCCGAACGGGCGGCGGATCTACCACGAGGAAGACCTCGAGTGGCTGGCGAGCTGTGCCAGGCTGCGCTCATCGGGGATGTCGCTGGCGGCGATCCGGCAGTACGTCGAGCTGACCCGGCAGGGGGCCGGCAACGAGCACGACCGCCTGGCGTTGCTGCGCGATCATGAGCAGCAGGTCGAGGCGCAGATTCGTGAGCTGCAGGAATGCTTGGACCTGATCAGATACAAGGTCGAGGTCTACGCGGAGTATGTCGCCCGCGGCCAGGCCGACGAGCTCTGGAATCCCTCCCATCCGGACGCCGAACGGACTGTTCCCGAGCCATGCCGTGATGCGCCTCGCGCGCCGGCTGAGCTCCCGGCCACCGGCTTCCTGCCGCCCCTGCGGGAGCACGGACAGGCAGATCGGCAGGTCTAGGATCGAGCCATGCAGCTGGCCCCTGGAGTCCATGTCGCCATCACCGACCGCCACGGAGGCGTCAGCGTCCCGCCGTACGGGTCGCGCAATCTCGGCGGCCTGGTCGGGGACGACCCGGAGGCCGTGCGGGCCAACCGGGCGGGCGTGGCGGCCGAGCTGGGCGTGCGGGGCATCGTGTTCATGCGCCAGGTCCACGGCGCCGACGTCGCCTACGTGAGCGAGCCGTTCGGGGACGATCCGCCGGCGCTCGACGGGGTGTTCACCACCGAGCCGGGCCTGGCGCTGGCCTCGCTCGGCGCCGACTGCCCGGCGGTGCTGGTGGCCGATCCGGTGGCGCGCATGGTCGGCGCGGCGCACTCCGGCCGCCCGGGCACCGAGGCGGGCATCGCGAGCGCCCTGGTGGCGGCCATGGCGGCCAAGGGCGCCGAGCCGGGGCGGATGGTCGCGCTGATCGGGCCGGGCGCGTGCGGCCGCTGCTACGAGGTGCCCGCCGAGCTGCGCGAACGGGTGGCCGCCCGTGTCCCCGAGACGTGGTCCACGACGTCGTGGGACACGCCCGCGCTCGACCTGCGGGCCGGGATCGAGGCCCAGCTCCGCGCGGCCGGGTTGCCGGACGTACGCCATGACGCCCGCTGCACGATCGAGTCGGAGGAGCTGTACTCGCACCGCCGAGAGCAGCCGGGCGGCCGCTTCGCCGGGATCATCTGGCTCGCCCGCTGACGTCGGGACCTACGTGCGCGGTCTATCGGGCCAGGATGTCGTCGAGGTCGTAGCTGACGGGCCGTTCGAGCTGCTCGTACGTGCATGACTCAGGGGTGCGGTCGGGCCGCCACCGCCGCCACTGGGCGGTGTGCCGGAAGCGGTCGCCTTCCATCTGGTCGTAGGCCACCTCGATCACCAGCTCCGGCCTGAGAGGGATGAACGACAGGTCCTTCTTGGCGTTCCATCGCGACACCGCGCCCGGCACCCGCTGCCCGCCGCGCGAGGGGCCGGTGGCGGGCTGGCCGATGTTGGCCGCCGCCTGCTCGGCCCAGTGGCCCCAGGGGTGCTCGCTCAGCTCCGCGATGTACGGCCTGATCTCCTCCACCAGCTCGGCCCTGCGCGCCATGGGGAACGAGGCCGCCACCCCCACATGGTGCAGCCGGCCGTCGTCGCCGTAGAGGCCGAGCAGCAGCGACCCCACGATCGGGCCCGACTTGTGCTCGCGGTAGCCGCAGATCACCACGTCGGCCGTGCGCTCGTGCTTGACCTTGAACATGGTGCGCTTGTCGGGGACGTACGGCTGGTCGCCCGGCTTGACGATGATGCCGTCGAGCCCCGCGCCCTCGAACGTCTCGAACCACTCGGCGGCCTGCTCGTCGCTGGTCGTGACCGGGGTCAGCCGGATGGACTCCCCCTTTTCCGGAAATATCCGCTCAAGGCGCGCCCGCCGCTCCGAGAACGGCTCCTCCATCAGCGACTCGTCGCCCAACGCGAGCAGGTCGAACGCGATGAACTGGGCCGGAGTCTGCTCCGACAGCAACGTCACCCGCGAGGCGGCCGGATGGATGCGCTGCTGCAGCGCGTCGAAGTCGAGCTGCGACCCCCTGGGCAGCACGATCTCGCCGTCCACCACGCACCTGTCCGGCAGCTCGGCCCTGACCGCCTCGACCAGCTCGGGGAAGTAGCGTGTGAACGGCCGCTCGTTACGGCTGCCCAGGTAGACCTCGTCGCCGTCGCGGAACACGATGCAGCGGAAGCCGTCCCACTTCGGCTCGTAGAACAGCGTGCCGTTCTGCTTGGGCATGGCCTTGACCGGCTTGGCCAGCATGGGCGGCACGGGAGGGCGCACCGGCAGGTTGGGCACCGGCTCCGGCTCTGGTTCAACGGGCGCCGGCTCTTCGACAGGCTCGGTCTGGTCAGTCGGCTCGCTCATCGCTCTGCTCCCTCGTGTATTTGCAGAAGAGGACCCCCTCCTCTTCCAGGACCTGGCTGAGGCCCAGTGTGACCTGCGCGGGCTCACCGTTGACGATGCGCGCCGCGCCGCCGCCGACCAGCAGCGGACTGATCGACAGGCAGAGCTCGTCGACCAGGTCGTCCGCCGAGAGCTGGGCGTTGACCCTGGGGCCGCCCTCGCACAGGATCCTGGTCAGGCCGCGCTCGTGCAGCGCGGCCACGGCCCGCCGCATGTCGACGCCCTCCTCTCCGGCGACGACGACGTCGGAGCCCCTGGCCGCCGCCTTGCGCCGCTCGCCCGGGGCGGCCTCGCAGGTGATCACGATCGTCCTGCTGGGGGCGTCGGCGAACCGCTCGAGGTCGAAGTCGAGGCTGCGGCTGATGACCGCGATGGGCGGCACGTCGGCTCGGCCCGCGCGGATCGCGGCCCACGTGTCGCGCGGCTTGATCGGGCCGTAGCCCTCCTTGCGCACGGTGGCGGCCCCCGCGACGACGACGTCGGCCAGGCCGCGCAGGATCTGGAAGATCTGCTTGTCGCCGCTGCTGGACAGACCGCCCGATCGGCCCTTCAACCACGCCGCGCCGTCGGCGCTGGCCACCATGTTGAGCCGCAGCCACGGCCGGCCCTCGGGGTAGGCGTACGCCTGAACGATGTCCGGGTTGTCCTTTATGTCGGGATAGATGCGCCGCACTCCTCTACCTTGGCACACCCCACCGACAACCCACGCCCACGACCCTTCCCGGCCGGTCGGCCCCGACGGTGGGCATCATCATGCACCCGAGACGCCGAACGGGTTGTCGATCGCGTACCGCCAGCGCCCGTCCTCGCCGCGCCGGGCGACGTCGGTGGCGGTGCCCTCGATGTGGACGTGCTGGCCGTCGGCGTCCGTCCCGTCGATCGTCCAGTCCACGACCAGCAGCGCGAGGTCCCCGGTCGTGTAGACGTGCCGCGGGCGGACGCTGACCGGCACCCCGAGGCCGGCGAACGCGGCGTTGGCGGCCTGGGCCTCCGCGCCGGTCAGCGGCATGCCCGGCTCGGGCACGAACACCGCCCCGCTCTCGTACACCTCGGCCAGTGCTGCCAGGTCGCCGCTGTTGAACCGCTCGGCGAACACCGCCGGCACGTCCTCCGGCCGCTCCGCAAGCTCCCGCATTGTCCGTCCACGTCCTTCCGCAAGGTAGAAACACCTGAGACGAGGAACGCTAGGAGGCGCCATCGTGGCTCACCAAACGGTTGGTCATGCGGTCCGGCCCGGCCTGCCCGACGACCCGTCGGCCGCCGTCACCGAACCCGACCCGGCATGCCCGGTGGAGATCACCCTTGCCGTGCTGCGCGGCCGCTGGACGACCTTGGTGGTACGCGAGCTCCTGCGGGGCGAATGTACGTTCACCGAGCTCCGGGAGGCGCTGCCCGCGCTGTCGGACAAGGTCCTGTCGGACCGGCTGGCGCAGCTGACGCAGGCCGGTGTCCTCATCCGGCACCGCCGGCCCGGCTGGCCGCCGCGCACCCGCTACCAGCTGACCCCGAAGGGGCGCGGCCTCGGGCCCGTGCTGCAGGCCCTGTGGGACTGGGGGGCGGAACACCACCCACCCTCGCCGGAGCGACCCTGAAAGCACTTCCCGGCCCGGGACTCCCGAAGCTCCGGCGACACTCCTGCTGGGTCCTGTGATCTTTGGAGGTCGCCGGTGAGGGATTCCACGCCGAGGTCACTGGCCTCGCGTTTCCGCCGCCGCGCATCGGGCTTAGCGTCTTCGACTCTCTGTGTTTATTGAGTAAAACGGACATCAGCGTGGCCTCGTCGCTTGCCGGCCGAGGCCGGGCAGCGATCCGGTGGAAGCCGATGTCGCGTCCGTCCGGCGAGCCGGGCGGACCGTGGTTGAGAGCCGCGTTGTCGGGGCCTGACTTCGCATTCCTGGATGGAGTGCGGCTCTTGGGCCACCGCCCCGCCGGACACTGTCCCGTTGGTGCGGACACCAATGGGGGCGGGGACCGGGCACCAGTCAGGCACCCGGCTGTGACTGAATATTACCGTCCGCTTACCCTCGGTCGCAATGGATCGACTGAGAGAAAAACGAACAACAGTTCCACTGGCAACCACGGGCCCGCAAAGCGAGCGCCAGCAGCAGGTCATAACCTGCATGGGTGCAGCGCATCCTCGTAGTGGGTATCAGCGGGGCGGGTAAGTCGACCATGGCGCGGGCCTTGAGCAGCCGGCTCGCGGTGCCCTATCACGAGATGGACGCCCTGTACTTCGCCGGTCCTGGCTGGGCCGTGAACGAGCGGTTTCCCGCTCAGGTCGCAGAGATCGCCGGTTCGCCGGCCTGGGTCTTCGACTCGTTCGGCTATCCGGCGGTCCGTGATTTGCTGTGGGAGCGTGCTGACACCGTCGTATGGCTGGACTACCCACGGCGGGTCATCATGCCTCGGATCCTGCGGCGGTCACTGCGCAGGACACTTCTCCGCGAGTCGATCTTCAACGGGAACCGCGAGTCAGTGGCGGAATGGTTCCGGCGGGATCATCCCGCATGGTGGGCGTGGTCCCAGCACGCGGCGCGGCGAGCGGACATACAGCGGCGCGTCCATGATCCGCGCTTCGCCCCTTTGAACGTGATCCGCCTCACCGCTGTGCGATCGTCGGCGTCGTGGCTTGGTTCCGTCGGGCATCGGTGACGATCAAGCTACGGGTGCCGGCCTCGGGCGGGGCGGTCGGTCTCGGGAAGGGTGGTTTCAGGACATATAGCGCTTTTGTGTATTACGAGGACGTACGGGCGTTCATGTGCTTACCGTGACGGCAGGGATGGGGAGGGAGGCCCAGTGGGTCTGGTCACCGCTGCCGCATGGACCGTCGCCGCGCTCGCCGGGGTGTACCTGCTCTACTTCTGGCTGGCCGGAGGCGGCCTGCGCCGGGCCAAGGTGACCCGGTTCCCGGCCGCCCTCGTGTTCGCCCACCCGGCGCTGGCCGTGTCGGCGCTGGTGTGCTGGATCGCCGGGCTGGTCACGGGGAGCCGGGTGCTCGCGTGGGTGGCGTTCGGGGGATTGGCGGCGGCGGCGCTGCTGGGGTTCGCGATGTTCACGCGGTGGCTCGGGGCCGGGCGGCACAAGGTGAGCGGCCGGGGGTTCCCGGTGCTGGCGGTGGCGTTGCACGGGCTGGCGGGAGTGGCGACGTTCGCGCTGGTGCTCCTCACCGCCAGCGCGCCCCGCCTCTTCTGAGCTGGACCCGTTGTGGGACGCCGCCGCCTATCGGGCGTTGCCCGGCGTGCGGCGGGGCTGGCGGAGGACCTGGAGGGACCGGGACGTGACGGCCACCACGTCGCCCGCCTGCCAGCCCTCGTCCGCGAACGCCTCCTCCATCGTGTCGTGGCTGGTGTCGAGCACGGGCACCCAGCCCGTGCCGCACTCCTCGCCCGGCAGCGTGAACGGCATGTTCTCGTGGTGCGCGTTGATGAGCAGCAGGAACGAGTCGTCCACGATCCGCTCGCCCCTCGGCCCCGGCTCGGTGATGGCCTCGCCGTTCAGGTAGACCATGAGCGACTTGGCGTACCCGATGTGCCAGTCGCCCGCCGTCATCTCCTTGCCGCCCGGGGTGAGCCAGACCAGGTCGCGCTTGCCGTCCTCGGGATGGCGGCCGTGGAAGAAGCGGCGGCGCTGGAAGACCGGGTGCTCGCGGCGCAGCTTCGACAGCGCCCTGACGAACTCGAGCAGCTCCTGCTCGGTGCGCACCATCGACCAGTCGACCCAGGCCAGTTCGTTGTCCTGGCAGTAGGCGTTGTTGTTGCCGCGCTGGGTGCGCCCGAGCTCGTCGCCGTGGGAGAGCATGGGCACGCCCTGCGACAGGAACAGGGTGGCCAGGAAGTTGCGCCGCTGGCGGCGGCGGAGCTGGACGATCTCGGGGTCCTCGACGGGGCCCTCCGCGCCGCAATTCCAGGAGCGGTTGTCGTTGGTGCCGTCGCGGTTGTCCTCGCCGTTGGCCTCGTTGTGCTTGTGGTCGTACGAGACCAGGTCGGCGAGGGTGAACCCGTCGTGGCAGGTCACGAAGTTGATCGAGGCGACCGGGCGGCGGCCGGAGGACTCGTAGAGGTCGGCGGAGCCGGTCAGCCGGGAGGCGAACTCGGGGAGGGCGGAATGCGTGCCTCTCCAGAAATCTCGCACGATGTCGCGGTATTTCCCGTTCCACTCCGTCCACAAGGGCGGGAAATTTCCGACCTGGTAGCCGCCGGGACCCACGTCCCACGGCTCGGCGATCAGCTTGACCTGCGAGATCACCGGGTCCTGCTGGATCAGGTCGAAGAACGCGCTCAGCCGGTCGACATCGTGCAGCTCTCTGGCCAGCGCCGACGCCAGGTCGAACCGGAACCCGTCGACGTGCATGTCGAGCACCCAGTAACGCAGCGAGTCCATGATCAGCTGCAGCGCGTGCGGCGAGCGCACGTTGAGGGAGTTGCCGCAGCCGGTGTAGTCGAGGTAGTAGCGCCGGTCACCGTCGTGCAGCCGGTAGTAGGCGGCGTTGTCGATCCCCCTGAACCCCAGCGTGGGCCCCATGTGGTCGCCCTCGGCCGTGTGGTTGTAGACCACGTCGAGGATGACCTCGATGCCCGCCTCGTGCAGCGCCCGCACCATCGCCTTGAACTCCAGCACCTGCTGCCCCCGCGTCCCCGCGCTGGAGTAGCTCCCGTGGGGCGCCAGGTAGGCCATGGTGTTGTAGCCCCAGTAGTTGGTCAGCCCGCGGGCCACCAGGAAGTGCTCGGGGATGTAGTGGTGCACCGGCATCAGCTCGACCGCCGTCACCCCGAGCGACAGCAGATGCTCGATGACCGCGGGGTGCCCCATGCCCGCGTACGTGCCGCGCTGGTCGGACGGCACGTCGGGGTGGCGCATGGTGAGCCCGCGCACGTGGGCCTCGTAGATCACGGTCTGGTGGTACGGGATGCGCGGCGGCCGGTCGTTGCCCCACTCGAAGAACGGGTTGATGACCACGTTCTTCGGCATGTAGGGAGCGCTGTCCTCGGTGTTCCGCCTGGTGGGGTCGGTGAAGTAATAGGGGAACAGCGCCTGGTTCCAGGTCAGCTCGCCGTCGATGGCCTTGGCGTAGGGGTCGAGGAGCAGCTTGGCGGGGTTGCTCCGGTGACCTTGGGACGGCTCGTACGGCCCGTGGACGCGGAAGCCGTACCGCTGCCCCGGCTGGATGCCCGGCAGATAACCATGCCAGACGAACCCGTCGACCTCGGGCAGATCGACCCGCTCCTCGGTGCCGTCATCGTGAAAAAGGCACAGCTCGACCCGCTCGGCGACCTCCGAGAACACCGAAAAGCTGGTGCCCACGCCATCCCAGGTAGCGCCGAGGGGATAGGGCTCGCCCGGCCAGACCTCACGCATGTGACCGTATTGTCGCATGCGAACGTGCTCTTGGTCTCTCAATAACCCGATCGCCCTTCGTACAGGGGGGTACCCCAGCGTGCTGCAGAGGGCGCCCCCCGGCGTGTCGGCAAGCGTCGGACAATCAGAGCAGCTCAGCCTCAAGCGTGATCGTGGTGCCCGCCAGGGCCTTGCTGACCGGACAGTTGGCCTTGGCCGTCTCGGCGGCCTCCTGGAACTGCTCGGCCGAGATGCCCGGCACGTGCCCCTTCACCGTGAGCACGATGCCCGTGATGCCCTCGCCCGGCTGGAACGTCACGTCGGCGCTCGTCTCCAGCGACTCCGGCGGGGTGCCGGCGCCGGCCAGCCCGTGCGAGAGCGCCATCGAGAAGCAGGACGAGTGGGCGGCGGCGATGAGCTCCTCGGGGGAGGTCTTGCCATTGGCCTCCTGGGACCTGGACGCCCAGGTGACCTCGAACGTGCCCACGCCGGACGTGTTCAGCGAGACCGTGCCCGAGCCGTTGATCAGGGCGCCCTTCCACTCGGTGGTGGCGGTGCGGGTGGTGGCCATGCGTTTGCTCCCTCCGTGGTGGTCCTCCGACCTTATCGCGAGCGGTCAAAGTGCGGTCCGCCGGTCATCCGCCTCTACTTTTCCGGCGAATAATGACATGCTCGGGTCGCGGCGCACCCGCCGCCTTGGTCCGGATTACACGGGAGTGTGGTGCCAGTGGAGGCACCGTACGACGACCGCCTGTTGCACCGGCGGGTGGTCGGCGGCGACGAGTCCGCGCTGGGCGAGGTCTACGATCGGCTCTCCCCGCTGATCTTCGGTCTCGCCCTGCGGGTCACCAGGGACCGGGTGATCGCCGAGGACATCACTCAGGAGGTCTTTCTGGTCTTCTGGGAGCGGCCGCTCGCCTACGACCCCGAGCGTGGCACCTTACGCGCGTGGCTGGCGACGATCGCCCACCGCCGGGCGGTCGACCATGTACGCGCCGAGGAACGCCGGCGGGTGTCCGCGCTGGGGCCGAGGCTGTTCGAGCGCGAACCCGCGAGACTGGAGGACACCGTGCTCGCCGCCGACGAGGCCGAGCGGGTGCGGCAGGCGGTGACGTCACTGCCCGACGGCCTCCGGGAGGCGGTGGAGCTCGCCTATTTCGGCGGCAGGACCTACCGGCAGGTAGGAGAGGAACTGGGCGTGCCCGAGGGCACGGCCAAATCGCGCATCCGGCTGGCGCTGAGACGCCTGGCGGACGCGCTTGCGGAGGAAGAGGTGTAATGGACCCCGTCGAGCGCCTCTACCTGGACGCGATGATGGAGGACCCGGGGGTGCCGGCCCGCTCGCTGCGACCCCAGCTCCTGGCCGGGGCCAGGGCCCGGCGCAGGCCCGCGGCTCCCACCGCGCCCTGGGCGGAGCCGTACGCGGGCCGGGTGGCCGCGATGGACGCGCTGCTCGCCTCGGCCGAGGACGACGACTGGTCGCGCGTGATCGTCGAGGGCTGGACCCTCCAGGAACTGGTCGCCCACCTGGCCGCCAAGGACGGCCTGCTGGCCGCCTCCGTGGGGGCTCCCGTGCTGGGCCCGCCCATGGGGGCGACGGACTCGCTGGGACGTACGGGCGACGTGCAGGCGTACGAGCGCGCCCGCAGCCCCGAGCAGACGAGAAGGGACTGGCGGGCCCAGGCCGACGCCCTCTGCCGCCACCTGGCGGACCTGCCGCCCACGACCCCCGCGACGCTGGACGGCATGGAGGTGCCGGTACGTGACCAGATCCTGGCGAGATGCCTGGAGACCTGGATCCACACCGCCGACGCCGCACAGACCGCCCGGATCCGCCTGCCCGACCCCGTCGCGGACCACATCCGCCCGACCGCCGACCTGTGCGCCCGCCTGCTGCCCTGGACGATGCTCCTGTCGGGCCTGGACGGCTCCGGCCGTACCCTCCGCCTCACCCTGACCGGCGACGGCGGGGGCGAGTGGCAGGTGCCGCTGGGGGTCGAGGACGCCGGGCCCGGGACGCCGGACGCGCACATCACGGCGGACGTGGTCGCGTTCTGCTTCCTGCTGGGCGGCAGGGGAGACCCGGCCGAGTTCCCCGCCGAGCTGGCCGGCGACCTCTCGCTGGCCAGGGACGTCCTCACCACGGCGCCCGCGCTTTCCGGCCCCTGATTCCGATGATTTCCCGGGCGTCCGCCGGTCTGTCCTTGTGAGAATGGGAGTCGGACCGACACAGGGAGTCACGATGAGCGGTGGGCTGTCCCAGGCCGGACTCAGGCGCATGCGCAAGGCGCTCGACGGCACTGTCACGCGCGGTGAGGCGCCGGGGCTGGTGGCGCTCGTGCATCGGCACGGGGAGACGTACGTGACCGAGCACGGCACGACGGAGGTCGGCGGCAGCGCGCCCATGCGGCGGGACACCCTGTTCCGCCTCGCGTCGATGGGCAAGCCGATCACGGCCGTGGCCGCGATGATCCTCGTCGAGGAGTGCCGGCTGCGGCTGGACGACCCGGTGGACGACCTGATCCCCGAGCTGGCCGGGCGGCGCGTGCTGCGGCGGATCGACGGGCCGGTCGACGACACCGTGCCGGCCGAGCGCCCGATCACCCTGCGCGACCTGCTGACCTCCCGCCTCGGCCTGGGAGCGATCATCGCGCCTCCCGGCAGCTACCCCATCCAGCGGGCGATCGACGAGGCGGGGCTCGGGGTCGGGGTGGACGGGCCGGCGGTCGAGCCCGACGAGTGGATCAAGCGGCTCGCCACGCTGCCGCTGGTCCACCAGCCGGGAGCCGTGTGGATGTACCACACCTCGATGGACGTGCTCGGCGTGCTGATCGCGCGTGCCGCGGGGCAGCCGTTCGACGGGTTCCTGCGTGAGCGGGTCTTCGAGCCGCTCGGCATGCGGGACACCGGCTTCCACCTGCCGGCCGCCAAGCTCGGCCGGCTGGCGGGGTCCTACGCCCTCGACCCCGCCACGGGCAAGCTGGTGCGCAGGAACGGCCCCCGAGAGGGGGCCTGGGACCGCCCACCGGCCTTCCCGTCCGGCGGCGGCGCCCCGGGCCTGCTCTCGACCGCCGACGACTACCTGGCCTTCTGCCGCATGCTGCTCGACAAGGGCCGGTACGACGGCGGCCGGCTCCTGTCGCGGGCGTCGGTCGAGCTCATGACCACCGACCACCTCACGCCGGAGAACAAGGCGGGCAGCGAGATCTTCTTCGGCAGGGGCGCCGGCTGGGGGTTCGGGATCGGGACCAACGGCCACCGGGAGGACCTCGCCATCCGGCCGGGACGGTACGGCTGGGACGGCGGCCTGGGCACCTCGATGGCCGTCGATCCCACCGAGGGCGTGGTGGGCATCCTGCTCACCCAGCGGGCCCTGGGCGGGTCGCGGCTGCCGCGCGCGTTCGTGGACTTCTGGACGACGGCGTACGCGGCGCTCGACGACTGAGGGCCACGCGCGATCCGGCCGGGGGAGCCCGGCAGGACTTGACGCGTTGTTTGGCTTCGAGGAGGTAGCCGAGAATAGGCGCGTGGGTACGCCTTTGACGCCGTGACCCGGCACCACGCGTTTCGCACAGAGGAAAGGGGGTCCCCGTGGATGACGAGGCGACGGGGCTGGCGGGGTTGCTGTACGAGTTCGGGCTGCTCAAGCGCTACAAGAGGACCGGGTGGCTGGTCGCGGGCGTACGCGATCCGGAGAGCATCGCCGATCACTCCTTCCGCGCGGCCGTCATCGCCGGCATGATCGCCAAGCTCGAGGGCGGCAACCCGGAGCGGGCCGCGTTCATGAGCCTCTTCCACGACACGCAGGAGACCCGCATCACCGACATCCCCTACATCGGCAAGCGTTACCTCAAGGCGGCCCGCAACGAGGACGTCACCGCCGACCAGGTGCGGGGTGTGTCCGAAGAAGTGGCGGACATGGTGGCCGACGCGGTGGGGGAGTACGAGGAGAAGGCCAGCCTCGAAGCCGTCTGCGCCCGGGACGCCGACAAACTGGACTGCCTGCTCCAGGCGGTCGAATACCGGGAGCAGGGGCACCAGAACGTCCAGGGCTGGATCGACAGCTCGCTGGCCGCGATCACGACCCCGACCGGCAAGCGCCTCGCCGAGGAGGCCCTGCGCACGGGCACCCTGGAATGGGTGACCCGCGTGCTCAACGGCGACTGAGCCTCCGCCCGGCCGCCCTGGCCCCTCGATCGCGGGGCAGGGCGGCGGCAGGTGATGCGGTCAGTCGGTGGCCGGTTGGGTGACGAGGTCCCTGGCGTACTCGTCGTCGCTCTCCGCCAGCACCCGCTCGACCCCCCGCGAGGCCCGGTCGTCGCCTCGGGTCAGGAGCCCGCGCGTGGCCTCGGCCACGGTGCGGAGGTCCGGGTCGGCGAGCCGGGCGGCCAGCGCATCCCGGATCTGCGGCGTGTCGGCCGAGAGCCCGGCGAGACCGGCGGTGGCCCAGTCACGGACCTCGGCGTCCTCGTCCTCCGTCATCTCGATCAGCAGCGCCAGCCCCTCCTCGTGGTCCGGCGGCAGCACGTCGGCCAGCGCGATCGCGTCCGTCATCGTGCGCTTGTGCCCGGGACGCCCGATGACGTCCAGCACGTACGGCAGCGCCCTCGGGTCGCCCTGGTGGCCGAGCGCCGCCAGCACCGACCGGAGCACCTGCGGGTTGCCCTCCGTGGTGACCATCTTCTGCAGCAGCGGCAGAGTCGTCTCGAGGTACGGCTTGTCCCCCTCCGCGAACCCGAACTGGGCGATCGCGTCCACCCCGAACTCCCGCTCCCTGGCGTCCTCGCTCGCGCACAGCCGGGTCAGCGCCTCGTACGTCTCCTCGTCGGCGCGCTTGCCCAGCGTGTCGGCCACGACCCACCAGGTCTCGGCGTCCTCGTCGACGTCGCGGTGCGCCACGGCCCGTGCCACGAGCTGGTCCACCGGCGTGTACGTGCCCTCCGCCTCCTCCAGCAGGGTCGCGATGGCGGCGTGGCCGCGCTGGGCCTGCACCTGCTCGGTCTCGGAGCCGTCGGCCGAGTGCCCGGCCACCGTGACCAGCTCGGTGCCGTCCTTGGCGTACTGGCGGCCCACGACGTACTCCCAGCCCTCCTGCTGGATCTGGTCGAGCAGCGCGCTCTCCAGGTGCACGCCCACCCAGGAAGTGGCGATGTCGAGCGGCGTGTCGCCGTCGCCGTCGTACTTGCCGGCGTCGGCACCGGCCTCCAGCAGCACCTGGACCACACCCAGCGCGCCGCGCCTGGCGGCCAGCGAGAGCGGGGTGTCACCGTCGTCGTTGGCCCCGTCGACCTCGGCCCCCGCCTCGATCAGCGCCTTGGCGGTGGCCGCGTGGCCGTTGGCGGCGGCCCAGAGCAGCGCCGTCCAGCCGCCGGACTCCCGGCCGTTCACGTCGGCGCCGGCCGTCAGCAGCACGTCGGCCACCTCGACGCGGTCCCACGCGGCGGCCGCGCAGAGCGGCAGTCCCTCGTCGCTCGCACTGTTGGGATCGGCGCCGCCGGCCAGCAGCTTGCCCACGGTCTCCGAGTCGCCGTTCAACGCCGCGCGGTAGAGCTGTTCCTCATGCATGACAGGGACCCTAGCTTGGTCCGGCCGCGCCCCGGACCAAGCCAGGGCCCCGTGTCATCGGTTGGTACGCGCCAAAGCCCCGTCTGGGTTCAAACACCTACAAGGGATGACGTGTTTTCCTCCCCTGGGAGGAGCGTCAATATCTAGCAAACGCGATATGTTGCGATTATGACTGATCCCGGGGAGCTCCGCGCGTCGGACGCCGAGCGCGAGGCCGTCGTCGAGCAGCTCCGTGTCGCCTCGGTCGAGGGCAGGCTCACGCTCGCCGAGCTGACCGACCGCACGGAGGCCGCCTACTCCGCGACCACGCACGCGGAGCTGGCCCTTCTCACCCAGGACCTGCCGTCAGGAGCCATGCCGGCGCCCGCCCCCGTGCACCACGAGGGCAGGAAGCGCCGGTGGTTCGTGGGTGTCATGGGCGACGCCAAGCGCCGCGGCACCTGGCGGATCGACCAGGAGCTCGGCGCGGTGGCCGTGATGGGCGACGTGGTGCTCGACCTGCGCGAGGCGGAGGTGCGCACCGACATGGTGGACATCACCGCCGTCTCCGTCATGGGGGACGTGAAGATCATCGTGCCCGACGGCGTCAACGTGGACCTCGACGGCGTGGCCATCATGGGCGACAAGAAGGTGGACGTCCTGGAGGCGGCCCCCGGCATGAACGTCCCCGTGGTGCGCGTGCACGCGTACGCGGTGATGGGCGACGTCAAGGTGATC
Source organism: Nonomuraea helvata (assembly GCF_039535785.1). Lineage (NCBI taxonomy): Bacteria > Bacillati > Actinomycetota > Actinomycetes > Streptosporangiales > Streptosporangiaceae > Nonomuraea > Nonomuraea helvata. Next base: position 286,358 of record NZ_BAAAXV010000011.1, read on the forward strand.
GGCGACTCGCGGGCGCAGCCGCTGCAGCGCGGGTTCGCGGCCTGGCGCGAGCACTGGCGGCGCCTGCACGGCGAGGACTGGCGCGCCCTCGGCAGGCAGATGCGCCAGGACGGCCGCGAGCTCGGACGGCAGCTCCGCGAGGAGCGTCGCAACCTCAGAAGGGGTTACTGAGCGGGCTCAGCCGACCAGCGACACCGGCTGCCGCAGCTGCGTCCGCTCCTGGGCCTGCTCGTAACGTTCCAGGAGCACGTCCACCAGTTCAGGCGCCGGGCCGAGCACGTCGGACACCACCGCGGCGCCCGCTTCCAGGGTGCTCCGCCGTACCTTGTCCGCGAAGTAGCCGGGCGCCAGCAGGTACGGCGCGACAGCCACCCTCGGGGCGCCCGCCCGCCTGAGCGCGGCGACCGCCTCGGCGGGGGAGGGACCGGCGGCCGAGGCGTAGGCGGCCGACACGGTCCACCAGCCGGAACGCCGCCACGCGCGCGCCAGGTCCGTGATCACCGCGTTGGCCCGGGCGTCGCTCGAACCCGCCGACACCAGCACCACCGCGGTGTCCGGATCGCCGGGCGGCACGCCGGCCTCGGCCAGGCGCCGCTCCAGCGCCGTCAGCAGCAGCGGGTGGGGCCCCAGCGTGGCGCCGTAGTGCACCCGCAGCCGTGGCTCGCGCGCCCGGACGTCGTTCAGCGCCGCCGGCAGGTCCACCCGGCTGTGGTAGGCCTCCGTGAGCAGCAGCGGCAGCACGACCGCCTCCTGCAGGCCGCTCAGGGCCTGCGCGAGCGTGGGAGCGCAGTGATCGAGGTACGCCACGCGCACGTCCAGCGGCACCTGGTCGAGCAGCGCGGCCACGGTGGCGGCGGCACGCGGATCTCGCGACCCGTGCGCCACCGCCACCAGTGGCACGCGGCCGGGGGCCCTCCCGCCTGCCAACGGGACAGGTCCCCTGCTGGGGATCACAGGTGAATGCCGCATTCGACCTTCCCCAGGCCCGCCCAGCGTCCGCTGCGCGGATCCTCGCCCTCCGCGACCTGCCGCGTGCACGGCGCGCAGCCGATCGAGGGGTAGTTGTCGTAGTGCAACGGGTTGATCAGCACCCCGTTGTCGGCGATGTAGTTGTCGACGTCCTCCTGGGTCCAGGCCGCGATCGGGTTGACCTTGACCATCTGCCGCTTGGCGTCCCACTCGACGACCTTGGAGCCGGCGCGGCTGGGCGACTCGTCGCGGCGGATGCCGGAGATCCACGCCAGGTACGGCTCCAGCGCCCGGTTGAGCGGCTCCACCTTGCGCAGGTAGCAGCACAGGTCGGGGTTGCGGCCGAACAGGCGCGGGCCGAGGTCGCGTTCCTGCTCCTCGACCGTCCGCGACGGCTTGATGTCGATCACGTTGACGTCATAGACCTGGCGCACCGCGTCACGCGTGCCGATCGTCTCGGCGAAGTGGTAACCGGTGTCGATGAACAGCACGTCCACGCCGGGCTTGACCCGGCTCACCAGGTCGATCAGCAGGGCGTCGCTCATCGAGGAGGTCAGGCACAGCCGGTCGCCGAACGTCGCCGCCGCCCAGCGGATGATCTCGCGGGCGGGCGCGCCCTCCAGGAAGGTCGCGGCGGACTCGACGATGTCCTGCAGGTCGAGGGCGCCCCGCTGCTGTTTCAGGCCGACCTCGATGTCCACCAGCGTCATATCTTCACTCCGATCCCAAGAAACTTGAGCTTGAAGGCGCGGGCGCAGGAGCGGCAGTACCAGCCGCCGTCCCCTTCATAAGGTTCGAGGTCCTCGTCGCCGCAGTAGGGGCAGTGGAAGGGGACCGCTCGCTCGCTCATTTGAGGTCCGCCTCGTCGGCCCGCTGCACCCAGTCGGCGAACGACTCGCCTTCCTTCTTCTGGGTGTCGTAGTTGCGTACGACGCGCTCCACGTAGTCGGGCAGCGCCTTGGCGGTGGTCTTGAGGCCGCGGACCTTGCGCCCGAAGCCGGCGTTGACGCCGAGGGAGCCGCCCAGGTGGATCTGGAAGCCCTCGACCTGGTCGCCGTTCTCGTCCACCACGAGCTGGCCCTTCAGGCCGATGTCGGCGACCTGGATGCGGGCGCAGGAGTTGGGGCAGCCGTTGACGTTGATGGTCAGCGGCTCGTCGAACGTGGGCAGCCGGCGCTCGAGCTCGTCGATCAGGTCGGCGGCCGCGGCCTTGGTCTCGACGATGGCCAGCTTGCAGTACTCGATGCCGGTGCAGGCCATCGTCTGGCGGCGGAACGTGGACGGCTTGACCTGCAGGTCGTTGGCCTCCAGCTCGGCCACGATCGAGTCGACCTGCTCGGGCGCGACGTCGAGGACGACCATCTTCTGCTCGACCGTCGTGCGGACCCGGCCGGAGCCGTGCCGCTCGGCGATGTCGGCGATCACGTGCAGCTTGTCGCCGTCGAGCCGGCCCACCTTGGGGGCGAAGCCGACGTAGAAGTTGCCGTCCTTCTGCGGGAAGACGCCGACGTGGTCGCGGCGGCTGCCACGCGGCTGCTCGGGGGCGGGCCCGTCGGGCAGCGCCGCCTTGAGGTACTCCTGCTCGAGAACCTCGCGGAACTTCTCGACTCCCCAGTCATTGACCAGGAACTTGATGCGGGCGCGGTGCCGCAGCCGCCGGTAGCCGTAGTCGCGGAAGATGCCGACGACGCCCTCGTAGACGTCGCCCACCTGCTCCGGCCGGACGAACACGCCGAGCCGCTTGCCCAGCATCGGGTTGGTCGACAGGCCGCCGCCGACCCACAGGTCGTAGCCGGTCTCGCCCTGCTCGTTCACCACGCCGACGAACGCCACGTCGTTGATCTCGTGCACCGTGCAGTGCGCCGGGCAGCCGCTCAGCGCCGACTTGAACTTCCTCGGCAGGTTGGAGTACGCCGGGTTGCCCACGATCCGGTCCTGCAGCTCGCGGATCGCCGGGGTCGCGTCGAGCACCTCGTCGGCGTCGATCCCGGCCAGCGGGCAGCCAAGGATGACGCGCGGGGTGTCGCCGCAGGCCTCGGTGGTGGACAGGCCCACGGCCTCCAGGCGCTCCCAGATGTCCGGCACCGACTCGATCTCGATCCAGTGCAGCTGGATGTTCTGGCGGTCGGTCAGGTCGGCGGTGCCGCGGCCGTACTCGTTGGAGATGTTCGCGATCGTGCGCAGCTGGGCGAGGTCGAGCTGGCCGCCGTCGATCCGCACGCGGAGCATGAAGTAGCGGTCGTCGAGCTCCTCCGGCTCCAGGATGGCGGTCTTGCCGCCGTCGATGCCGGGCTTGCGCTGGGTGTAGAGGCCGTACCAGCGCATGCGGCCGCGCAGGTCGGCCGGGTCGATCGAGTCGAAGCCCCGCTTGGAGTAGATGTCGATGATGCGCTGGCGGACGTTGAGGCCGTCGTCGTTCTTCTTGTTCTCTTCGTTCTTGTTGAGCGGCTCACGGTAACCGAGAGCCCACTGACCTTCGCCGCGCGGGCGTTTGTGGTGCCGGCTGGCAGGAGTGCGGCTGGCAGGGGTGCTCATTGCGCGTCCTTCGGATCTTGGGCGCGCGCAGGTTTCCTCCTGCCTCGTCATCGAGGGCAGGGGTGGAGAGGAGGGTGCGACGCGCTCAGCGGTGAAAAAGGATGGGGTTACATGCGGGCGTCGCAACAGATGGCACTGCGGACACGCTGGAGATCGACGTGGCGTCGACCGACGAGCATGGGGTCCGCTGGCATACCTATGAAGATACTCGGGCCGTCCCGTATGTCCAAGACAGGGTCCAGAGTGTGGGACTGTCCAGTACCGTGCCGCGCGTGTTTCCTGGCACGGGAACGCCGGTAGAGTGCCGGGCATGCCCGAAGCCGCGCCATCCCCCGTGACCGCCGAAGACCTCGACGAGGCCGTCCGGCTGGCCGTCGCCACCCTGCGGCAGGCGCCCGAGAGCGCCTGGGACGGCAAGGCCGGCTCACTGGAGTGGACGTGCTGGGAGACGGTCGAGCACCTCGCGGACGACCTGTTCGCCTACGCCGCCCAGCTCGGGCTCAGGACGCCGCCGCTGGACACCTACGTCCCGTTCGTTCTGGAACGCCGCAGGCCGGAGGGCCCCGGTAACACCATCCAAGCCGAGCGCGAGGCCGGCCCCACCGGGCTGCTGCAGGTGCTGGAGGCGTGCGGCGCGCTGTTGTCCGCGATGGTACGCACGACGCCGCCGCAGGTCCTCGCGCACCACGGCTTCGGCGCGGCCGACGCGGAGGGCTCGGCCGCGATGGGCATCGTGGAGACGCTCGTGCACACCTACGACCTGGCCGAGGGCCTCGGTCTCGCCTGGGCTCCACCGGCGGGCATGTGCGCGCGGGTGCTGGCCCGGCTCTTTCCCGACGCCCCGCGTGACACGGATCCGTGGACGGCCCTGCTGTGGGCCACCGGGCGAGCCGAGCTTCCCGGCCGTCCGCGCCTCACTGAATGGCGCTGGTACAGCGCGCCGCGGCCGTAGGGGTCACGGCCGCGCGCCTCAGACGATGAGGTCGTCGAACTCGCCGTCCTTGGCCCCGAGGACGAACGCGGTGATCTCCGCCTGCGTGTAGACCAGCGCGGGACCTTCGGGAAAACGTGAGTTACGCATGGCTATCTCCCCTGTGGGCAAGTTCGCGACTTCGACGCAGTTGCCGTTGGGGTTGCTCCGCTTGCTCTTGCGCCAGACGACGGGAAGGCGGCCGGCGGGCGTTCCGTTCCGGAACTCATGCATGGGGGCAGCTCCTCACGATGTTACGGATGCACGTGCATCCGCGTTTGCGAGGAGACAATACGGTAACGCGTGGATCTCCATATAGCGGATGACCAAAAATCCCTGTATGGGGTGGCTCACAGGAAACGGCAGCTCATCGGGAAAGCAGGCCTTCCAGGAAGCGCTTGGTCTCCTTCGGCTCCTCAGCCTGGATGCTGAGCCGGTCCATGACCTCCATGTAGTGGTCGGAGTCGGCGGGCTTGTCCAAGTAGAGGGCGCTGGTCAGCTGCTCCATGTAGACGACGTCGGGCAGCTCGGGCTCGGGGAAGCGCAGGATGCTGAACGGTCCGCCCGCCGCCGCGTGGCCGCCGCGGTCGAACGGCATGATCTGGACGGTGACGTTGCGCTCCGCCGTGAGGTCGAGGAGATGGGCGATCTGCTCGCGCATGATCTCGGGGCCGCCCAGCGTGCGGCGCACCACGGCCTCGTCGATCACGGCCCAGACCGTGAGCCCGCTCTCCAGCCGCCTCTGTCGCGTGGTGCGCACCGCCACGCGCCGGTCGAGCTCGGCTTTCGGGGCCCTCTCATGGGCCAGCTCGATGACCGCCCTGGCATAGGCGGGCGTCTGGAGCAGGCCGGGCACGAACTGGTTCTCGTACGTGCGCATGCTGGACGCCGCGCCCTCGAGCCCGATGTAGACCTCGAACCAGGCCGGCAGCACGTCGCCGTACTTGTGCCACCAGCCGGGGGCGTTGGCCTGCTTGGCCAGGGCGAGCAGCGGGTCGCGCTCGGCGGGATCGGTGACGCCGTACAGGGTGAGCAGGTCGGCCACGTCCCGCTGCTTGAAGCTGACCTGACCGAGCTCGAGCCGGCTGATCTTCGCGTGAGATGCGCGAATCGAGTATCCGGCGTCCTCGCGCGAGATACCCTTCTCCGTGCGGAGCCTGCGCAGTTGCGTTCCGAGCAGGATCCGCAGCACCGTCGGGCTTCCCGGCGAATGGCTGAGAAGTTTTCCCTCCGCGCGCTCTGCGCTCACCGCACCGCTCCTAGATCATCTGCACGTGCAGATGCGATCAGCATCCGTAAACGACGAAAAGTCTTGCATCGGTAAGCACTCCCCGTAAAGATGGGCATTGGATCACCAGACCGCGCTTCGGGGGCCAGAATGACGACTTTCGACGCTCGGCCGCAAGCCGCCATCGGTTCCCGGCCACCAGGTTGGCTCTTCTCCATCCTCGTGGAGGGGCGTGCCTGGGAGTGCGACGCGGTGTTTCCCTTCCATCAGCGCGTCGCGCTGGAGCCGGCCTGTGTGGCGACGGCCCGGCGGTTCGTCGATCAGACACTGGCCGCGTGGGGCGCGCTGGGGCTGGCCTTTGACGCTCAGCTCGTCGTGTCGGAGCTGGTGACCAACGCGATGCGGCACGGCGGCGGGGCGGCGCAGCTCCGGCTCCTGTCGCACGGGCCCGAGCTGGCATGCGTGGTGACCGACCACAGCCGCACGGTGCCCGTGGCCACGGCGCCTGACGTGTTCTCGGAGTTCGGGCGGGGGCTGCGGCTGGTGGACGCCCTCTGCACCGCCTGGGGCTGGCTGTCCCCGGGCGACGCCCGCAAGCTGGTCTGGGCCGTACTCGCCGGCTGACGCCGTCTCCCTCATCTGCTCGCCTTGTCCAGGAGTCCGAGTACGTCGGCGTCGCTGAGCTGGTCGAAGTGCTCGTACCACTGGCCGACCGCCCTGAAGTCGACCGGCGTGCGCAGCACGACCACCTCGTCGGCCTCCTGCCGCAGGGAGCCGACGGTCTCGCGGGCGCCCACCGGCACGGCCAGCGTCACCTTGGCGGGCTCGGCCGCGCGCACCGCCCTGAGCGCGGCCCGTGCGGTGCCGCCGGTGGCCAGGCCGTCGTCCACCACGATCACCTCTCGCCCTTCGAGCGGGGGCAGCGGCCGGTCGCCGCGGTAGGCGTGTACTCTGCGGGCCAGCTCGTGCCGCTCCCTCTCGACCACGTCTGCGACGGACTCGGGCGTCATGCCCAGGCGGCGCAGCATCGTGTGGTCGAACACCGGTTCACCGCCCTCGGCTATCGCCCCCACGCCCAGCTCAGGGGTGGGCGGATAGCCGATCTTCCTGGTCACGAGGACCTCGAGGGGGACGTCGAGCCGCCGCGCGATGGGCTCGGCCACCGCGACGCCACCGCGCGGCAGGGCGAGCACGACGGGGTCGTGCGCGTCCTTCAGCCGCTCGGCGAGCAGCTTCCCCGCCTCGGCCCGGTCTCGGAAGCGCTCCATGACCTGTGACTACCCGCTCACACGCGCTCCTCGCCTCTTCCCTCTGGCCCGGGCTTCGGGGGTGTGGCGCGGGCGCACACATGGACCACCCCACATCGCGGCACCCGCCGTCGCACCCGCCGTCGCGTCATCGGGCCGGGCGGAGGGCGTCAGGGGCGGTTGCGGCCCGAGCGGCGCATTTCCTTGGTGATGAACTTCCACCGGCTCAGCTGCTCCTTGCGCAGCCGCGCGTCCGTCCGGGAGGCCATCCACGCCGCCTCCCGCTGCAGCTTGCGCCAGCTCTCCAGCCGCCGCTCCGGCAGTTCCCCGCTCTCCAGGGCGGCCAGCACCGCGCACCCGGGCTCGCTCGAGTGCCCGCAGTCGCCGAAGTGGCACCGCGACGCCAGCGCCTCGATGTCGGAGAAGACCAGATCGACCCCGTCGCCGATGTCGTAGAGGCCGATGCGCCGGATCCCGGGCGTGTCGATGATCAGCCCGCCCGCGGGCAGCGGGATGAGCTCCCGGTGCACCGTGGTGTGCCGGCCGCGCCCGTCGGCGGCGCGTACCTGCTGGGTCTCCATGAGGGGGTCGCCGGCGAGCGCGTTGACCAGAGTGGACTTGCCGGCGCCCGACGGGCCGAGGATGACGGCCGTACGGGAGCCGCCGAGGTAGTCGGCGACCAGCGGCACCCCGTCCCCGTGCAGGGACGAGACCGCGTGCACGTCGACGCCCGGCGCGGCCACCCGGACGTCGTCGAGGAGCTCGTCGAGGCCGTTCTCGAACAGGTCGGACTTGGTGACGAGCACGACGGGCGTGCCGCCGGACTCCCAGGCCAGCGCGACGAGGCGCTCGATGCGGCCGAGGTCGGCGAAGTCCGTGGAGTGCATGGACGGCTCGGCCACGAAGACGAGGTCGACGTTCGCGGCGAGCACCTGGCCCTGGCCGTCGCCCGACAGGCCGCCCACCGAGTCGCGGCTCACGCCGCCCCGGATGAACGCGGTCGTCCGCGGCAGAACCTCGTCGAGCTCGTACCGGCCCTCGGGCAGCCATCGCAGCGCGGCCCAGTCGCCGACGCAGGGCAGCGCGACCGGGTCGGCGGCCGACGCCCTGCGGACGCGGGCGCCGTACTTGACGTGATGCTGACCGTCCGCCGCGATCACCTCGGCGGCGCCGCGGTCGACGCGGGCCACGCGGGCGGGGACGGTGTCAGCGGGCAGCTCGGCGGCGCGCAGGTCGGTCCAGCCGAGCAGAGAAAGATCGTAAGACAACGGAGTGGAACCCTTTGGTCGAGAAGGAGCCGGGCGGCTCAGCGGAGCCCCCGGAAGTGAATGGACGGCACGGTGAACAGGACAACCCGCATGGTCCTCACCTCCTCGATCAGTTCTGGCAGCGACTCTACGCACCCTGTCCGCGAGGACGCAATCGGATTAAGTATCGCGATTTGTTGAACCGCGCCAGGGCGGCTGGCCGTACCACCTGCCGACGGACGCGAGAAAGGGGAATGATGCACACCAGCACGTATCCCCCGCCCTCGGCCGAGGGAGCCGCCCCCATGGGCAAGCCGGGCTTTCGACACTGGATCCGCCGCGTGCGGCCGGATGACGGGGTGCCAAATGACGAGGCGGCAGTGTCCGCGCTCTACCGGGAATATCACAGGCCGCTCCTGGCCTTCGTGATCAGGCTGACGGCGGGCGATCGGCAGTGGGCGGAAGACGTGGTGCAGGAGACCATGATCCGGGCCTGGCGCAGTGCGGAGCAGCTCGATCCCGAGTCGGTCTCGCTGATGCCCTGGCTGGCGACGGTCGCCAGACGTATCGTGATCGATGACCGGCGGCGCCGGGACGCCCGCCCTCAGGAGTCGGGCGACGGGCCGCTGGAGAGCCTGCCCGTGCCTGACGAGATGGAGGGACTGCTGCACCAGGTGGTCGTGTCAGAGGCGCTGAAGGCGTTGTCACCGGCACATCGCGAGATCCTCAACGAGACGATCTTGCGGGACCGGTCCGTGAACGACGCCGCCGAGGCGCTCGGCATCCCGGTCGGCACCGTGAAATCCCGGGTCTACTACGCCGTTCGCGCGCTGCGGATCGCACTGGAGGAGAGGGGGGTGACGGCGTGACTTCGAGAGTCGAGCACACGGACGTGGGCGCGTACGCGCTCGGCCTGCTGGAGGAGGACGACAGGCAGGCCTTCGAGGCCCACCTCCTCGGCTGCGCGCCCTGCCGCTCCGAGCTGTCCGATCTGTCCGGCATGGCGAGCGTGCTGAGCGGGATCGGCCCGGTGGAGGAGTACGACGTGCCGTCCCCCGAGCCGGTGATCGACCTGCTCCAGCGCAAGAAGGCGGCCGACCGGCGGACGCGCAGGGGGACGTTCGTGATCGGGATGGCGGCGGCGGTCACGCTGGTGGCCGGCGGCCTGACGGTCGGCACGCAGCTCAACGGGGAGGCCGCGCCGCAGATCGCGCAGGGCCACGCCAACCATCTGGGGCCCGCCGAGCAGTTCTACGCCGACGGCGTCCCCATCGAGGGGAAGGGCGTCGACGGGGTGACCGGCGGGCTGGTGGTCGAGTCCAAGGCCTGGGGCACGCACGCGGCGCTCAAGCTGGCCGGGGTGAAAGGGCCGCTCGAGTGCGAGCTGGTCTCGGTCGGCAAGTCGGGCGAGCGGCGGGTCATGACCGGGTGGTCCGTACCTCCAGCCGGGTACGGAGTGCCGGGTTCGCCCGATCCGCTCTACATGCACGGCGGCAGCGCGACGCCGCTGAAGGACATCGACCACTTCGAGGTGGTCACCTCGACAGGTAAGAAGCTGCTCACCGTCAACGTCTGACCGACAGGCGTGCCGAGCCCTCCCGCCGCTGGTGGGAGGGCTTTTTCCTGCCTCCGCCCTTGTGTGTAAATTTACGGATTCCTGGGTTGAACCTCCGTGGGTTCCGGCCGCGTACTGCCTGCCGTACCGACCGGAATATCCAACCGTTTAAGAGGTTTAGCCATGTTCGTCCGAAAGCTCGGGATTCCTAGCACACTGCTCGCCGCCGCCCTGCTCGTCGCTCCCGCGCCTGCTCACGCCTCCGGTGACGACGTCTATCTCGCGGCCGGCCTGCGCGGCGCGAACGAGGTGGGGGTCAAGGGTGACGCCGACGGCCGCTCGACGGTCGTGCTCAGGATCAGCGGGAACGAGGTCACGTACGCGATCCGCTGGAACAAGATCGACACGCCGACCGCCGGCCACGTCCACCTGGGCGCCAAGGGTGCGAACGGCGACGTCAAGCTCGAGTTCTTCACCAAGCCGCTGCCCGCGACCGTGCTCGGCGTCACCGGCACCGTCAAGGCCGACAACGAGCTCGTCACGTCGCTCATCGACAACCCCGGCGGCTTCTATGCCAACCTGCACGACGCCGAACATCCCAAGGGCGCCGTACGCGGCCAGTTCCACCGGCTGAACAAGCCGATCGACCTCAACGGCGTCCTGCAGGGCAGCAACCAGGCCACGCTCTCCGCGCGCGCCGACGGGGCGCAGGAGGTGCCGGAGAACGACGGCAAGAAGCGCGGCGACCAGGACGGCCAGGCCGTCTGGTGGCTGCGCCCGAACGGCTCGTCCGTCGCCTACACCGCCTTCTGGTCGGGCCTCGGCCAGGTGACCAACGGCCACCTGCACAAGGGCGTGACCGGCAGGAACGGCCCCGTGGTCGCGGACCTGTTCGCGGGCGCGCTGCCCGAGAACGTGACCGGCGTCGCCGGTGAGACGCCGCTCGCCGCCGCGGTGGTCAGGCGCATCGCCGCGCACCCCGACCGCTACTACTCGAACCTGCACACGCTCGACTTCGACGGCGGCGCCGTACGCGGCCAGCTGTCCGACCGGCCGTTCACCCACCCGCGCGCGCTCACCGCCGAGGTGCTGCGCGGCGCGCAGATCTACTCCTGCACGGCACAGCCGTCGGGCGGGTACGCCTTCACCCAGCTCGGCGTGTCAGCCAGGCTGCGGCGCGGGATCGACCACTCCTTCGTGACGCCCGCCGCCGGCCCGCCGCAGTGGATCGCTCCGGACGGCAGCGCGGTGCGCGGCTCGGTCGTCACCAAGACGCCCAACGGCGACGGCAACATCCCCGAACTCGTGCTCGACGCCACCCAGGCGGGCAAGGAGAGCGGGCTGCTCGCGCACGCCACGCAGATCCTGCGCCTCAACACCACGGGCGGCGTCGCGCCGACCGGCTCCTGCTCGCCCGGCTCGGAGGCCAAGGTCCCGTACGGGGCCGACTACCTCTTCCTCGGCTGAGGCTCCCGATCCTCTGGCTTCCGGCCTCCCGAACGGGGACGATTCGGTCCCGTCCCCCCGGCAGGCCCTCCCGGGTCGGCCCCGGTCCACGTCCCCCGGGCCGCCGGCCGGCCACCGCGAGCGAGGCACTCCGGCCCGCCCCGCTCGCCCAGAACGCCCCGCCGCACCCGGAGCCCGTGCGGCGGGGCGTTCCTGTGCGCCCGGAGCCCGCGTGGCGCGGCGTTCCCCTGGCCCACCCGGCGCCGCCGTACGGGAGATTTACAGGCCCGGGGCCGGGAACTGGGCCGTGAGCTCGCTGACCTCGCGGTGGACGCGAGCGATGACGTCCTCGGCGTCGCCCTTGGCGAGGGCGCCGACGACCTCGTCCATCCAGGCGCCGATCTGCCGCATCTCCGCCTCGCCCATCCCGCGGGAGGTGACGGACGGCGTGCCGATGCGGATGCCGGACGGGTCGAAGGGCTTGCGCGGGTCGAACGGGACCGTGTTGTAGTTGGTCTCCAGACCGGCCCGGTCGAGCGCCTTGGCGGCGGGCTTGCCCGCGACCCCCTTGGAGGTCAGGTCGATGAGGATCAGGTGGTTGTCGGTGCCACCGGAGACCAGGTCGAAGCCGCGGCTGTTGAGCTCTTCGGCCAGCGCCTTGGCGTTGGCGACCACCTGGTGGGCGTAGGCCTTGAACTCCGGCTGCGCGGCCTCGTGCAGCGCGACCGCGATGGCCGCGGTGGTGTGGTTGTGCGGGCCGCCCTGCAGACCGGGGAAGACCGCCTTGTTGAGCGCGGTGGCCTTCTCGTCGTCATTGGCCATGAGCATCGCGCCGCGCGGGCCGCGCAGCGTCTTGTGCGTGGTGGTGGAGATGACGTCGGCGTGGCCGACGGGCGAGGGGTGCGCGCCGCCCGCGACCAGGCCCGCGATGTGGGCGATGTCGGCCGCCAGGATCGCGCCGACCTCGCGGGCGATCTCGGCGAAGGCCGGGAAGTCGATGGTGCGCGGGATCGCCGTGCCGCCGCAGAAGATCACCTTGGGCCGGTGCTCCAGGGCGAGCTCGCGGACCTGGTCCATGTCGACGCGGCCGGTCTCCTTGCGCACGTTGTAGGAGACGGGCTTGAACCACTTGCCGGTGATCGACACGGGCGAGCCGTGGGTCAGGTGGCCGCCGGAGGGCAGGTTCATGCCCATGAAGGTGTCGCCCGGCTGCATGAAGGCCAGGTAGATGGCGAGGTTGGCGGGCGAGCCGGAGTAGGGCTGGACGTTGGCGTGGTTGACGCCGAACAGCGACTTGGCCCGCTCGATGGCCAGGACCTCGATCTGGTCGATGACCTGCTGGCCCTCGTAGTAACGCTTGTTCGCGTAGCCTTCGGAGTACTTGTTCGTCAGGACGGTGCCGGTGGCCTCCAGCACGGCCTTGGACACGTAGTTCTCTGACGGGATGAGCTTGACGGTGTCGGCCTGACGCCGCTCCTCCGCTTTGACGAGCTCGGCGATCTGCGGGTCGACGCTAGCGAGAGAACTCATGACTCTCCTGTCATCATTGACGATGTGCGAAGACCCAGGCGCACGGCCTCCGCTCCTTTCGCTCCCTGGTGGTCGATCCCACCCAATGCGCCAGTCGCGTCACGTCCTAGACGATAGCGGATGCGCTAGCGGCTTTTTCCTCCGCTGAGCAGCCGTGTCACGACGAGGAGACGGCCACGTTCCTGACGATTTTGTCGGCGTCTGCCGATAGCGTGGTCGTGTCGTTACCCAACGTGGGAGGTGGATGTGCGCAGATCGTTCAAGTTCTTGCTGCGCCCCACCAGCAAGCAGGCCGTGGCGCTCGCCGCGTGTCTGGAGGATCACCGCCAGCTGTACAACGCCGCGCTGGAGCATCGCCGTACTGCCTACGCTAGGGCGGCCGTGACTGTCCGGTACGGCGATCAATCGGCGGAGTTAAAGGAGATCCGCGCCGAGGACTCTGACGGTCAGGGCCGATGGTCGTTTTCGTCTCAGCAAGCCACTCTGCGCCGTCTGGACAAGGCGTTCGCCGCGTTCTTCCGCCGCGTCAAGAGGGGGGATAAGCCGGGATATCCGCGTTTCAAGGGCCGGGGCTGGTTTCACACCGTGGAGTGGCCACGGGATGGCGACGGCTGCCGATGGGACTCCCAGCCTGAGCATCCCACGGCTACGTTCGTGCGTCTTCAGGGCATGGGGCACGTGCGCGTCAACCAGCATCGGCCGGTCAAGGGCCGGGTGAAGACAATCAGCGTGAAGCGGGAGGGCAACCGCTGGTACGTCGTCCTGTCGTGCGAAGATGTGCCCGCCCAGCCACTGCCCACCACCGGTGTGGTTGTCGGTCTCGATATGGGAGTGGCATCGCTGGTCGCCACCAGCGACGGCGAGTGCGTCGCCAACCCGCGCCATCTGGCTGCGACCGCCGACATGCTGGCCGCCG